>NZ_CP146077.1:4932500-5144743 GCF_037023725.1 Pseudomonas bubulae
CCTCACGGGCAATTAGTATTGGTTAGCTCAACGCCTCACAGCGCTTACACACCCAACCTATCAACGTCGTAGTCTTCGACGGCCCTTTAGGGAACTCAAGGTTCCAGTGAGATCTCATCTTGAGGCAAGTTTCCCGCTTAGATGCTTTCAGCGGTTATCTTTCCCGAACATAGCTACCCGGCAATGCCACTGGCGTGACAACCGGAACACCAGAGGTTCGTCCACTCCGGTCCTCTCGTACTAGGAGCAGCCCCTCTCAAATCTCAAACGTCCACGGCAGATAGGGACCGAACTGTCTCACGACGTTCTAAACCCAGCTCGCGTACCACTTTAAATGGCGAACAGCCATACCCTTGGGACCGGCTTCAGCCCCAGGATGTGATGAGCCGACATCGAGGTGCCAAACACCGCCGTCGATATGAACTCTTGGGCGGTATCAGCCTGTTATCCCCGGAGTACCTTTTATCCGTTGAGCGATGGCCCTTCCATACAGAACCACCGGATCACTAAGACCTACTTTCGTACCTGCTCGACGTGTCTGTCTCGCAGTCAAGCGCGCTTTTGCCTTTATACTCTACGACCGATTTCCGACCGGTCTGAGCGCACCTTCGTACTCCTCCGTTACTCTTTAGGAGGAGACCGCCCCAGTCAAACTACCCACCATACACTGTCCTCGATCCGGATAACGGACCTGAGTTAGAACCTCAAAGTTGCCAGGGTGGTATTTCAAGGTTGGCTCCACGCAAACTGGCGTTCACGCTTCAAAGCCTCCCACCTATCCTACACAAGCAAATTCAAAGTCCAGTGCAAAGCTATAGTAAAGGTTCACGGGGTCTTTCCGTCTAGCCGCGGATACACTGCATCTTCACAGCGATTTCAATTTCACTGAGTCTCGGGTGGAGACAGCGCCGCCATCGTTACGCCATTCGTGCAGGTCGGAACTTACCCGACAAGGAATTTCGCTACCTTAGGACCGTTATAGTTACGGCCGCCGTTTACCGGGGCTTCGATCAAGAGCTTCGCGTTAGCTAACCCCATCAATTAACCTTCCGGCACCGGGCAGGCGTCACACCCTATACGTCCACTTTCGTGTTTGCAGAGTGCTGTGTTTTTAATAAACAGTCGCAGCGGCCTGGTATCTTCGACCGGCAGGGGCTTACGCAGTAAATGCTTCACCTCCACCGGCGCACCTTCTCCCGAAGTTACGGTGCCATTTTGCCTAGTTCCTTCACCCGAGTTCTCTCAAGCGCCTTGGTATTCTCTACCCAACCACCTGTGTCGGTTTGGGGTACGGTTCCTGGTTACCTGAAGCTTAGAAGCTTTTCTTGGAAGCATGGCATCAACCACTTCGTGTTCTAAAAGAACACTCGTCATCAGCTCTCGGCCTTAGAATCCCGGATTTACCTAAGATTCCAGCCTACCACCTTAAACTTGGACAACCAACGCCAAGCTGGCCTAGCCTTCTCCGTCCCTCCATCGCAATAACCAGAAGTACAGGAATATTAACCTGTTTTCCATCGACTACGCTTTTCAGCCTCGCCTTAGGGACCGACTAACCCTGCGTCGATTAACGTTGCGCAGGAAACCTTGGTCTTTCGGCGTGGGTGTTTTTCACACCCATTATCGTTACTCATGTCAGCATTCGCACTTCTGATACCTCCAGCAAGCTTCTCAACTCACCTTCACAGGCTTACAGAACGCTCCTCTACCGCATCATCCTAAGATGATACCCGTAGCTTCGGTGTATGGTTTGAGCCCCGTTAAATCTTCCGCGCAGGCCGACTCGACTAGTGAGCTATTACGCTTTCTTTAAAGGGTGGCTGCTTCTAAGCCAACCTCCTAGCTGTCTAAGCCTTCCCACATCGTTTCCCACTTAACCATAACTTTGGGACCTTAGCTGACGGTCTGGGTTGTTTCCCTTTTCACGACGGACGTTAGCACCCGCCGTGTGTCTCCCATGCTCGGCACTTGTAGGTATTCGGAGTTTGCATCGGTTTGGTAAGCCGGGATGGCCCCCTAGCCGAAACAGTGCTCTACCCCCTACAGTGATACATGAGGCGCTACCTAAATAGCTTTCGAGGAGAACCAGCTATCTCCGAGCTTGATTAGCCTTTCACTCCGATCCACAGGTCATCCGCTAACTTTTCAACGGTAGTCGGTTCGGTCCTCCAGTTAGTGTTACCCAACCTTCAACCTGCCCATGGATAGATCGCCCGGTTTCGGGTCTATTCCCAGCGACTAGACGCCCTATTAAGACTCGCTTTCGCTACGCCTCCCCTATTCGGTTAAGCTTGCCACTGAAAATAAGTCGCTGACCCATTATACAAAAGGTACGCAGTCACCCAACAAAGTGGGCTCCCACTGCTTGTACGCATACGGTTTCAGGATCTATTTCACTCCCCTCTCCGGGGTTCTTTTCGCCTTTCCCTCACGGTACTAGTTCACTATCGGTCAGTCAGTAGTATTTAGCCTTGGAGGATGGTCCCCCCATATTCAGACAAAGTTTCTCGTGCTCCGTCCTACTCGATTTCACTGCAAAGATGTTTTCGCGTACAGGGCTATCACCCACTATGGCCGCACTTTCCAGAGCGTTCCGCTAACATCAATACAGCTTAAGGGCTGGTCCCCGTTCGCTCGCCACTACTAAGGGAATCTCGGTTGATTTCTTTTCCTCAGGGTACTTAGATGTTTCAGTTCCCCTGGTTCGCTTCTTAAGCCTATGTATTCAGCTTAAGATACCTAACTTATGTTAGGTGGGTTCCCCCATTCAGACATCTCCGGATCAAAGTCTGTTTGCCGACTCCCCGAAGCTTTTCGCAGGCTACCACGTCTTTCATCGCCTCTGACTGCCAAGGCATCCACCGTATGCGCTTCTTCACTTGACCATATAACCCCAAGCAATCTGGTTATACTATGAAGACGACATTCGCCGAAAATTCGCTGCTCAATTAAGAGCAATCACAAATTTTACCTTAGCCTGAATAAACACCAGTGAAAGTGCTATCCAGTCTAACTTTCTATTACATACCCAAATTTTTAAAGAACGATCTAATCAAAAGATCAGAAATCAACATTCACCATCATTTGATGGAATGCTCATTTCTAAGCTTTACGACAGAAAAACCGCAGATCAACTCTGCAGTTATCGTCTTCTACAATGAATCAAGCAATTCGTGTGGGAACTTATGGAGCAGCTGATGTCGTCGATTAAGGAGGTGATCCAGCCGCAGGTTCCCCTACGGCTACCTTGTTACGACTTCACCCCAGTCATGAATCACACCGTGGTAACCGTCCTCCCGAGGGTTAGACTAGCTACTTCTGGTGCAACCCACTCCCATGGTGTGACGGGCGGTGTGTACAAGGCCCGGGAACGTATTCACCGTGACATTCTGATTCACGATTACTAGCGATTCCGACTTCACGCAGTCGAGTTGCAGACTGCGATCCGGACTACGATCGGTTTTATGGGATTAGCTCCACCTCGCGGCTTGGCAACCCTTTGTACCGACCATTGTAGCACGTGTGTAGCCCAGGCCGTAAGGGCCATGATGACTTGACGTCATCCCCACCTTCCTCCGGTTTGTCACCGGCAGTCTCCTTAGAGTGCCCACCATTACGTGCTGGTAACTAAGGACAAGGGTTGCGCTCGTTACGGGACTTAACCCAACATCTCACGACACGAGCTGACGACAGCCATGCAGCACCTGTCTCAATGTTCCCGAAGGCACCAATCTATCTCTAGAAAGTTCATTGGATGTCAAGGCCTGGTAAGGTTCTTCGCGTTGCTTCGAATTAAACCACATGCTCCACCGCTTGTGCGGGCCCCCGTCAATTCATTTGAGTTTTAACCTTGCGGCCGTACTCCCCAGGCGGTCAACTTAATGCGTTAGCTGCGCCACTAAGAGTTCAAGACTCCCAACGGCTAGTTGACATCGTTTACGGCGTGGACTACCAGGGTATCTAATCCTGTTTGCTCCCCACGCTTTCGCACCTCAGTGTCAGTATCAGTCCAGGTAGTCGCCTTCGCCACTGGTGTTCCTTCCTATATCTACGCATTTCACCGCTACACAGGAAATTCCACTACCCTCTACCATACTCTAGCTTGCCAGTTTTGGATGCAGTTCCCAGGTTGAGCCCGGGGATTTCACATTCAACTTAACAAACCACCTACGCGCGCTTTACGCCCAGTAATTCCGATTAACGCTTGCACCCTCTGTATTACCGCGGCTGCTGGCACAGAGTTAGCCGGTGCTTATTCTGTCGGTAACGTCAAGACAGTCACGTATTAGGTAACTGCCCTTCCTCCCAACTTAAAGTGCTTTACAATCCGAAGACCTTCTTCACACACGCGGCATGGCTGGATCAGGCTTTCGCCCATTGTCCAATATTCCCCACTGCTGCCTCCCGTAGGAGTCTGGACCGTGTCTCAGTTCCAGTGTGACTGATCATCCTCTCAGACCAGTTACGGATCGTAGCCTTGGTGAGCCATTACCTCACCAACTAGCTAATCCGACCTAGGCTCATCTGATAGCGCAAGGCCCGAAGGTCCCCTGCTTTCTCCCGTAGGACGTATGCGGTATTAGCGTCCGTTTCCGAACGTTATCCCCCACTATCAGGCAGATTCCTAGGTATTACTCACCCGTCCGCCGCTCTCAAGAGAAGCAAGCTTCTCTCTACCGCTCGACTTGCATGTGTTAGGCCTGCCGCCAGCGTTCAATCTGAGCCATGATCAAACTCTTCAGTTCAAACATCTTTGGGTTTTTAAGAAACCCTAAACTTGGCTCAGCAATCGTTGGTTACATCTTTGATTTCTCGCGGAGTAACTTGTGATGCTGATAATCTTGTTGACTATCAGTCTGACTCCACAAGCACCCACACGAATTGCTTGATTCAATTGTTAAAGAGCGGTTGGTCAGCTTTCGCTGTACCGAGGCGCGCATTCTACAGCAGCCTCTGTTGCTGTCAAGCGGTTATTTTAAGATGTTTTCAAAGTTTCCTCTGTAACATCAACCACTTGCGCTTTCGATCTCTCGTTAGCGGGAGGCGAATTCTACAGCGTTACACGCTGCTGTCAACACCTCATTTCCTGCTTCGATGACTTGAAGCTGACACCGCCGAAAACCGTCCAACTCATTGAAACTCAAGGAGTTTTCCGTTTCGACTGCGCCGGAAGTGGGGCGAATTATAGGCCGTTTGAATCCAGGGTCAAGCACTAATTTGAACTTAAATCGCAGAAGCTGATTTCTTCTTATATAGACGCGGAATCCGGCTCTTCACCATCGGTATGCGCAGTGCCAGCAGACCTACACCTATACAGGCATAAATCGACCATTCCTTGAGGTCCGCCCGCACTATCCAGAGCATATGCAGCAACCCCAAGCCCACTACCACATACACCAGACGATGGAGCTTCTTCCAGCGCGCGCCCAAGCGTCGCTGACTGTAGCGATTCGACGTCACCGCCAACGCCAGTAAACACAAGAACCCCAGGCTGCCGACAATAATGTAGGGACGCTTGCTTAGCTCAACACCCAACTGCGACCAGTCAAACCCCAGCACGAAAGTCAGGTAGGCACACAGATGCAGCACCACATAGGCAAAACACCACAAGCCGAGCTGTCGACGCACCGTGACCCAGCCCGACCAGCTCGTCAGTCTATGCATCGGCGTCATGCTCAACGTCACCAACAGCAGTATCAACGTTCCCAGCCCCAGACGATCGACCAACACCTTTCCCGGGTCTGGCCCCAAGGCAAAGATCCAGGCCTCGTACAACCAATACAAAGGCCAGATGGCCACCACGATAAAGACGCCAAGGCGCCAAGGTAGATGCTTCATCAGTAGTTCTTCCGCAGATCCAGGCCTGTATATAAAGAAGCAACCTCATCGGCGTAACCGTTGAACATCTGCGTATCGCGCACATTGGGACTGAACAGACCGCTCGGCAAGCGTCGCTCACGCGCCTGTGTCCAACGCGGATGATCAACTTGCGGATTCACGTTGGCATAGAAGCCGTACTCATCCGCAGCAATGCTTTGCCAGGTGGTTTTTGGCTGATCCTCGACCAGACTGATACGCACGATGGATTTCACACTTTTGAAACCATACTTCCAGGGCACCACCAACCGTAGCGGCGCGCCATTTTGATTGGGCAATTCGCGGCCATACATGCCCACCGCCAAAATCGCCAACGGATTCATCGCCTCATCCAGCCGTAACCCTTCTACATACGGCCAGTCAATCAATGCAAAACCCGAACGCTGCCCCGGCATGACCTTAGGATCCTGCAATGTTTCAAAACGGATGTACCTGGCTTTGGAGGTTGGCTCCACCTGCTTGAGCAATGCCGAAATGGGAAATCCCATCCACGGGATCACCATCGACCAGGCCTCTACACAACGCAGACGATAAATCCGCTCCTCCAACTGATAAGGCTTCATGAAGTCTTCCAGCGCGTAACGACCCGGTTTGCCCACCTCCCCGTCGACTACCACAGTCCAGGGCTCGGTTTTCAAGGCACCAGCATTTTGCGCCGGATCCCCCTTGTCAGTGCCGAACTCATAGAAGTTGTTGTAGTGGGTCGCATCCTTGAAAGGTGTGATCGCCTCCCCCTTCACCGTGACGGCCTGCCATTTGGTTTGCGCTAGCTTGTCGGCAAACCAGGCTGGAGCCTTGCCCGGTTCAACATCTGCATAGCGCACCGCATCTTCGGCACTGGCCAAACGTGGAAGCGCGCCCACAGCCAATCCGGCAAGCGAACTGCCCAACAATGCACGACGGGATAAATAGAAGGATTCAGGCGTAACGTCCGACTCTTTGCAGTCGGACGCTTTAGGCAGCTTGATGAGCATGACAACTCCGCAGTATTGGAGGGCTGATGCACCAATAGACTACGGAGTATGGGAGAAATTACATCACTCGGCGTTTTTGTTACGACGCAAACGCAGCAAGTACTGGATCGGCCCCGATGCCGCATATGCCAGGAAGGCCAGCAACAGAATGCGCGGCGGATCGCTGAACACAACCGCGAAGACCAGTACCACAGCCAGAATCGCCACAAAAGGAACACGCCCTTTCAAGTCCAGTTCCTTGAAGCTGTTGTACTTGATATTGCTGACCATCAGCATGCCGGCTGCCGCTACGAGCAAGGCAACCAGGAACGACATTTTCGAACCCTGAATACCGTAATCACTGAATGCCCATACGATACCCGCCACCACACCAGCCGCCGCCGGGCTGGCCAGGCCGATAAAGTAGCGTTTGTCCGCTGTACCTACCTGGGTATTGAAACGCGCCAGACGCAACGCCGCGCCCGCAACATAGATGAAGGCAACCATCCAGCCGACCTTGCCCATGTCCCCCAGTGCCCAGCCAAAAGCCAGCAACGCAGGGGCAACACCAAAGGCAACCATGTCCGACAAGGAATCGTACTCGGCACCAAAGGCACTTTCGGTATTGGTCATGCGGGCTACGCGGCCATCAAGACCGTCGAGCACCATGGCGACAAAAATGGCGATGGCTGCAAAGGCAAAGTATTTGCTGGCCCCAGCAGTATCACCCGCACTCATGGCACTTTGCGCACTCATGGAACTGATGATGGAGTAAAAACCGGCGAACAGGTTCGCAGTGGTGAAAAGGTTCGGCAGCAGATAGATACCACGATGCCGGACTTTTCGGCCTTCGGCGTCATGCCCTTCTTCGACATGCTCATCGATAGGCAGCAGGCTATCGGCGTCTGAAGCCGCTTTTGGCTCTTCGGGACGTTCGCTCATGGACATTACCTTGCAACGATATGGAAAGTTTCGGTAGAAGCTTGGGGGCCAACACGCACCCGCAAACGATCCTGCTTTATACCAGAAGCCGCCGCTTAAACGAAAAAACGCGGCCTAGGCCGCGTTTTCTCTACAGGCTGGGAACTTAGTTCTTTGCCTGGTCAACGATTTTGTTCGCGCCGATCCAAGGCATCATCGAGCGCAGTTGCCCGCCAATGACTTCGATACCGTGAGCGGCGTTGTTGCGACGCTTGGCAGTCATCGAAGGGTAGCCGGTAGCACCCTCGCTGATGAACATTTTCGCGTATTCACCGTCCTGGATGCGTTTCAGAGCGTTACGCATTGCCTGACGGGATTCAGCGTTGATGACCTCAGGGCCAGTCACGTACTCGCCGTATTCGGCGTTGTTGGAGATCGAGTAGTTCATGTTGGCGATACCGCCTTCGTACATGAGGTCAACGATCAACTTCAATTCGTGCAGGCACTCGAAGTAAGCCATTTCTGGCGCGTAACCGGCTTCAACCAGAGTTTCAAAGCCAGCCTTAACCAGTTCAACAGTACCGCCACACAGAACTGCCTGCTCGCCGAACAGGTCGGTTTCGGTTTCGTCCTTGAACGTGGTTTCGATGATGCCGGTACGACCGCCGCCTACGCCCGAAGCATAAGACAGGGCCAGGTTCTTGGCGTTGCCCGACGCATCCTGGTAGATAGCGATCAGGTCAGGGATACCGCCGCCACGTACGAACTCGGAACGAACGGTGTGACCTGGCGCTTTTGGCGCGATCATGATCACGTCGAGGTCGGCACGCGGCACAACCTGGTTGTAGTGAATCGCGAAACCGTGGGAGAAGGCCAGGGTGGCGCCCTTCTTGATGTTCGGTTCGATTTCATTTTTGTACAGCGCGGACTGGAACTCGTCCGGGGTCAGAATCATGACCAGGTCCGCAGCGGCAACAGCGCTGGCAACGTCAGTTACTTTCAGGCCATGAGCTTCAGCCTTGGCGACAGTGGCCGAACCCTTGCGCAGGCCAACGGTAACGTCAACGCCGGAATCTTTCAGGTTGCAGGCTTGAGCGTGACCCTGGGAGCCGTAACCGATGATGGCTACTTTTTTGCCCTGGATGATCGAAAGGTCGCAGTCTTTGTCGTAATAAACTTTCATGATTTTCCCTTATATCCAGGCCATTCAGGCCAATTAGCACTTGTTAGTTTTAGATGCTGAGTACTTTGTCGCCACGGGCAATCCCGGTGACGCCACTGCGAACTGTTTCCAGGATCGAGGCGGTTCCAATCGACTGAATGAAACTGTCGAGCTTCTCACTGGTGCCTGTCAACTGCACGGTATACACACTGGCGCTGACATCAACGATCTGCCCACGGAAAATATCCGTGGTGCGTTTGATTTCTGCGCGCTGTGCACCCGTTGCCTTGACCTTGACCAACATCAGTTCGCGCTCGATGTGAGCGCTTTCCGACAGATCCACCAGCTTGACCACTTCGATCAGCTTGTTCAGGTTTTTGGTGATCTGCTCGATCACTTCATCATGCCCCACCGTGGTCAGGGTCAGACGCGACAGGGTCGGGTCTTCTGTTGGTGCCACGGTCAGGCTTTCGATGTTGTAGTTGCGTTGCGAAAAAAGCCCGACAACGCGAGACAATGCGCCCGGTTCGTTTTCAAGAAGCAAGGAAATAATGTGCCGCATGATTAAGTACGCTCCGTCTTGCTCAGCCACATGTCGCGCATGGAGCCATCTTTGATCTGCATCGGATAAACGTGCTCACTGGTATCAACCTGAATATCCAGGAACACCAGGCGATCCTTCATGGCAAAGGCTTCTTCCATTTTCGGCTTGAGGTCTTTCAGATCGGTGATCCGGATACCTACATGCCCGTAAGCTTCAGCCAGCTTGACGAAGTCAGGCAGCGATTCCATATACGAATGGGAGTGACGACTGCCGTAGTTCATGTCCTGCCACTGACGCACCATCCCCAGCACTCCGTTGTTGAGGCTGACGATTTTGACGGGCAAGCCGTACTGCAGACAGGTGGACAATTCCTGAATGTTCATCTGAATACTGCCCTCGCCTGTCACGCAGGCAACGTCAGCATCAGGGAAGCTCAGTTTTACCCCCATCGCAGCCGGGAAACCGAAGCCCATGGTGCCCAGGCCTCCGGAGTTGATCCAGCGGTTGGGCTTGTTGAAGCGGTAGTACTGGGCCGCGAACATCTGGTGCTGCCCCACATCGGACGTTACATAGGCATCGCCCTTGGTCACTTCGCAGAGCATCTCGATAACAGCCTGAGGCTTGATCTGGCTGCCGTCGCCCTTGTTGTAAGGGAACAGGTCACCGTCTCCGCGCCACTCGTCGATTTGCTTCCACCAGCTGGCAACCGCTTCCGGGTTTGGCTTGTCGCCGATGTCCTTGAGGATGGCGACCATTTCGGTCAGCACGCTCTCAACAGGGCCTACGATCGGCACGTCCGCCTTGATGGTTTTGGAGATGGACGCCGGGTCGATATCGATATGGATGATCTTGGCATTCGGGCAGAACTTGGACGGGCCGTTGATGACCCGGTCATCAAAGCGTGCACCTACCGCAAGGATCACGTCTGCGTTGTGCATCGCCATGTTGGCCGTGAAGCTGCCATGCATGCCAAGCATGCCGATAAACTGACGGTCGGTGCCAGGGTATGCACCCAGACCCATCAGCGTATTGGTCACGGGCACGTTGAGCATTTTTGCCAGCTCGGTCAGTGGCTCCGAGCCACCGCCCAAAATAACCCCGCCGCCTGCGTAAAGCACAGGGCGCCTGGCCGCCAGCAGCATCTCTGCCGCCTTGCGGATCTGGCCGGAGTGGCCACGCAAGGCCGGGCTGTAGGAGCGCAGCTTGGCTTTTTTCGGGAAAACGTATTCGAATTTTTCGGCCGGGTTGGTCATGTCTTTCGGGATATCGACCACGACCGGACCAGGACGGCCGGATTGCGCCAGGTAGAACGCCTTTTTCATGACTTCCGGGATTTCCGAAGCATGCTTGATCATGAAGCTGTGCTTCACGATGGGCCGGGAGATACCGATCATGTCGGTTTCCTGGAAGGCATCAGTTCCGACCATGGTACTAGGCACCTGACCCGAAATGATCACCATCGGAATGGAGTCCATGTAGGCAGTGGCAATACCGGTGATGGCGTTGGTAGCACCCGGCCCGGAAGTCACCAGTACTACACCGGCTTTACCGGTGGCACGGGCGTAGCCGTCAGCCATATGGGTTGCAGCTTGTTCATGACGAACCAGGATGTGGGTAACTTCCGGCTCTTTGAACAGTGCGTCGTAGACATGCAGGAGAGCACCACCTGGGTACCCGTAGATATATTTGACACCTTCGTCGCGCAAAAAGCGGACGAGCATCTCACCACCAGACAAAAGCTCCACGTTGTTCACCTCTAAAACGCCAGAATACCGTCCACAAAAATACGAACGGGTCTTAATAGGTTTACTTTTCAGCAGAGCATGAGCGACGGTGGTCGCCGACTACGTCAGCACTGACTGAGCAAGTATTGGGAACTCCCCAAGTATTGCGGGGGTTTCCCACCCAGCGCGAGGTAACGCGTTGCGGGTGTAACAGGTCGGCGCGGGTGTGCGCCTCATGATCTGCTGAGAGAGCCTGCTTCTGGCAGCCCCTCTACAGCGGGAGTTCGATTCTTGTCATTAGGCCTGTCCAAGTCAAGCCATCAATTCAATTTATTTGCATAAATCGACAGGAACGCACAAAAAAACGCGCAAAATGACAGAAGCCAACAAGAAAATGGATGGCTGCCAGTAAAAACTGGCAGCCATGACCTCAGGAGGCAGGGCTGATCAGGTGGTCAAAGTCTTGGAAATGCTTGAGCAAGGGTTTCCAGTTGCCACGACGCTGGGCAAACACATGCTCAGCCATATGCCAAATACCCGAGACACTGGGCAGAGGCTGCCCCCGTTCGACGATGGTTTTCATCTTCGGCAGGAAGATCCACTGCACCCATTGCTCAAAATCCAGGCGATCGACACTGAACGGCTCCAGGCTGGAAAGGTCGTGTTCGGTCGGGACCTTGTCACTCCACAAGCCCTGGGTGCGCATTTCGTGTTCGATCAGCAGCAGGAACCCGGCAACTTCAGATGTGCGTGCATCCATGACCATCAGAGGCTCACCTTGGCTTTTTGACGGGCCAATGCAGCACCAGCGGCATCACCTTGCTTCTCACGGGCCTGGGCAATCAAACCCCACAAGCTCGCCTGCAAATCCGGACGACCGCTGGCGAACGTCAAACCACGGCGGGCAAACTGCTCAGCCTGGGCGGCATCGCCCTGGGCCATACGCACCTGAGCCAGACGATAAAGCACCTGAGGCTCACGAGGGGCCACGCGCTGGGCACGTTCAAGGCTCGATGAAGCGCCGTTCAAGTCGCCGCTCGCCTGTTGTTGCTGAGCGGTGGTAAGCAGCGCCAGCACCGGGCCATCCAGTTGCTCGTCGGCAGCCAGGCCGCCGCTGTTCGACGGAATGCCGCTGGGGGTAATGGCCGTCGGGGCACTGTAGGCCGCGCCCGGTGTGTAGCTACCCGTGTTGATGGGGGCTGCGGCAGGGCCGGGGGTGATCGGCCCCGGCGTAAATGGCTGGGTGCTGATCGGCGTCGACACACTGGCAGCGCCGCCCGGAATCATCACCACAACCCCCGAGTCCTCGGTAATCGTACGTGCCTGAGCGGCACGCGGCGCAGTGGCCTGTGGATAATTCCCCGCCGTACGCTGGGCCGAAACACGCTCGTTATTCGACACCGCAACACCAGAATCGACCACAGGGATGGACCCCTGCGGCACGCTGGCACAACCATTGAGCAAAGCCAGGGCTGAAACAGCCGCAATCCACAACTTATTCACGTCATACCCTCTTTGCTTAATTCAACCAGCCCTTGACCCAATCCATCACGGCTTCACCGGTGGCGGGCTCTTGCCCACCACAACTGGCACCAGATGGCGGTTCACTGCCGCGAATATACGGCATCTGTACCGCGCCGGGGCAGCCGGCATCCGATCCTTGACCGGTATGCGGATCAATCCAGGCCTGCACAATGTTATCGGGCTGAGGCATGTCGAGCGGCAGCGGGTCAGCCTTCTTCATAAAGCTGGTCCACACCTGCAAGGCACCGGTTGCCCCCGTGAACGGGGTTTTGCCGTTGTCATCGCGCCCCAGCCAGACCACTGCCAGCAAGTCCTGGCTAAAGCCGGCAAACCAGCTGTCACGGGAATCGTTACTGGTGCCGGTCTTGCCCGCCAACGCGAGACTCTTGGGCAGCACGTTATAAACCGAGCGCCCCGTACCTTCGCGCATCACATGCTGCATGGCGTTCTGGATCAGAAAGATCGAGCCCGGATCAAAGCGTTGCTGGATCTGGAACGGGTAACGTTTGAGCGGCTCGCCTTCGGCTGTCAGCACGCTGCGAATGCCGCGCATCGGCGTATTGAAGCCGCCGTTGGCCAAGGTCTGGTACATGGTCGCCACTTCCATCGGGCTCAAGGCACCAGCCCCCAGCAACATGGACGGGAATGCCGGAAACTCGCGCTCCACACCCAGTCGCGCCAGGGTCTTGAGTACATTAGGCACGCCGACTTCCTGCCCCAGCCTTACCGTACCGAGGTTGTAGGAGTTCATCATGGACTGATAGAGGAAAATCGTACCGTGAGAGCGGCGGTCATAGTTCTGAGGCTTCCAGATCTGACCATCAGCGCCTTTGATCGACAATGGCTCATCCGACAGCCAACTGGTCAGCGTGTACTTGCTCGGCCGCTCAAGTGCTGTGAGATAGACCGCAGGCTTGATCAGCGAGCCAATCGGTCGCACCGCATCCAGTGCACGGTTGAAACCTGCGTAGCCTGGCGCACGACTGCCGATCAGTGCCTGGACTTCGCCGGTTTCAGGGTTGGTCACCACCATGGCGGCTTCCACTTCATCCGCGCCCTTGCGCCCGGCCAGACGCTTGAAGGTCTCGCCCACCGCAGCTTCGGACTTCATCTGCAGGATCGGGTCGAAGCTGGTGAAGATTCGCAGCCCTTCTTCGGTCAAGTCTTCGTCGCGGTAGTCTTCACGCAGCTGACGCTTGACCAGATCCAGGAACCCCGGGAACGAGCTGTCTGCCAGACTGCCGCGCTTGGTCACGCCCAAAGGCATTTTTTTCGCTGCAGCCACTTGCTCGGGCGTTGCAACACCTTGCTGCTCGAGCAGGTCGAGCACCAGATTACGTCGTACAAGCGCACGCTCGGGGTAACGCCGCGGGTTATAGGCCGAGGGCCCTTTAACCATACCGACCAGCAGTGCTACCTGGTGCAACTTGAGCTCGGCCAGCGGCTGGCTGAAGAAGAACTGGCTGGCCAGACCGAAACCGTGCACCGCGCGTTGACCGTCCTGGCCGACAAACACCTCGTTGAGGTACGCCTCAAGGATTTCCCGCTTGTCATAGTGCAACTCAAGCAGCAGCGCCATCATTGCTTCGGTCAGCTTGCGGCTCAGGCTGCGTTCGTTGGTCAGGTAGAAGTTCTTGACCAGTTGCTGGGTCAAGGTACTGCCGCCCTGGCGCATTTGCCCGGCCGAGGTATTGACCCACATGGCGCGTGCAATCGACTTGGGCGACACCCCGAAATGGTGATAGAAGTCCCTGTCCTCGACGGTGACCAGGGTTTCCAGCAGAAACGGCGGTACCTGATCGATATTGATCAGGATCCGGTCTTCAAGGTTTTTCGGGTACATGCCGCCAATCAGCAGCGGCTCAAGGCGCACCACCGGCAGTTTGGAACCATTGGTCGAGGAAAGCTCGGCAACATAGTCGCCAGAAAATCTTACCCGCACCGGCTGCGCCTGCTCGGCACCTTCATAAAACTGAAAGCCACGGGTATTGAGGTCAACCGTGTTGCCATTGACGGATGCCGCGCCCGGGCCGTTGGCCACGCTTTCACGGCGATAACCCAGCGCATCGAGCTCGGTGAGGAAGTCGTTCTTGCTCAGCTTCTGGCCGACGAACAGCTCCAGCGGGCGCGCATACACCTTGGCCGGGATGGTCCAGCGCTTTCCGGAGAATTTCTCCTGAACGATGGCATCCAGATAGACGGCAAAACCTGCCAGCACCACCAGGCCGACCAGACTGAGCTTGATTGCCCAGCCCAGCCAGGGCCTGAGGCCGCCAGAGGGACGTTTGGAACGGGAACGAGGAGATCGGGTACGAGTCATGGCGCGAGATTATACGCACTTTATTCATGTTCATCATGCGCAGCCCGGCGGTTTGCACTCCCGCTGCCAGCCGCCATAATGGCGCATCGAATATTCCCGACCTTGAAGGATCAACCGTGAGCCAGAACCTGATTGCCGCCCTGCAAAACCCGGACCTCTATCCCCATGAAGTCGAAGGATTTCAGGTTATCGAGACGCATATCTCCTGGGTCATCCTTACCGGGCCGTATGCCTATAAATTGAAGAAACCGGTCAACTTCGGCTTTCTTGACTTCACCGAACTCAGTGGCCGTGAACACTTCTGCAATGAAGAGTTGCGTCTCAACCAGCGCCTGACCGAAGGCCTGTACCTGGACGTGCTGCCGATCACCGGCAGCGCCGACGTACCAGCATTCGGTGGTGAAGGCCCGGCCATTGAATACGCGTTGAAAATGCGCCAGTTTCCGCAAAGCCAGCTGCTGAGCACACTGCAAGCCAATGGCGAACTGAATGCCGGCCATGTCGACGAAATGGCCCAGCAGATCGCCCGCTTCCACATGCAGGCGCCCCATGTGCCTGCTGCGCACTACCAGGGCACGCCTGAGGCGGTAATGGACCCGGTTCGTCAGAACTTCGAACAAATTCGCCCGTTCCTTTCGGACAAAGCCGACCTGTTGCAACTGGAAGCACTCCAGGCCTGGGCAGAGGCCAGCTTCACCCGCCTCAAGCCGCTGTTCGAGCAGCGCAAGGCCCAAGGCTTCATTCGCGAATGCCACGGTGACATTCACCTGGGCAATGCCACGATGATTGACGGCAAGGTGGTGATTTTCGACTGCATCGAGTTCAACGAACCGTTCCGCTTCACCGACGTCTACGCCGATACCGCTTTCCTGGCGATGGACCTCGAAGACCGCGGTCTGAAATGCCTGGCCCGCCGTTTCGTCAGCCAGTACCTGGAACTGACTGGTGATTATCAGGGCCTGGAGCTGCTGAACTTCTACAAGGCCTACCGCGCACTGGTTCGCGCCAAAGTCAGCCTGTTCAGCATGCCTGCCGAAGCCAGCCCGGTGCAGCGCGCAGCCACTCTGCGTCAATACCGCAACTACGCGAACCTGGCAGAGAGCTACAGCACGATTCCTTCACGTTTTCTGACCATTACGCACGGTGTTTCGGCTGTAGGTAAAAGCTCGGTAGCCATGCGACTGGTTGAAGCTTTGGGGGCGATTCGCCTGCGCTCAGACGTCATCCGCAAGCAACTGTTCGGTCAGCAGACGGCAGAAAACGCAGTCGGCGATGGCATCTACAACGCCGACGCCAGCGCAGCTACCTACAATAAACTGCATGAACTGGCCGGCATCGTCCTGCGTGCGGGCTTCCCGGTGGTGATCGATGCCACCTACCTCAAGCGTGAGCAGCGCGATGCGGCCGCCAAAGTGGCCGAAGCGACAGGTGTTCCTTGCCTGATCCTTGACTGCACCGCCCCGGACGCCGTGATCGAAGGCTGGCTGGCCCATCGCAAGTCCGTGGGTACCGACCCGTCTGACGCCACCCTGGAAGTAGTCAAAGCTCAGCAAGCCAGCCGCGAAGCGCTGGGCGCTGATGAAATCCTGCGCAGCAAGCGAGTTGAAACCCACAACAGCAAAAGCCTCGACACTCTGATTGCCGACATTCGCCAGCGCTTGCCGGGCCTGTAAGGTCCATGTTCGCCGTGGAACCGCAACGGTTTCACGGCGTTTACCTGCGTAACATCGCCCGTTAACACAAATACGACATCAGTTCCGGCGCTGGCGTTTCACAGTCGCCAAGGTCGATTGAATGGCCATGGGCGCTCTACCCTCTTGGGTCCAGGGAACTGATTTGCGCCTTACTACAGCACATTCGCTCAATTCCAACTCCGCCTTGTTCCAAAACCGACTAACGGACTACGAATTTCCTACTGAGCGCTACACTCAATAGAGTCAACATACCCCGTAAACGCTGAGCTCACGCCGTCGCAAGGAGAGCTGATGAACGATGAACTCCAGCATTTGAAAAATCTTGGCAAGACTTCTTCACAATGGCTGCACGCTGTTGGCATTCACAGTGCCGCGGACTTGAAGCGCCTGGGCGCAGTGGATGCCTACCGGGCGGTGAAGGCACGAGGGTTCAGAGCCTCCAAAGTACTTTTATATGCTATCGAAGGTGCCCTGCTGGATGTTCACTGGAACGATATTCCTGCAGAACGCAAAGAGGCCCTCAATCAGCAAGTCGAGCATCTGGCCACACTGAAAAAGGCCTGATACGGCAGGCTGGCAACGAACACGATGAACGGTAAAAAACAGTTGTTGACTTGGTAATGAGAATTGTTATGATTACGCCATCTGGTCGCGAGACCAGTCGATCTTCTGAAAGGCCCTTGGTTCGGACTCTCAGAAAATCTCCTCATCAGGCTAATCACGGTTATTTGACCCGGCTCTTGCCGGGTCTTTTTTTACCTGTGGAAAAGTGCTTGGGCGGCTGCTCAGCGAGCAATTACCATCGGGCAACCCAGCTCCGGGTGCGGCTGCACTAAAACATCGAGCCCAAACACGGCCTTGAGTTCATCCGGCTGCAATACCGCTTGCGGGCAATCCAGAGCCCGTGGGCGCCCCTGTTCCAGCAAGAGCAAGCGGTCACAGTAACGCGCCGCCAGGTTAAGGTCATGCAGGATGATCAACACCGCGGCGCCGCGATCAGCAAATGCCCGAATGGCCTTGAGCGTGGTGTGCTGATGCAAGGGGTCGAGCATTGAAGTGGGTTCATCAAGCAACAGGGTCTGCCCGTTTTGCCCCGGCCATAATTGCGCCAGTACCCGTGCCAGATGCACACGCTGACGCTCGCCCCCCGATAAGGCCAGGTAGCTGCGCCCCGCAAGATGCTCAACATCGGCGGCCTGCAATGCCTCATGGATTATTTCGGCGTCGCGAGTGCGACCCGTCTGATGAGGCAGTCGGCCCATGCCCACCACTTCTTCAACGCGAAAGGCAAAATCCAGGGTCGAGGTTTGCGGCAGGACAGCGAGGCGTTGTGCCCGCTGCGCGCCCTTCCAGTGGCTCAAGGCCAGCTCATCCAGCCAGACCTGCCCGCCACTCGGCGCCAGCTCCCCGCACAAGGCCGCCAGCAGGGTACTTTTACCCGCGCCATTGGGGCCGAGCACACCCAGTACTTCCCCCGGGCGTACATCAAGGGTGACATCCGCCAGCACGATTTTCTGATCGCGACGGATCTGCAGGTTTTCCGTACGCAGCATCAGTGGCGTCCTCGCATCAGCAAATACAGGAAGAAAGGTGCACCGAGAAACGCAGTAACAATCCCGATTGGCAGTTCGGCTGGCGCCAGCGCCAGGCGAGCGATCAAGTCGGCAAACAGCAACAAGGTGGCCCCCGCCAGTACCGAAGCAGGCAACAGCACCCGGTGATCAGGCCCCGCCAGCAGTCGTACCAGATGCGGCACCACCAGCCCGATAAAGCCAATCATGCCTGCCGCTGCCACAGCGGCCCCCACCCCCAGGGCCGTGCAGAACACCAGTTCGCGCTTCAGGCCTTCAACGTCGATGCCCAGGTGATTGGCTTCGGATTCCCCCAACAGCAGTGCATTGAGCGCGTTCGCCCGCCGGGGGAGCCACAGTGCGACCCCCACCGTCACAATCAACAGTGGCCACAGCCGTGCATAGCTGGCGCCATTGAGACTGCCCAGGTTCCAGAATGTCAGGGTGCGCAAGGTCGCGTCATCGGCGAGATAGGTAAACAAACCCACAGCAGAACCAGCCAAGGCTGTCAGGGCAATGCCCGCAAGCAACATCACCGCCACATTGGTCTGACCGTTGCGCCGGCCCAACCGATACACCAGCGCCGTCACCCCCAAACCACCGATAAACGCACACAGCGACAGCAGGTACGGGCCCATCACTTCCGGCAACCCGCCAAAAGCAGCCCCGCCGACAATCGCGATCGCCGCCCCGAGGGCGGCACCGCTGGATACGCCGACCAACCCCGGATCGGCCAGCGGGTTGCGAAACAACCCCTGCATGGCTACACCTGAGAGCGCCAGCACGCCACCCACCGCCAGCCCCAACAAGGTTCGCGGCAAGCGGATCTGCCCCAGGATCAATTCGGCCTGCTCCAGGCCTTCACCCGCAATCGGCACCCCGATCAGGCGCAGTGCCGCGCGCAAGGTGTCAAACAACGGCAGGCTCACCGGCCCCAGCGCCAGCGACAGCCAGATCGACAACAGGCACAACGCGCTCAAACCTGTAAACAGGGCCCGGGGTTTAACCAACGTCCTCATTGGCTGACCGGAACCGCGGGATAGAACTCAGCCGTCAGTTGCTTCAGGCGTTCCGGCAGACGCGGCCCCAGGCCACCCACCAGCAGCGTCGGGTCCAGCTCATAGACACGGCCATTTTTAGCGGCGCGTATAGATGCCAGTACCGGGTTTTCTTTCATAAGCGCTTTGCGCGCCGCCTCACCGGTCAGGCTGCGATCGGCAAATACCAGCACTTCAGGGTTGAGCCCCGCCAGCGCTTCCACAGAAAACGGCTTGTAACCGCTGTGGGTCGCCAGGTTATGTCCCCCCGCTTGCGTCAGCAGCCAGTCCGCCGCCGTATCTTTGCCAGCAATCATCGGTTTACCACCGGCATGGCCCAACAGTAGCAATACCCCGGGTGCCTGATGACTGGCTTGTGCGGCCTTGACCTGCTGTTGATGCTCTTCCAGTTGCTGCTGGTAGTCCTTGAACACTTGCGCTGCCTGCGCCTCATCCCCCAGCAGGCGCCCCAAATGCTGCAAGGTGCCCTCAAGGCTGGCTAGGTCTGCCTGGGCCGAAAACATCTCCACCGGCACACCGGCACCGCGAATCTGCAACAACACCGCGGCCGGGCCCATTTCTTCAGTGCCGATCAGCACATCCGGCTTCAGGCTCAGGACACCTTCTGCCGAGAGTTGGCGCTGATAGCCGATACTGGGCAGCGACTTGAGTGATTCAGGATGCTGGCTGGTGGTATCGACCCCAACCAATTTAGACTCCGCACCCAATACGCTGACCCACTCCGAAAGCGCTCCTCCGGCGCTGACCCAACGTTGTGGCAACTCGCCAGCCAGGCTGACATGACTGATCATAAGGCCTGCACAGAACGTAATCAGGCGGGTACTCAGGCGCATACAGAGGCTTTCCTTGAATAAAGAGGGCTCACAATTTTCACGCTGTGAAAACAGCACATGCAGAGCAAGCCGCCATTTGATAATTGTTTGCATTTGCACGTCAACCTGTTAACCCGCTCAGAAACCCGTCATCGACTCAACCGTTTAGCTGTTATTAAGGATTGTCATGAAGTTTTTATGCTCATCGCATGCACTGAGCGAAGGTACCAGCCGTGGCTTTGAGCTGGATGAAGTGCGGCTGCTGATCACTCGCCGGGAGGGCCGGGTGTATGCCTACAAAAACCGCTGCCCCCATCGCGGGGTGGCACTGGAATGGCAACCCGACCAGTTTCTCGACCCCAGCGCCAGCCTGATCCAGTGTTCAACCCACGCAGCATTGTTCCTGATCGAAAGCGGGGAATGCGTGGCCGGGCCCTGCGCGGGACAATTTCTGACAGCCCTTGACTGCCGTGAAGACGGCCAAGGGATCTGGATTACACCGCAAGCCTCAGAGGATGACGCCTAGACGGCGATCAACCACTACAGCATCCGATGTCAGGCTGACCCCATATGCCAGCACCTGCACCCCGGCCGCCACAGCCTCGCGCAGGGCAGCGGCATAACCCGGGTCGATTTCTTCAGCCGGACGCACCGCATCGATCCCCGTCAGGTTGACGCAATACAACTGCACTGCACGCACGCCTTCCTTCGCCAGGGTCGCCAGCTCGCGCAGATGCTTGGCGCCACGCTGGGTCACGGCATCCGGAAATGCCGCGACACGGGAACCGTCAAACCCCAGGGTGACACTCTTGACCTCAACATAGGCAAAGCCCTGCGGGTACTCAAGGCGAAAGTCGATGCGACTTTTTTCCTGCCCGTAAGGGACCTCGCGCTTGAGCGCGGTAAAACCCTCCAGCTCGGTAATCACCCCGGCCAGCAGCGCCTCTTCGATCAAGTGGTTGGCGCGCCCGGTGTTCACGCACGCCAGCCGTCCTTGCGGGGTTTGGCTGATTTCCCAGGTACCCGGCAACTTGCGCTTGGGGTCGTTGGAACGACTGAACCACACCTGACCACCCTCGACCATGCAATTGAGCATGGAACCGGTGTTCGGGCAGTGGATGGTCATCAACTCGCCAGCGCTGGTTTCGATATCCGCCAAAAAGCGCTTATAGCGCTTGATCAGGCGCCCTTCTTCCAGTTCAGGTGAAAAACGCATCAGCCCTTCCAGCTCTTGAGGCCACGGGCAATCCGCTCAACAGCTTCCTGCAGGCGTGGCAAATTTTGGGTATAGGCAAAGCGTACGTGATGCCCGGATTTGTAACGGCCGAAATCCAGGCCTGGGGTAAAGGCGATGTGCTGGGTTTCCAGAAAATGCTGACAAAACGCGAAGGCATCACCGCCAAACGCGCTGATGTCGGCATACAGGTAAAACGCACCTTCAGGCTCAACCGCAATGCCAAAGCCCAGCTCGCGCAAGGCCGGCAACAGGAAATCGCGACGACGGCCAAACTCGGCCCGACGCTCTTCCAGAATCGCCAGGGTCTGCGGTTCGAAGCAGGCCAATGCTGCGTACTGGGCCATGCTTGGCGCGCTGATATAGAGATTCTGTGCGAGTTTCTCCAGGTCGGCCACTGCCTCAGGCGGCGCCACCAGCCAGCCCAGGCGCCAGCCGGTCATGCCGAAATACTTGGAAAAACTATTAAGCACAAACGCGCTGTCATCAACTTCCAGCACACTCGCCGCATCACAGCCATAGGTCAGGCCGTGATAGATCTCATCCACCACCAGATGCCCATTGCGGGCCTTGACCGCTGCAGACAGGGCTGCCAGTTCGTCACGACTCAACAGTGTGCCGGTCGGATTGGCCGGGGACGCCACCAACGCGCCTACGCTGTCCTGGTTCCAGTGGCGTTCGACCAGTTCGGCTGTGAGTTGATAGCGCACATCGGGGCCTACAGGCACCAGTTGGGCCGCCCCCTCTACCAAACGCAGGAAATGTCGGTTACATGGGTAGCCTGGGTCTGCTAGCAACCAGTGTTTACCCGGATCAACCAGCAGGCTGGAAGCCAGTAACAGGGCACCAGAACCACCGGGCGTTATAAGAATTCGCCCGGGGTCGATATTCAAGCCATAGCGCTGCCGGTAAAACCCGCTGATCGCTTCACGCAGTTCCGGCAGGCCACGGGCGGCGGTATAACGGGTTTTGCCGGCGGCCAGGGCAGCCTGGCCGGCAGCAATGATCGGCTCGGCCGTGGTGAAGTCCGGCTCGCCGATTTCCAGGTGAATCACATCGTGCCCGGCAGCCTGCAACTCATTGGCCCGCGCCAACAACGCCATCACGTGGAACGGTTCGATTGCGCGGCTGCGCGCACTGTATGACTGAGCCATGAGCCTGCCTTCCTGGGTAAGCAAAAAGCCGATTCTACCCAAGCAGTGCTATAAGAGAGAGCTAATTACGGTCTTAGCCCACTTGCCGATAGAACCAAACAACCCGGCCTTTAGTCATAGCTCGACTAAAATTATTAATTAGCCACTAATCTCAAGCACCACAGGCTCTGCACACATACCCTGAGAACGGGCTGGACATGCGGGAGTAGCGCAGCCCGATTTGATCTGGTAAGTTCGCCCGCTTGCAGCCGCAGGGCCGGCAGGTGTCGGTGATGTTGCAATCCTGCGCAATGGATTAGAAGAATGAGAGGCGGTCCATTTCATGCCCACACAAGCAAAGCAACAGAATACTCAACTTAGCGGCTTCGAACCCTACGTTGAAAAGAAGGGTGAAGAGTACATGGGCGAGCCCATGCGTAAACACTTCACCAAGATTCTGCAAAAGTGGAAACAGGACTTGATGCAGGAAGTCGACCGCACCGTTGATCATATGAAAGACGAAGCGGCAAACTTTCCTGACCCATCCGACCGCGCGAGCCAGGAAGAAGAATTCAGCCTGGAACTGCGCGCCCGCGATCGCGAGCGCAAGCTGATCAAGAAAATCGACAAGACGCTGCAACTGATTGAAGACGAAGAATATGGCTGGTGCGAATCCTGCGGCGTCGAAATCGGTATCCGTCGACTCGAGGCCCGCCCTACTGCCGACATGTGCGTAGACTGCAAGACCTTGGCTGAAATCAAGGAAAAACAAGTCGGCAAGTAATCGCCAACTTGACCAGATGGGGCGTGCGAACGCCCCATTTTTGTTTGTGAAATTTCAGTGCCCTGCGTGGGAGCGGGCTTGCTCGCGATAGCATCACCGCGCCAAAGGTTCAAAACCGGGTTGCCCCATCGCGAGCAAACCCGCTCCCACAAGAAATCGGCCCACGTCCATGACTGCACCCTCCTATATCGGGCGCTTCGCCCCAACGCCCAGTGGCCATCTGCATTTTGGCTCGTTGGTCGCCGCCCTTGCGTCATACCTCGATGCCCGCTCCGTAGGTGGCCGCTGGTTGCTGCGCATGGAAGATCTCGATCCGCCGCGGGAAATGCCCGGCGCCCAGGCCGCGATTCTCGATGCCCTTGAGCGCTACGGTTTTGAATGGGACGGCGAACTGGTCCGTCAAAGCGAGCGCCACGAAGCCTATGCGCACGTGCTAAACCGACTGTTCAGCATGGGCCTGGCCTACGCCTGCACCTGTTCACGCAAACAGCTGGAAGGTTACAACGGCATTTACCCCGGCTTTTGCCGCAATGCCGGGCACTCAATGGATAACGCAGCCATCCGCATTCGCGTCCCTGAGCTGGAATATGCCTTCACCGACCGGGTTCAGGGCGAGTTCCGCCAGCACCTGGGGCGCGATGTCGGTGATTTCGTGATTCGTCGCCGCGACGGTCTCTATGCCTACCAATTAGCGGTGGTGCTCGATGATGCCGCCCAGGGTGTGACCGATATCGTGCGTGGCGCCGACCTGCTCGACTCCACCCCGCGCCAACTTTACCTGCAAGAGTTGCTGGGTTTGTCACAACCGCGCTATCTGCATGTGCCACTGATCGTGCAGCCTGATGGCCACAAACTCGGCAAATCCTACCGCTCACCGCCCCTGACCCCGGAGCAGGCCACCCCGCTGCTGCTGCGGGCCTTGCGTGCTCTGGGTCAGACAACAGAGCAACACTTGAACGACGCAACCCCGCGTGAGGTGCTGGATTGGGGCATTGCCCACTGGAACGCCGCCAATATCCCACGCACACTGACCCTCGCCGAGGCGCAATTACGCTGACAGCCCTTGCAGGTTGCCAGCCATCCGTTACCATCGCCGCACGTTTTTGGGCATGCGGCCTGTAAAAGTGAGGGCGGGATGTATATCTATCGATTGGTCCTGTTGCTGGTTGTCGGGATCTACCTGTTTTCTCCCGCCATCATGGATTGGTGGATCGATGCGACAGGCGCCTGGTACCGGCCCTATCTGCTCTGGCTGATTCTGATCGTTGTGACCTTTATTCTGCAGAGCCAAAAAGATGCCGATGAGCTTTAGCCTGACCCAGATGATCCTGATCAGCGCCGCCTACCTGCTGGTGCTGTTTGGCGTGGCCTGGATCAGTGAACGCGGCATGATCCCGCGCGCAATCATTCGTCACCCGCTGACCTACACCCTGTCTTTGGGCGTTTACGCCAGTGCCTGGGCGTTCTACGGCACAGTGGGGCTGGCTTACGAATATGGCTACGGCTTTTTGTCCAGCTACCTTGGGGTTTCCGGGGCTTTTCTGCTGGCGCCTGTGTTGCTTTACCCCATTCTAAAAATCACCCGCACCTACCAGCTCTCATCGCTGGCCGACCTGTTCGCCTTTCGCTTCCGCAGCACCTGGGCCGGAGCCCTGACCACGATTTTCATGCTGATAGGCGTGTTACCGCTATTGGCCCTGCAAATCCAGGCCGTGGCCGACTCCATCAGCATCCTCACCCGCGAGCCGGTGCAACACCGCGTAGCCCTGAGCTTCTGCGCACTGATCACCCTGTTTACGATCTTCTTCGGCTCTCGGCATATCGCCACCCGTGAGAAACACGAAGGCCTGGTATTCGCCATTGCCTTTGAGTCGGTGATCAAGCTGATCGCCATTGGCGGTCTGGGCCTTTACGCGCTTTATGGCGTGTTCGATGGCCCGCAACAGCTGGAAGTCTGGCTGCTGCAGAACCAGACCGCCCTCGCCGCACTGCACACACCGCTTCAAGAAGGGCCATGGCGCACCCTGCTGCTGGTATTTTTCGCCTCGGCCATTGTGATGCCGCACATGTATCACATGACCTTCACCGAGAACCTCAACCCGCGCGGGCTGGTCAGCGCCAGCTGGGGCCTGCCGCTGTTCCTGTTGCTGATGAGCCTGGCCGTGCCGCTGATCCTGTGGGCCGGCCTCAAGCTGGGCGCCACCACCAATCCGGAATACTTCACACTCGGTATCGGTATTGCCGCCAACAGCAAACCCCTGGCGCTGCTGGCTTATGTGGGCGGGCTTTCGGCCTCCAGCGGGCTGATTATCGTCACCACCCTGGCGCTTTCGGGCATGGCCCTCAACCACCTGGTGCTGCCGCTTTATCAACCGCCCGCCGAAGGTAATATCTACCGCTGGCTGAAGTGGACCCGCCGCGCCCTGATCGTTGCCATTATCATGGCCGGCTACGGCTTCTACCTGCTGCTGGGCGCCGAGCAGGATCTGGCCAACCTCGGCATCGTGGCCTTTGTCGCCACGTTGCAGTTTTTGCCGGGCGTGCTCTCGGTACTGTACTGGCCGACGGCCAACCGACGTGGCTTTATTGCCGGTCTGCTGGCCGGGATACTGGTGTGGATGGCGAGCATGCTGTTCCCGCTGATCGGCAACTTCCAGGGCTTCTATATCCCGTGGTTGAACATGATCTATGTGCTGGACGATACCAGCTGGCACATGGCAGCCATCGCCTCGCTGGCGGCCAACGTGCTGATGTTCACCCTGATTTCCCTGTTCACCAACGCCAGCCCTGAAGAAGCCAGTGCCGCCGAAGCCTGTGCTGTGGATAACGTACGCCGCCCGCAACGTCGCGAGCTGCACGCGGCCTCCCCGCAGGAGTTCGCTACTCAGCTGGCCAAACCTCTGGGCGCCAAAGCGGCGCAAAAAGAAGTCGAACAGGCGCTGCGTGACCTTTTCCTGCCTTTCGATGAACGTCGCCCCTATGCCTTGCGACGCCTGCGCGACAGGATCGAAGCCAACCTTTCCGGCCTGATGGGCCCCAGCGTCGCACAAGATATGGTCGAAACCTTTTTGCCCTACAAGTCCGGCGGCGAAAACTACGTTACCGAGGACATTCACTTTATCGAAAGCCGGCTTGAGGACTACCACTCACGCCTTACCGGGCTGGCAGCCGAGCTCGACGCCTTGCGCCGTTATCACCGCCAGACCCTGCAAGAGTTGCCGATGGGCGTGTGTTCACTGGCCAAGGATCAAGAGATCCTGATGTGGAACAAGGCCATGGAAGAGTTGACCGGCATCCCGGCCCAGCGCGTGGTGGGTTCGCGCCTGGGTACCCTGGGCGATCCATGGCGCGAGTTGCTGCAAGGTTTTATCGACCTACCGGACGAACACTTGCACAAGCAGCACCTGGCCCTTGATGGCCAGACCCGCTGGCTCAACCTGCACAAAGCCGCCATTGACGAGCCGCTGGCACCGGGTAACAGCGGCCTGGTGCTGCTGGTCGAGGACCTGACGGAAACCCAGATGCTCGAAGACAAGCTGGTGCACTCCGAGCGCCTGGCCAGCATCGGGCGGCTGGCGGCAGGGGTGGCTCACGAAATCGGCAACCCGGTCACCGGCATTGCCTGCCTGGCGCAGAATCTGCGCGAGGAACGCGAAGACGATGGCGAATTGACCGAAATCAGCAGCCAGATACTTGAACAGACCAAACGCATCTCACGCATCGTCCAGTCTCTGATGAGCTTCGCCCATGCCGGCAGCCATCAACACAATGACGAGCCCGTCTGTCTGGCCGAAGTAGCCCAGGATGCCATTGGCCTGCTGGCCCTGAACCGACGCAATTTCGAAGTGCAATTCTACAACCTGTGCGACCCGGACCACTGGGTCGACGGCGACCCGCAGCGGCTCGCCCAGGTATTGATCAACCTGCTCTCCAACGCCCGCGACGCGACGCCTGCCGGCAGTGCCGTACGGGTCAAGAGCGAGGCCAGCGAGCACACCGTCGACCTTATCGTGGAAGATGAAGGCACTGGCATTCCGCAGAACATCATGGACCGGTTGTTCGAACCGTTTTTCACCACCAAGGACCCTGGCGAAGGTACAGGTCTGGGCCTTGCACTGGTCTATTCCATCGTTGAAGAGCATTATGGACAAATCACCATCGACAGCCCGGCTGACATTCACAGCCAACGCGGAACCCGTATCCGGGTGACACTACCGCGTCATGTCGAAGCGACGTCCGCTGTGAACTGAGACCGTCGAGAGAACCGAATCAATGCCGCATATTTTGATCGTCGAAGATGAAACCATCATCCGCTCCGCCCTACGCCGCTTACTGGAGCGCAATCAATACCAGGTCAGCGAGGCTGGCTCGGTGCAAGAGGCGCAGGAGCAGTTCAGCATCCCGTCGTTTGACTTGATTGTCAGCGACCTGCGCCTGCCCGGCGCTCCGGGGACCGAGCTGATCAAGCTTGGCCAGGGCAAGCCGGTGCTGATCATGACCAGCTATGCCAGCCTGCGCTCGGCCGTGGACTCGATGAAAATGGGCGCGGTGGACTACATCGCCAAACCTTTTGATCACGACGAAATGCTGCAAGCGGTGGCGCGCATTCTGCGTGACCGGCAAAACACCCAGAGCGCGCCGGCCGAACGCCCTGCCAAAGCAGGCACCGCTGACAAAAACACGGTGGATAACAGCAACGGTGAAATCGGCATCATCGGTTCGTGCCCGCCAATGCTGGACATGTACAGCAAGATTCGCAAAGTAGCGCCCACTGACTCCAATGTGCTGATCCAGGGTGAATCCGGCACAGGTAAAGAGCTGGTAGCCCGCGCCCTGCACAACCTGTCGCGCCGCGCCAAAGCACCGATGATCTCGGTCAACTGCGCGGCCATCCCGGAATCCCTGATCGAGTCCGAACTGTTCGGCCACGAAAAAGGCGCGTTTACCGGCGCCAGCGCTGGCCGTGCCGGTCTGGTTGAAGCGGCCGATGGCGGCACGCTGTTCCTCGATGAAATCGGCGAATTGCCGCTTGAGGCCCAAGCCCGACTGCTGCGCGTGCTGCAGGAAGGCGAGATTCGCCGGGTTGGCTCGGTACAGTCGCAAAAGGTCGATGTTCGCCTGATTGCCGCGACCCACCGCGACCTGAAAAGCCTGGCCAAGGTAGGCCAGTTCCGCGAAGACCTGTACTACCGCCTGCACGTTATCGCGCTCAAGCTGCCTGCGCTGCGTGAACGTGGCGCTGACGTCAACGAAATCGCCAACGCCTTCCTCGCCCGCCAAAGTGCTCGCGTGGGTCGCACCGACCTCAAATTCGCCCCCGATGCCGAACGGGCGATCAGCCATTACTCATGGCCGGGTAACGTGCGCGAGCTGGAAAACGCTGTTGAGCGCGCGGTGATCCTCTGTGAAAGCCCGGAAATCTCGGCTGAACTGCTGGGTATCGATATTGAACTGAGCGACCTGCAAGACGATGACTTCATCGGCCTGGCCCCGCAGCAGAGCATCAGTAACGGTAACACCAGCCTTGATCCCACCGAGGACCTGTCACTGGAAGACTACTTCCAGCACTTCGTCCTTGAGCATCAGGACCATATGACCGAGACCGAACTGGCTCGAAAACTGGGGGTCAGCCGCAAATGCTTGTGGGAGCGACGTCAGCGTCTGGGAATCCCGCGACGCAAAACCGGCGTGCCAAGCGAGGGCTAGGTAACAGCGCCAGAGGTAACCAACTGTTACCTCTGTTAAATCACGTAACAAAAGCCGGGTCTTACGGTAACGATGACCCGGCTTTTTTTTGCCCGGAAAAAGGCCAAAACCCTGAAAACCCCTTATTTTGCTGGGCCGCACAAAAGTTGGCACGCACCCTGCTATATGTATTCGTACAAGAACAATAAGAATCACAGCAGCACACAATAAAAATAAGACGTATCGGCTCACGCATAACAAGAACAACACGGCGGAGGCGCAGCTAACTGATTGTTTTGGAGAGGTGTTGTAAATGGGGCTTGCCCCGCGACCAGGCAGAGAACAACAAAAACTGCACTTAAAGCAGAGCCTGAACTGGTTGGATCATTGATCACATCAACGCAGCGACCAAAGCAATCCGTTTGCTCTTATCTCCCGATTGGGAGGGTTGCACAGGCAAGACCTTTGTAACCAGGGCGATTAACAAAAACAAAAAGCCCGCAATCAATAATAAAAATAGAGCACGCAACTAATTCTGGGGGAGCTTCGGCTCCCCTTGTGGTTTCTGCGATTTAACAAATCCCCTCGCAACCGTCTAAACCGCGCCTCTTACAGCTATTTATGCTTACGGCTTGCAGCTTCGCTCGCAAGAGCGGCTAAGCGTCCTACACCATCCCCTGACTAAATGCTAGAATCCCCGCCCATCATGCGGTCATTCTTCGTTTTGGCCGAACATTCCTTCAAACAGTGCATCCCATGCTGAAGAAGCTGTTCCAGTCATTCCGTTCTCCCAAGCGTCGTACGCAACAACTGCGCAGCACCCCTGAAGTGCTCAACAGCAGCCAACACTCGCTGCAACGTGCCCAGTTCAGCCGCTACGCGGTCAATATCGTCGAACGCCTGCAGAACGCCGGTTACCAGGCCTATCTGGTTGGCGGTTGCGTACGCGACATGCTGCTCAATATCACGCCAAAAGACTTTGACGTCGCCACCAGCGCCACGCCCGAGCAAGTGCGCGCCGAATTTCGCAATGCGCGAATCATCGGTCGTCGTTTCAAGTTGGTGCATATCCACTTTGGCCGCGAAATCATTGAAGTCGCGACCTTCCGTGCCAATCACCCGCAAAACGACGAAGAGGAAGACAGCAACCAGTCCTCGCGTAACGAAAGCGGGCGCATCTTGCGCGACAACGTCTACGGCACCCTTGAAGAAGACGCCCAGCGTCGTGACTTCACGATCAACGCCCTGTACTACGACCCGGTCAGCGAGCGCATCCTCGATTACGCCAATGGCGTACACGATATCCGCAACCGCTTGCTGCGCCTGATCGGCGACCCGCAACAGCGCTACCAGGAAGACCCTGTTCGCATGCTGCGCGCAGTGCGCTTTGCCGCCAAGCTCAACTTTGGTATCGAAAAGCACACCGCCGAACCAATCCGCGAACTGGCGCCGATGCTGCGGGAAATCCCTTCCGCGCGCCTGTTCGAAGAAGTGCTCAAGCTGTTCCTCTCCGGTAACGCTTCCGACACCTTCGAGATGCTGGTTGACCTCGAGTTGTTCGACCCTCTGTTCCCGGCCAGCGCCGAAGCACTGGAGCACAACCCGACCTACACCCACACCCTGATCAGCGAAGCCTTGCGCAACACTGATCTGCGCATCAAACAGGGCAAACCGGTGACCCCGGCCTTCCTGTTTGCCGCCCTGTTGTGGCCCGCGTTGCCTGCACGCGTATTGCGCCTGCAAGATCAAGGCATGCCGCCCATTCCTGCCATGCAGGAAGCCGCCCATGAACTGATCGCCGAGCAATGCCAGCGTATTGCTATTCCCAAGCGCTTCACCATGCCGATTCGCGAGATCTGGGATATGCAGGAGCGCCTGCCGCGTCGCAGCGGCAAACGCGCCGACATGTTGCTCGACAACCCGCGTTTCCGTGCCGGGTATGACTTCTTGCTCTTGCGTGAAAGCGCCGGCGAGCAGACCAATGGCCTGGGCGAATGGTGGACCGACTATCAGGACGCCAATGACAGCGGCCGCCGCGAGATGATCCGCGATCTGAGCAACGCCAAGGATGACGGTACCGGTCCTGCACCGCGCAAACGTCGCCGTACCAGCGGTGCCAAGCGTAAACGCAGCGCCGCAGCGGACGAGTAAGCGATGGAACGCGTCTACATTGGAATGGGCAGCAATCTGGCTGACCCGGCGGATCAATTGCGCAGTGCTGTCCAGGCCCTGGCGCAATTGCCGGACTCCCGACTCATCGGGGTTTCAGCATTTTATCAAAGCGACTCGCTGTTGCCTGGCCAGCCGCGCTACACCAATGCCGTAGCGGCCATCGACAGCTCGCTGGCGCCGCTGGACCTGCTCGATGCCCTGCAGGCCATCGAACTGGACCAGGGACGCGAGCGTCAAGAGCGTTGGGGCCCGCGCACTCTGGACCTGGACATCTTGCTATTCGGCGATCGCCTGATCGACGAGCCCCGCCTTAAAGTTCCGCACTACCACATGCACGCCCGGCCTTTTGTGCTGTATCCGCTGGCCGAACTGGCGCCAGCATCGCTGAAACTCTCCGATGGCCGCACGCTCGCGCAATTGCTCGATGACTGCCCATTTATCGGGCTTGAGCGAATCCCCTCTTAAGCTGAATCGAATCAATACCCGGGTAACACCATTGCGGTAACACCCGGAATTGACTTCCAGTGCCCTCGTCACGACTATATGCATCCCGCAGCCATCCACAGGATGGTGCAATGTGAAAAGCAGGCTTTATAAGCGCCCTCTATAAAGGTGTGCCTGTTCATAACGATGAATCACACGCGTTACTCGCAGTGGTTACCACACTGCCTGACGAGGATCCTTTTCATGCCAGCTATTACCCTGACCACCCTGCAAGGCCTTAAGCAAAAAGGTGAAAAAATCACCATGCTGACGTGCTATGACGCCACCTTCGCCCACGCCTGCAATCAGGCCGGTGTTGAAGTGCTATTGGTAGGCGACTCCCTGGGCATGGTTCTACAAGGGCATGACAGTACATTGCCTGTGACGACCGCTGACATGGCCTACCACGTGGCCTGCGTCAAACGCGGTAACCAGGACGCTCTGATCCTGGCGGACATGGCCTTTATGGCCAACGCCACCCTGGAACAAAGCCTCAACAACAGCGCGGTGCTGATGAAGGCCGGCGCGCATATGGTCAAGGTCGAAGGCGCCGTGTGGCTGGCCGAGTCGATCCGGGCCATGACTGAACGCGGCATCCCCGTGTGCGCGCATATGGGCCTGACCCCGCAGACCGTGAACGTGCTGGGGGGTTACAAGGTACAAGGCCGCAACGAAAACCAGGCGCGCCAGATGCGTGCCGATGCCATTGCCCTGGAACAGGCAGGAGCGGCCATGCTGCTGCTCGAATGTGTACCCAGCGAACTGGCAAAAGAGATCACCCACGCGGTCAAGATCCCGGTCATCGGCATCGGCGCCGGCAGTGACACCGACGGCCAGGTCCTGGTGCTGCACGACATGCTGGGCCTTTCACTGACCGGCCGCGTGCCCAAGTTCGTGAAAAACTTCATGAGCGGCCAGCCCGATATCCAGTCCGCCCTGCGCGCCTACGTCACTGAAGTCAAAGCCGTCAGCTTTCCTGCTACCGAACACGGATTCTCTGCATGAACACAGTTAAAACCGTTCGCGAACTGCGCGCCGTCATCGCCCGCGCACGCCGTGAAGGCAAACAGATAGCACTGGTCCCGACCATGGGCAATCTGCACAGTGGCCATGGCGCACTGGTAACCACCGCCGCACAACAAGCCGATTTCGTGGTGGCGAGCATTTTCGTCAACCCGCTGCAGTTTGGCGCCAACGAAGATCTGGATACCTATCCGCGCACCCTGGCAGCCGACCAGGAAAGGCTTCTGCAGGCAGGCTGTGACTTGCTGTTTGCCCCGACCGTTGAAGAAATGTACCCCAACGGCATGGACGGCCTGACCCGTGTTACTGCTGCCAAATTAAGCAATGAACTGTGCGGCAGCCGTCGCCCGGGGCATTTCGATGGTGTGACCACCGTGGTCAGCAAGCTGTTCAACATGGTTCAGCCCGACCTGGCGATTTTTGGGCAAAAAGACTACCAACAGCTGGCAGTCATTCGCGCAATGGTCAACGATCTGAACTTCCCGATCCAGATCATCAGCGAACCCACCGTGCGCGCCGAAGACGGCCTGGCCCTGTCCTCGCGCAATGGTTACCTGAGCGAAGAGCAGCGAGCCCTGGCGCCAGCGCTGTACCGTCACCTGAGTGAAATGGCGCGCGCCATCGAAGCCGGTGAGCGCGACTACCCGGCCCTGGTGCGCCAGCATCTGGCGCAAATCGAAGCCATTGGTTTTCGTCCGGACTACCTGGAAGTGCGCCACGCACAGACCTTGCTACCGGCACAGGCGACTGATCGCGACCTGGTAATTCTGGTTGCGGCCTTCCTGGGTGCCACCCGTTTGATCGACAACGTACATCTTAATCTCGACAGCGCGCTCTGACAGAGTGGCCTGTGCGGAACCGCGGAATGACCCGCACTCCATAAAGAAACACTGAAACGTTTCACCTGCTGTGACGTAACTGTGACAAAAGTTACTTCTCGGTGTCAGACAAAGCCAAGACAGAAGCAGGCGCGAAGGTTACTGTAATCGCCCTGCTTCCAGTTAACGTGCAGAATCAGACCGACCGAACGCCTGAACAAGAAAAACCAGGCGCAGGTGTTTTCAGTGTCCAAAGGCAGTTCAAGCAAAAAGGATATCCGCAGCGATGGCGTACTACCGCACCCCTCACGACGTTACCGCTCTGCCCGCTTGGCAAGCGTTGAAACTTCACCGTGCCAGCATGCAAAACTTCAGCATGCGTGACGCGTTTAACAGCAACCCGAAACGTTTTGAAGAATTCACCCTGAGCAGCTGCGGGCTGTTTCTGGACTACTCGAAAAACCTGATCACCAACGAGACCCGCGATCTGCTGGTCAACCTCGCCAATGAGGTCGACCTCAAAGGCGCAATCAAGTCGTTGTTCAGCGGTGAAATCGTCAACGCCTCTGAAGGTCGCCCGGCCCTGCACACCGCGCTGCGTCGCCCGGTTGCCGACAAACTGTCGGTCAACGGCGTGAACATCATGCCCGAGGTGCATAAAGTCCTGAACCAGATGACCGAGCTGGTCGGCCGGATTCACGACGGTCTGTGGCGCGGTTACACCGAGAAGCCAATCACCGACATCGTCAATATCGGCATCGGCGGCTCGTTCCTCGGCCCTGAGCTGGTTTCTGAAGCGTTGCTGTCCTACGCGCAAAAAGGTGTGCGCTGCCATTACCTGGCGAACATCGACGGCAGTGAGTTCCATGAACTGACCGCAAAACTGCGCGCTGAAACCACCCTATTTATCGTTTCGTCCAAATCATTCAATACCCTCGAAACCCTGAAAAACGCCCAGGCGGCACGAGCCTGGTACCTCGCCCAGGGCGGTTCGGAAGCTGAGCTGCATCGCCACTTTATCGCCGTATCGAGCAACAACGCGGCAGCCGTGGCATTCGGTATTCGAGAAGAAAACATCTTCCCGATGTGGGACTGGGTCGGCGGGCGTTACTCGCTGTGGTCGGCCATCGGTCTGCCAATTGCCCTGGCCATCGGCATGTCCAACTTCAAAGAGCTGCTGTCCGGTGCCTACAGCATGGACCAGCACTTCCAGACTGCTCCGTTCGAGCAGAACATGCCGGTACTGATGGCCGCACTGGGTGTGTGGTATGGCAACTTCTGGGGCGCGCAAAGCCACGCGATCCTGCCGTACGACCACTACCTGCGTAACATCACCAAACACTTGCAACAGCTGGACATGGAATCCAACGGCAAGAGCGTGCGCCAGGACGGCACTCCGGTGTCAACCGATACTGGCCCGGTGATCTGGGGTGGAGTGGGCTGCAACGGTCAGCATGCGTACCACCAATTGCTGCACCAAGGCACCCAACTGATCCCGGCCGACTTTATCGTGCCGATTGTCAGCTTCAACCCGGTGTCCGACCACCATCAATGGCTGTATGCCAACTGCCTGTCGCAAAGCCAGGCGCTGATGCTGGGTAAAACCCGCGCAGAAGCCGAAGCTGAACTGCGCGACAAGGGCATGAGCGAAGAAGAAGTTAAAAAACTGGCGCCGCACAAGGTGATCCCGGGCAACCGCCCGAGCAATACCCTGGTGGTGGAACGCATCAGCCCGCGCCGTCTGGGTGCACTGGTGGCGCTGTACGAACACAAAGTGTTTGTGCAAAGCGTGATCTGGGGCATCAACGCCTTCGACCAATGGGGTGTTGAACTGGGCAAGGAGCTGGGCAAAGGCGTATACAACCGTCTGACCGGTATCCAGGAAGAGCCTGCCGACGATGCGTCGACCCAGGGCCTGATCAACTACTTCCGCGGCCGTCACCGCGGGTGATTGATAGCCAGCCAGTTTTCATCGACTGGCTGGCACCATCGAGAAAGGCATAATGGAATTTATCCGCCGCCCCATCGAGCGCCAGATCATGAGCCTGACCGGGCTTTCCCTCGGCAAGCTCGACCTCGAAAACCCCAAGGGCGACCCCGGCCTGTTCGGCCCGGACTCCATCAGTTGGCAGGTCCACGGTGACTTCACCAGCATGCTGATTGGCGGCATCAGCGCCTTGATGCTGCAAGCCTTGCACCCACTGGCCCTGGCCGGGGTGTGGGACCACTCCAGTTTCCGCGAAGACATGCTGGGTCGGCTACGCCGCACCGGGCAGTTCATTTCAGGTACCACCTTCGGCGCCACTGGCGATGCCAACTGGCTGATCGACAAAGTGCGCACCATCCACCTGCAAGTCAGCGGCACCGGTCTCGATGGCCGCCCCTATGCGGCCAGCGACCCCGAGCTGCTGACCTGGGTGCATGTGGCCGAAGTCAGCAACTTTCTCGCCGCCCACCTGCGCTATCGCAACCCGCATTTATCCGCTGAAGATCAGGACCGCTACTACGACGAAATCGCCATGATCGCTGAACGCCTGGGCGCCACCCACGTACCGCGCTCACGTCAGCAAGTAGCCGATTACCTCGACAGCGTTCGCCCGCAATTGCTTTGCGATGAGCGCAGCCGTGAAGTCATTCGCCTGCTGCTCAACGCCCCTGCCCCCAGCCTGCTGGCCAAACCATTTGGTGCATTGATGATGCAGGCCGGGATCGATTTACTGCCCGACTGGGCCAGCGACCAGTTGGGGCTGCAACAACACTCGATGATTCGCAAAGGGGTACGGGCCGGGGTCAACAGCACCGCGCCAATCCTGCGCTGGGCCGTACGCAACGGTTCGGTACAACGGGCGCGACGGCGCATGGGGCTTGGCTGAAAACCGCTACGTTGGCATCGCGGGCAGGCCCGCACCCACTGGATCTGTGGTGCTCTTGTGGGAGCGGGCCTGCCCGCGATGAACTCAACACCGATTTATGCCACCATGCCCGCCTGAATCCGGACACAACACTCCAAGAATAAAGAGGACTCAAGCAATGCAAGACGTCGTAATCGTTGCGGCTACCCGCACCGCCGTTGGCAGCTTTCAAGGTTCGCTGGCCCATGTACCTGCCGTGGAACTGGGTGCCGCCGTCATTCGCCAATTACTCGCACAAACTGGCCTGGATGGCGCCCAGGTCGACGAAGTGATCATGGGTCAGGTACTGACCGCCGGTGCCGGGCAAAACCCTGCCCGCCAGGCGGCAATCAAGGCCGGCCTGCCGTTTGCGGTACCGGCACTGACCCTGAACAAGGTTTGCGGGTCGGGCCTCAAGGCCCTGCACCTGGGGGCCCAGGCCATTCGATGCGGCGATGCCGAGGTGATCATCGCCGGCGGCCAGGAAAACATGAGCCTGTCCAACTACATCATGCCCGGTGCCCGCACCGGTCTGCGCATGGGCCACAGTCAGATCGTCGACACCATGATCAGCGATGGCCTGTGGGATGCGTTCAACGACTACCACATGGGCATTACCGCCGAAAACCTTGTGGCTAAATACGACATCAGCCGTGAAGCGCAAGACGCCTTCGCCGCCGCCTCACAGCAAAAAGCCACTGCGGCGATTGAAGCCGGGCGCTTTGTCGATGAAATCACCCCCGTCCTGATCCCGCAGCGCAAAGGCGATCCGATCGCATTCACTACCGACGAGCAACCGCGCGCTGGCACCACCGCCGAATCGTTGGCAAAACTGCGTCCCGCATTCAAAAAAGACGGCTCTGTCACCGCAGGTAACGCCTCCTCACTCAATGACGGCGCAGCCGCGGTCATGCTCATGAGCGCCGCCAAGGCCAAGGCCCTGGGCTTGCCGGTGCTGGCCAAAATCGCGGCCTACGCCAATGCCGGCGTGGATCCGGCCATCATGGGCATCGGCCCGGTCAGTGCCACCCAGCGTTGCCTGAGCAAAGCCGGCTGGACTTTGCAGCAACTGGACCTGATCGAAGCCAACGAAGCCTTCGCCGCACAAGCGCTGGCCGTGGGCCAGGAACTGCAATGGGACGCGAGCAAGGTCAACGTCAATGGCGGTGCAATTGCCATTGGCCACCCTATTGGTGCGTCAGGTTGCCGGATCCTGGTGACCCTGCTTCACGAAATGCTCAAGCGCGACGCCAAAAAAGGCCTGGCCACCTTGTGCATCGGCGGTGGTCAGGGCGTAGCGCTGGCGATCGAGCGGGAGTAATGCAAAACGTGTAGATACTCTGTTGCCGGTCAAGCCATCCTGTGGGAGCGAGCCTGCTCGCGAACGACCTTCGCGAGCAGGCTCGCTCCCACAGCGGCTACAAGAGCAACGCAGCAATAATCACCAGCCCTATTCTGCTAAACTGCCGCGCCTTATCTGTCCCCCAAGGCGCAATGCATGTCTTCCTTGAATCAGGCGCTGCGCGCCGCCCTCGATAATCGTCACGACCTGTTGGCCGAGCTGCACGCCCAAGGCACCGACTGCTATCGCCTGTTCCACGGCAGCCAGGAAGGCGCCGGCGGCCTGACCATCGACCGCTACGGCCCGCAACTGCTGGTACAAAGCTTTCATCAACGTCTTGAGCGCGATGATTTGCTGCAACTGCACGAAGCCATCAATCGCCACCTGGGCCTCGACCTGCTGCTGGTCTACAACGACCGCTCCCAGGGCAACTCGCGTATCGACCGCGAAGACACCGTGTACCGCGCCGAAGACGCCGCCCTTGAAGACACCGTCGGCCACGAATGGGGCCTCAAGTACCGGGTGCGCGGCCGCCATGCCGGGCAAGACCCGCTGTTGTTTCTCGACCTGCGCAACGCCCGTGGCTGGGTCAAGCAGCACAGTGCCGGCAAAAGCGTGCTCAACCTGTTCTCCTACACCTGTGGTGTTGGCCTGAGTGCCGCTGCAGGTGGAGCCAGCGAAGTCTGCAACCTCGATTTCGCCGAAGGCAATCTGGCGGTTGGTCGCGAAAACGGCCTGCTGAACCCTGAACTGCCAAAAATGAAATTCGTACAGTCCGACTATTTCGCGGCCATCCGCCAATTGGCCGGTCTGCCAATCATTCAGCGTCGTCACAAGCTGCCTGCCTACCCGCGCATGGATCAGCGTGAATACGACCTCGTGCTGCTCGACCCGCCTGCCTGGGCCAAGAGTGCCTTCGGCACGGTCGATCTGCTGCGCGACTACCAAAGCCTGCTCAAGCCGGCCGTACTGACCACCGCACCAGACGGCGTATTGATCTGCTGCAACAATCTGGCAAAGGTCAGCATGGACGACTGGCGCGAGCAGGTTTTGCGTTGCGCCGAGAAAGCTGGCCGCCCGGTTCGCGACTGGCAGGTCATGAGTCCGGCCAGCGATTTCCCGTCCCTGGATCAGCAGCCACCGCTGAAAACCCTGATCCTTCAGTTTTAATCCATTCTCCCAATACGGCGTTCGTCTCGGAACCAGAAACGCGTGCCATACTCCAAGGCACTTCCGACTGCTATAGACGACGCCCCACATGCTCAAAGGATTGATCCGCGCCCTTGGCGCCGTGCTGATTGCCATCGCACTTTACAGCGTGCTTGGGTTCCTGATCTTGCCGGGCATCGGCCTGCGCATCATCAACCAGCAACTGGCCAACTACGCCACGGTGCCCGCCAGACTCGACCGGCTGGAGTTCAACCCCTTCAGCCTTGAGCTGACCCTGTGGGGGTTCAGAGTCGGCGAACCGGGCAAGGAACAGGTCGGCTTCGAGCGGCTGTACACCAATCTGCAAGCCGACAGCCTGTGGACAAAAGCCCTGCACCTGGCCGACGTGCAGCTGGATAAACCGAAAACCGAGCTGCTGTTCAACAAGGACGGTACGCTCAACCTGACACAACTGTTCAAGCTGCCCGAGAGCGAGCCCACCCCGGCCGATCCCGAGAGCAAACCGTTCCCGCTGCGTATCGACAACATCAAGCTGGCGGGTGGCTACCTGCACTTCACCGATATGCGTCCCAGCGAGCCCATCGAATTCCTCTATGACTCGATGGACCTGGAGCTGAAAAACCTCAGCACCCTGCCCGATGACAACGCCGATATGACCCTGGTGGCCGCAGGCCCTGCAGGCGGGCGGATCGACTGGACCGGCACCCTGAGCCTGGTACCCATCACCTCGACCGGCAAACTGAAAGTCACCGACGGCAAGATGAAAGTCTGGTGGCCCTATGTGCGCGATGCATTACCGCTGGCCCTGGAAGATGGCGTACTGAATTTCAGCACCGACTACACCCTGAACCTGTCCAAAGAAACCGAAATGCTCCTGAGCAATGCCACGGCCAGCATCGCACCGCTCAAGATCAATGCCCCCGATGGCCGCCCGCTGGTGCGTCTGGAGCGCCTGGATGTCAGCGACACCAGTGTCGACCTGGCCAAACAGGAAGTGGTGGTCGGCAAGATCAACAGCCAGAACCTCGAAACCTGGGCCGCCCGCGAAAAAGACGGCCAGCTTGACTGGCAAAAGCTGTTTGCCAGCCAGCCCGACAAACCATCGACCAAAACCGAAGAAGTGGTGACCGTCGAAGCACCGAAAGCAGCCCCGGTGGCGCCGAGCAAACCCTGGGCCGTGCTGCTCAAGGATGTCGACCTGCGTGACTATCGCATCCACCTTGCCGACAAGGAGCCCAAAACCCCGGTGGAGCTGGAGGTCGGCCCGCTGAACCTGAACCTGAAAAACTTCGACAGCCTGAACCGTTCTCCTTTCACCCTCAACCTCGACACCGGCGTGGGCAAGCAAGGCAAACTCACCGCCAGCGGCGACGTCAGCCTGAGCCCGGTAAGCGCCAGGCTCAAGGTCAACACCAAAGATATCGACTTGCGTATCGCCCAGGCCTATATCGACCCGTTTATCCGCCTTGAGCTGCGTAGCGGCATGCTTGGCAGCGACCTGGCGGTTGATCTGAAAAGCACCGACCCCCTGGCCTTTACCGTGGCCGGCCGCGCCCAGATCGATCAACTGCACACATTGGACACCCTGAAAAACCGCGACTTCCTGAAGTGGCAAAAACTGGTGCTGGAGGATCTGAAGTACCAGCACGGCGATAGCCTCTCGCTTGCACGGGTCAATTTCGAAAAGCCCTATGTGCGCTTCATGATCAACGATGACCGCACCACCAATATCGATGACCTGCTGATCCCGCAACCTGCAGGCAGTACGTCGGCCAAAGGCACGGCCAGCAAGGAAAAACCGCTGGGCATTCACATCGGCGCAATTGCGATCAACGATGGTTCAGCGAATTTCGCCGACTTCAGCCTGACACCCAACTTCCAGACCGCGGTTCAACAACTCAATGGCCTGATTGGCACCATCGACAGCCGTAACCCCAAACCTGCCCCGGTCAATATTGCAGGCAAGGTCGACCGTTATGCGCCGGTGACCATCAAGGGCAGCGTCAACCCGTTTGACCCGATGGCCAGCCTGGATATCGCCACCAGCTTCAAGCGTGTCGAACTAACCACCTTGACCCCCTACTCCGGGAAGTTTGCCGGTTACCGCATCCGCAAGGGTCGTCTCAACCTCGACCTGCATTACCTGATCACCAACGGCCAGCTCAAAGCCGAGAACAAACTCGTGGTCGAACAATTGCAGCTGGGGGAAAAGGTCGACAGCCCGGACGCCGTGGATCTGCCGATCAAACTGGCGATTGCCTTGCTCAAGGACACGGACGGCAAGATATCCATTGAACTGCCCATCAGTGGCGACCTCAACAACCCGCAGTTCAGCGTGATGCCGATTATCTGGCAAACGGTACGCAACCTGGTGCTGCGTGCCGCCCAGGCGCCCTTCAAGTTCATTGGCGGGCTGATCAGCGGTGGTGGAGCCGAGGACCTGGGCACCGTGTCATTCGCCCCAGGATCAAGCGAGCTGAGCCCTGAGGCACAAAAAGCCCTGACCACACTGGCCCAGGCCCTGAAAGAACGCCCGGCTTTACGCCTGGAGATCGAAGGTACGGCCGCACAGAGCAGCGATGGCCCTCTGATCGCCAAGGAACGTCTTGAGCGCGAGTTCCAGTACACCTACTACAAGATCCTCCAGCGTCGTGGCGACAAAGTACCGGCCAGCGCCGGCTTGCTCACCGTGCCGGACGATGAGAAAGGCCCGTTACTTGAAGGTATCTACCGCACGCGTCTCAAGCAGCAACCGCCTGCTGAATGGAAAGACCTGAGCCGTGACGAGCGCGCGGCCAAAATGACCGCGGCACTGATCGACTTCTGGAGCAAAAGCGAAGTGTTGTTGCGTCAGCTGGGGCAAGACCGTGCAAGCAGCATCAAGGACTACCTGGTGGACAAGGGCGGGCTGGCGGATGACCGCGTGTACTTTATCGATGCCACCCTGGGCCAAGCCGAGAGCGACGGCCGGGTAATCTCGCCACTGCATCTGGATAGCGAATAATGCACAACGTCGCTGATTTGTAGCAGCTGCCGAAGGCACGAGGCTGCGTTCGGCAGCTGCTACGCGGATTTTCGTAGCCCCAATCCCAAATAGACCCAATCCCAAATAGAACAGCCCCCGACGCAAGCGCCGGGGGCTGTAATGGCCACATCCGTGTGGCCGTCGCATGAACCTTTTAAACAATGCCTGCAGGCGTACTGCTTCAATCACCTGCCAGAACCTTGTTCCCCCGGTTCTACGAGAAAGGGTGCTTTATTCCGCTTTCAGGCCATCAGCCGATACAGCTTTAACGCCTTTGATCTTTTTGGTGATCGCAACAGCAATCTCTTTTTGCGCTTCAGTCACCGGTACCATCGAGGAAAGGGAAACAACGCCTTTGTTGGTTTCTACCTTGATGTCCGTGCCCGGAATGCCTTTTTCAGTGACCAGGTCAGCTTTTACTTTGGTAGTGATCCAGGTATCAGAAGTAGCTTCCTTGGCTTTGGTTACTTCGCCTGCAGCCACCACCATGGGTGCCTGGGTGGTCGCCTGGGCAGCAAATGCAGCATTGGCCATAGTCAGGGTCAGAGCGGTGGCAGTTGCGGCAGCGATAGCGAACTTCTTCATACGAGTAACTCCTGTCTTCTTTAGAATCTGCGCCGTCTTGCAGCAGCAGGGTTATCAGTACTATTGCAGGCCGCGTGCCAACTTTTAAAAACAAATAAACCTATATAAATCAATAACTTACAAAATGACCAAAATTGCCCCGTCGTGCAAAATGCATGGCGCCGGTTAATTCTGCATGCAAGTTGCGGCTTTCGACTCGTGGCCTATGGCCCTAAGGTGCTGACTTTGCTCCAGGCATAAAAAAAGGACCCCGAAGGGTCCTTTTTCAAAGCAGGTGTCGAGAGCGATTAAGCTTCCGAAGCCTTGGCAGCAGCGACGTCCTTGATGGACAGCTTGATACGGCCGCGGTTGTCCACGTCCAGTACCAGTACTTCCACTTCCTGACCTTCTTTCAGAATGTCAGTCACTTTCTCAACGCGAGCATCGCTCAGCATGGAGATGTGAACCAGGCCGTCTTTGCCCGGCAGGATGTTTACGAATGCGCCGAAGTCGACGATACGCTCAACCTTGCCCACGTAGATCTTGCCGATCTCGGCTTCAGCGGTGATGCCCAGAACGCGCTGACGCGCGGCTTCTGCTGCTTCTTTGGATTCGCCGAAGATCTTGATCGAACCGTCGTCTTCGATATCGATCGAAGCCTTGGTTTCTTCACAGATTGCACGGATGGTCGCGCCGCCTTTACCGATAACGTCACGGATTTTGTCGGTGTCGATTTTCATCGCGATCATGGTCGGAGCGTTGGCCGACAGCTCGTTGCGCGATACGGCAATGATCTGGTTCATCTGGCCCAAGATGTTTAGGCGAGCGTCCAGGGCCTGGCCCAGAGCGATCTCCATGATTTCTTCGGTGATGCCCTTGATCTTGATGTCCATCTGCAGCGCGGTAACACCTTTGGCGGTACCGGCTACCTTGAAGTCCATGTCGCCCAGGTGGTCTTCGTCACCCAGGATGTCGGTCAGAACAGCGAACTTCTCGCCTTCTTTAACCAGACCCATGGCGATACCGGCAACCGGCGCCTTCATCGGCACACCGGCATCCATCAGTGCCAGGGAAGCACCGCAAACCGATGCCATCGAGCTGGAACCGTTGGATTCAGTGATTTCCGATACAACACGGATGGTGTACGGGAACACGTCGGCAGCAGGCAGCATGGCTTGAACCGAACGACGGGCCAGACGGCCGTGACCGATTTCGCGACGACCAGCACCACCCATGCGACCACACTCACCTACCGAGAACGGAGGGAAGTTGTAGTGCAGCATGAACGGGTCTTTTTTCTCGCCTTCCAGGGTGTCCAGCAGTTGCGCGTCACGGGCAGTACCCAGAGTTGCAACAACCAGCGCCTGAGTTTCACCACGGGTGAACAGGGCCGAACCGTGGGTCTTCGGCAGAACGCCAACTTCGATGTTCAGAGGGCGAACAGTCTTGGTGTCACGACCATCGATACGCGGCTTGCCGTTAACGATGTTTTCGCGAACGGTGCGGTATTCGATTTCGCCGAATGCAGCTTTAACTTCGCTGGCAGAAGGCTGGCCTTCTTCACCGGACAGCTTGGCAACAACCTGATCCTTCAACTCGCCCAGACGCGCGTAACGGTCTGCCTTGACGGTGATGGTGTAAGCCTGGGAGATCGCTTCGCCGAACTCGGCACGGATAGCGCCCAGCAGTGCGGTCGCTTCCGGGGCAGCAGCCCAGTCCCAAGTTGGCTTGGCAGCTTCGGCAGCCAGCTCTTTGACAGCCTGGATAACCACCTGGAATTCGTCGTGGGCGAACAGTACGGCGCCCAGCATCTGGTCTTCGGTCAGCTCTTTGGCTTCCGATTCAACCATCAATACGGCTTCCGAAGTACCGGCAACAACCATGTCCAGGCTCGAAGCGGCCAGTTGCTCGTAAGTCGGGTTCAGCAGGTAACCGGTGCTTTCGTGGTAAGCAACGCGGGCAGCGCCGATCGGACCATCAAAAGGGATGCCGGAAATGGCCAGGGCAGCCGAAGTACCGATCATCGCAGCGACGTCCGGATCGGTTTTCTTGCTGGTGGACAGAACGGTGCAGACAACCTGCACTTCGTTCATGAAACCTTCTGGGAACAGCGGACGGATCGGACGGTCGATCAGACGCGACGTCAGGGTTTCTTTCTCGGAAGGGCGACCTTCACGCTTGAAGAAACCGCCAGGGATTTTACCCGCGGCGTAGGTTTTTTCCTGGTAGTGAACCGACAGAGGGAAGAAACCCTTGCCTGGATCCGCTTGCTTGGAACCGACCACAGTCACCAACACGCTGACGTCGTCGTCAACGGTGACCAATACTGCGCCGGAAGCCTGACGGGCGATACGGCCAGTCTCGAGAGTAACGGTCGACTGACCGAACTGAAATTTTTTGATAACCGGGTTCACGGTGTCCTACCTTCTTTGTGGCTCTTGGGGAACGGGTTTCTTGCGAAAGTCATATGCAACATCGGGTATTGGCCCGACTCAAGATGCTTACGAAAACAGCCCTATAGGCAAGCTTTCGTAAGAATCCGGGTAGTCCAGATAAAACTTGAGGCTGGAAGCCTGCCATGAGACTGCGGGAAACCCGCAGACACATGACAGACAACCAGCCTCTAGCAACATCGCTATTAGCGACGCAGACCCAGGCGAGCGATCAGCGCTTTGTAACGCTCAACGTTCTTGCCTTTCAGGTAGTCCAGCAGCTTGCGACGCTGGTTTACCATGCGGATCAGACCACGACGGGAGTGGTGATCTTTGCTGTTAGCTTTGAAGTGACCTTGCAGCGTGTTGATGTTAAAGGTCAGCAGTGCAACCTGCACTTCTGGAGAACCTGTATCACCTGGAGCTTGCTGGTAGTCTTTTACGATTTCTGCTTTGTGTTCAACTGTAAGTGCCATTTGGCTTTCCTTTCAATTAGGGCCTGCTTGCGAACAAGACAGATCCAATAGGCCGAGGACAAATCCTCGTATTTAAATGTGAGATGTGACCGTGCCTAATAACAGCCACCCTCATTCCAGTCTGCGCCGGTAATACTACACCCGATGCAGCCTGGTTCCGGTCATTCCGACCGAATCAGTCGACGCGGCGCAATACGCCCGTCTTCGCTCACTTCACCGATACCGATAAAGCGACCGTTGTGATCCTGTACCCGCACCATACCGAACTTCGGAGCATCCGGAGCACGCACCGGTTGGCCATTGAGCCAATAAAACGAGCTGGCTTCCGAGAAGTGCAGCAATGGCCAGTCGAGCAAACCGCTGTCCGATGGCATCAGGAAGCGATCAACCGCTTCATTGCCGCCTTCGGCATGCACCGCCTCCAGCTCTTCCAGGGTAACCGTCTGGGCCAGGCTGAAAGGTCCGGCGTGGGTACGACGCAGTTCTGCAACGTATGCCCCGCACCCCAATTGCTCACCGATATCTTCCACAAGGGTACGGATATAGGTGCCTTTGGTGCAGTCGACGGCCAGGCGCGCAGTGTCGCCTTCGCTGGCCAGTAATTCGAGGCGGGTAATAGTAACAGAACGCGGTTCACGCTCCACCACTTCGCCTGCACGGGCCAGCTTGTAAAGCGGCTGTCCGTCACGCTTGAGCGCAGAGTACATCGGCGGTATCTGGCTGATTTGCCCACGAAAATTGGGTAAAACAGCTTCAATATCGGCGCGACCAACGGTCACCGGGCGAGTCTGCAAAACCTCGCCTTCAGCGTCTGCCGTGGTCGTGGTCTTGCCCAATTGCATCAGGGTTTCATAACCCTTGTCGGAATCGAGCAGGTATTGCGAAAACTTGGTGGCTTCGCCAAAGCACAGCGGCAATACACCGCTGGCCAATGGATCGAGGCTACCGGTGTGCCCTGCCTTCTCGGCATTGAGCAGCCAGCGAACTTTCTGCAGGGCCGCATTGGAAGTAAACCCAAGTGGCTTGTCCAGCAGGATGATGCCGCTGACGTTACGACGGATACGCTTGACCTGAGCCACCGGTTACTCCTTGGTGTCTTCGGGAGCAGTGGTTTCAGGGTGCTGATTGTCTTCAGCCACTGCACGCTCGATCAAAGCGGACAGATGAGCACCACGCACGACGCTTTCATCGTAGTGGAAGTGCAACTGCGGAACGCTGCGCAGCTTCATTTCACGCGCCAGTTGCATGCGCAGGAAACCCGCTGCCGAGTTCAGCACCTTGATGCTCTGGGCGATATCTTCAGCGCTGTCCTGACCCATCACGGTGATGAAGATCTTGGCGTGACCGACGTCACGGCTGACTTCAACAGCAGTAATGGTGACCAGGCCCACGCGCGGGTCTTTGACTTCACGACGGATCAGCTGTGCCAGCTCGCGCTGCATCTGATCGCCAATACGTTGGGTACGGCTATATTCTTTTGCCATGTCTTGTTACCTGTTACTCACCCATGGGAAACCCATGCGGTCTGAAAGCGGCAAACGCCCGGCACGACAGAAGCCGGACCGGGCGTTGCGTTTAGAGTCCAGGCCGAGCGCTGCGCATTTGCATGCGCGGGCTCGTCCTCGCTCTTGAGGCTCGCGAGTTAGAGGCTGCGAGCAACCTGGACCTTCTCGAACACTTCGATCTTGTCACCGACTTTAACGTCGTTGTAGCTCTTGACGCCGATACCGCATTCCATGCCGGCACGCACTTCGGACATGTCATCTTTGAAGCGACGCAGGGATTCCAGCTCGCCTTCGTAGATAACGATGTCTTCACGCAGTACGCGGATTGGACGGTTACGGTGAACAACACCTTCCAGCACCATGCAACCTGCAACCGCGCCGAACTTAGGCGAACGGAACACGTCACGGACTTCAGCGATACCCAGGATGTTCTCCCGAACGTCGCTGCCAAGCATGCCGGTAAGGGCTTTCTTGACGTCTTCGATGATGTCGTAGATGACGTTGTAGTAACGCATGTCCAGGCCTTCCTGCTCGACAATCTTGCGAGCGCCGGCATCGGCACGCACGTTGAAGCCAAACAGTACAGCGTTGGAGGCCAGTGCCAGGTTAGCGTCGCTCTCGGTGATACCACCGACACCGCCGCCCACTACGCGCACTTGCACTTCGTCGTTACCCAGGCCGCTCAGAGCGCCCTGCAGAGCTTCCAACGAACCACGGACGTCAGATTTGAGGACGATGTTAAGCGTCTTCTTCTCTTCCTGGCCCATGTTCTCGAAGATGTTTTCCAGCTTGCCTGCGTGAGCACGCGCCAGTTTCACTTCGCGGAACTTGCCTTGACGGAACAGGGCAACTTCACGTGCCTTCTTCTCGTCGGTCATTACGCTCATCTCGTCGCCAGCATCTGGCGTACCGTCCAGGCCGAGAATCTCGACAGGGATGGATGGACCGGCTTCCTTGATAGGCTTGCCGTTCTCGTCGAGCATGGCGCGGATGCGGCCGTAGTTGGAACCGACCAGTACCATGTCGCCTTGGCGCAGGGTACCGTCTTGAACCAGAACGGTAGCAACAGGACCGCGGCCTTTGTCCAGACGGGACTCAACCACTACGCCACGGCCAGGAGCCGATGGAGTTGCCTTGAGTTCCAGAACTTCAGCTTGCAGCAGTACGGCTTCGAGCAATTCGTCAACGCCGGTACCCATTTTCGCCGAGACCGAAACAAACGGAGTGTCACCACCCCACTCTTCCGACGTCACGCCGTGAACGGACAGTTCGCTACGAATGCGATCGAGGTCAGCACCTGGCTTGTCGATCTTGTTCACTGCAACAACCAGAGGCACGCCAGCGGCTTTCGCATGCTGAACGGCTTCGATGGTCTGCGGCATTACGCCGTCGTCTGCAGCCACAACCAGAATCACGATGTCAGTCGCCTTGGCACCACGAGCACGCATTGCGGTAAACGCAGCGTGACCCGGGGTATCGAGGAACGTGACCATGCCGCGCTCGGTTTCAACGTGGTACGCACCGATGTGCTGGGTAATACCACCGGCTTCGCCAGCCGCTACCTTGGCACGACGGATGTAGTCGAGCAGGGACGTTTTACCGTGGTCAACGTGGCCCATTACGGTCACAACCGGTGCACGGGAGAACGACTCGCCTTCGAACTTCAGGGACTCGGCCAGGGAATCTTCCAGGGCGTTGTCGCTGACCAGAGTCACTTTGTGGCCCAGTTCTTCAGCAACCAGTTGGGCAGTTTCCTGATCCAGTACCTGGTTGATGGTTGCTGGAGTACCCAGCTTGAACATGAACTTGATGACTTCGGCAGCCTTGACCGACATCTGTGCGGCCAAATCGCCGACAGTGATGGTCTCGCCAATCTGCACGTCACGAACTACAGGGCCGGTTGGGCTCTGGAAACCGTGAGCGTTGCGCTTCTTCAGCTTGCCCTTGCCACGACCACCGCGACGGAAGCTGTCGCTTTCTTCGTCGGAAGTGCGCGGAGCAACACGTGGAGTCGGTGCTTTTTCTTTAACCGAGGCACGATGCGGAGCGTTTTTACGATCGCCGTCACCACTGCCGCGACGATTGTTATCGTCTGCGCGTGGTTTGTCCGGGCGACGCTGTTCGTCACGCTTGCGTGCATCAGCGGCTGGAGCCGGTGCTGGCGCTGCGGCTTGCACAGGTGCAGGCGCTGCAGCGGCCGGAGCCGGTGCTGCAACAGGAGCAGATGCAGGCTGGCGGCGCGCTTCTTCTTCGGCGCGACGCTTGGACTCTTCTTCAGCCTTTTGACGTGCGGCATTTTCTACTGCACGACGTTCATCCATCTCACGTTTGCGCTCGGCTTCGATTTCTTCCGGGCTTTGCTGTACGAAGACTTTCTTCTTGCGTACTTCAACGCTGATGCTTTTGCTGCCAGCTACACGCAGGGTACTGGTGGTTTTACGCTGCAAAGTGATCTTGCGCGGTTCTTCCACTTTAGCCTTGTGGCTGCTTTTAAGGTGAGTCAGCAGAGCCTGCTTCTCACTATCGGTTACATTCTGCTCGGCGGCGTTGTGCGGCAGACCTGCCTCACGCATCTGCTGCAACAGGCGCTCAACCGGTGTTTTGACCTCATCGGCCAGTTGTTTCACCGTGACTTGCGTCATGCATTTCTCTCCTCAGGCCGCGCCTAATTACTCGAACCAATGGGCTCGGGCGGCCATGATCAACTTGCCGGCACGATCATCGTCAATGCCGTCGATGTCGAGCAGGTCGTCAATAGACTGCTCGGCCAGGTCTTCGCGGGTAATTACGCCGCGCACCGCCAGTTCCATCGCCAAATCCTTGTCCATACCCTCAAGCGAGAGCAGGTCTTCGGCCGGATGGGCGTCTGCCAGCTTTTCCTCAGTAGCGATGGCTTTAGTCAACAGTCGATCCTTGGCGCGAGCGCGAAGCTCGTTGACGGTATCTTCGTCAAAGCCATCGATGTTGAGCATTTCCTCCACCGGTACGTAGGCAATCTCTTCCAGGCTAGTAAAGCCTTCATCAACCAGTACCTGCGCCAGGTCTTCATCAACTTCCAGCTCTTCGATGAAGTTGCGCAGGATATCGCCGGTTTCTGCTTGCTGCTTGGCCTGGATGTCCGATTCGGTCATCACGTTCAGGGTCCAGCCGGTCAACTGGCTGGCCAGACGTACGTTCTGACCGCCGCGACCAATCGCCTGGGCCAGATTGTCTGCGCCAACGGCGATGTCCATTGCATGGGCATCTTCGTCGACGATAATAGCCGCCACTTCTGCTGGCGACATTGCGTTGATCACGAACTGCGCCGGGTTGTCATCCCAAAGGACGATATCCACTCGCTCTCCGCCCAATTCGCAGGACACTGCCTGGACACGCGAACCGCGCATACCAATGCAGGCACCTTGCGGATCAATGCGTTTGTCTTTCGAGCGAACGGCTATTTTAGCGCGTGATCCAGGATCGCGGGAGGCCGCCATCACTTCGATCAGGCCTTCGGAGATTTCTGGCACTTCAATGCGGAACAACTCGATCAGCATCTCTGGCGCTGTACGCGACAGGATCAGCTGAGGACCGCGGTTTTCAGTGCGGATTTCCTTGAGCAATGCGCGAAGGCGTACGCCAACACGGAAAGTCTCACGCGAAATGATGTCTTCACGGGCCAGCAACGCTTCAGCGTTGTTACCCAGGTCAACGATCACATTGTCGCGGGTCACCTTTTTAACGGTGCCGGAAATGATTTCGCCCAGACGCTCACGATAGGCATCGACTACTTGAGCACGCTCGGCTTCGCGAACTTTTTGCACGATGACCTGTTTGGCCGTCTGTGCAGCAATTCGACCGAATTCGATAGAATCGATTTTCTCTTCGATAATATCGCCGGCTTTCGCGCCTGGCTGTTTCGCCTGGGCCTGGTCTACAGCCAACTCGTATGCTGGATCATCCAGATCTTCGTCTTCGACCACAGTCCAGCGACGGAAAGTCTCATAGTTACCGGTGTGGCGATTGATTTCCACACGCAGTTCGACTTCGTCTTCAAAACGCTTTTTAGTAGCGGTGGCCAGAGCCAGCTCCAGCGCTTCAAAAATAACGTTTGCCGGTACGCCCTTTTCATTGGACACCGACTCAACAACCAGCAGTACTTCTTTGCTCATCGTACGCCTCGCCTTTCGCAAGCCATTGGATCCGCGGGATCCGCGTCTCAGTCAAAACTGGGAATAATGTTGGCCTTGTCGATCATATCGATCGGCAACAGGAACTCATGGTCTTCAACCTGCACCACGATGTCCTGCTCTTCTACGCCGCGCAGAAGGCCCTGAAAGTTGCGTCGCCCTTCAAAAGGCGAGCGCAGCTTGATCTTCACTTGCTCACCGACAAATTGGGCAAACTGTTCAAGGGTGAACAGCGGGCGTTCCATGCCAGGAGAAGAAACTTCAAGGGTGTATTCAACAGCGATAGGATCTTCGACATCCAGAACGCCGCTGATCTGACGACTCACGATAGCGCAGTCATCCACCAGTACGCCGCCTTCCTTGTCGATATACACACGCAACATTGAATGGCGGCCTTGAGCCGAAAATTCAATACCCCAGCATTCATAGCCAAGGGCCACGACCACCGGGGCCAACAAGTCCTGCAACTGTTCTAGCTTGCTCGACACCTGAACCCCCTAGTGCATGTTTGTGCATGCTGTGCAAAATGAAAAAATGGGCGAAGCGCCCATCTCTGAAACGTCGTTGAATACCGACGCTATAAAGTGTCCAGCTAACAAAAAGCCCCTGAAAAGGGGCTCCGCTGAAACTGGTTGCGGGAGCCGGATTTGAACCGACGACCTTCGGGTTATGAGCCCGACGAGCTACCAGACTGCTCCATCCCGCGACAAAGCTGGAGCGGAAGTATACGGTTGATCCCGTGACGGGTCAATCCAACCTTCCACATACAAGAAAGCCCGCTACTGCGGGCATTCTTGATAATTGGTACCGAGAAGGGGACTCGAACCCCTACACCCTATGGGCACAACCACCTCAAGGTTGCGTGTCTACCAATTCCACCACCTCGGCAATACAACGTTTACATCATGAAACCCGTTTTACTTTTGCTCTTGAGCTGGAGGTACGTCAGTCGCAGGAGTTGCCGACTTTTGCTCTTGAAGCACCGGAACATCATCTGAAGCCGGCTTTTGCACTGGAACTTCCAACACCGCTGGATTTGGCAAACCTACTTGAGTCAGCTGTTCAGCCTTCTCTTTAGCAAAGTAACCTAACCCCAAGCTGGTTATGAAAAAACCTGCGGCAAGTATAGCAGTAAACTTACTAAGAAAGGTAGAGGAACCTTGGCTTCCGAACACAGTATTTGATGCACCTGCGCCGAAAGATGCTCCAGCATCCGCTCCCTTGCCCTGTTGCAGCAAAACCAGGGCAATTACACCCAATGCTGTCAACAGATGAAACACAGTTACGACGTTATCCAGCATTTTCAGTTTCCTGCGGCACGAATGATCGCACCGAACTCATCTGCATTCAGGGAAGCCCCGCCAATGAGTCCCCCATCGATATCCGGCATGCTGAACAGTTCGACCGCATTGGCCGCCTTCACGCTGCCGCCGTATAGAAGCCGCACACCTTGTGCCACTTCAGAATTCTTTTGCGCCAGCTGTGCGCGAATGGCCGCATGCACATCTTGCGCTTGCTGTGGTGATGCGGTCAGCCCGGTGCCAATGGCCCAGACCGGCTCGTATGCAATCACGGCATTTACAAAAGCATCAATACCAAACTCGTCAATCACGGCATTCAGCTGACGCTCTACCACTTCCAGCGTTTGCCCCGCTTCGCGCTGTTCCAGGGTTTCCCCTATGCACAACACTGGCGTCAAGCCTGAGGCTTGGGCCGCTGCAAACTTGCGATTGAGTGTCTCGTCCTGCTCACCCAGTATCAGGCGGCGTTCGGAGTGCCCCACAAGCACCAGCTTGCAACCTGCGTCGGCCAACTGACTAGAGGAAATCTCGCCAGTCAGCGCGCCCTGCCCCGACTCCACTGCAGCATCCTGAGCACCGACCGAAATCGCTGCGCCTTGCAAGCCATTGATAACACGATCAATAAATAGCTGAGGCGGAAAAACTGCAACATCAACATCGTTTGGCAGGACCAGACCACGCAGACCGTCGATCAGCTCAGCGACGCTGGCGCGGGTACCGTGCATCTTCCAGTTACCAGCTACCATAGTGCGACGCATGCTTTACCTCGTCGGTCAAAGTGGGCGCAGATGTTACCCAACCAAATCAAAGCTGGCAAGCCGAATCAGGCACAAACTTCACTTACCAGTTTTGCCAGCTCTTCGGCGTAGCCGCGAACCATGTTTTCGTCATCGCCTTCGACCATCACGCGCACCAAAGGCTCTGTTCCGGACTTGCGCAACAACACACGACCACGGCCATTCATGGCAGCCGTCACTCGCGCGCACGCCTCCTTCACCGCCGGGTGCTCGACAGGGTCGACGCCACCGGCAAAACGAACATTCAGTAACACTTGCGGGCACTTGCGCAGCGCCTGACGCGACTGGGCCAGGCTTTCATCGCGACGACGCAAGGACAACAACACCTGCAGCGCAGCAATGATCGCATCGCCAGTGGTGGTGTGGTGGAAGCACACGATATGCCCGGAGTTCTCGCCACCCACCAGCCAGTTACGCTCTTGCAGGGCCGCGATAACGTAACGGTCGCCCACATTGGCGCGTACGAACTCGATACCCAGGTCAGCCAATGCCAGCTCAAGGCCAAGGTTGCTCATCAGCGTACCGACAACGCCACCCTGCAATTTGCCACGCTCGTGCAGGTCACGGGCAATGATAAACAACAGCTCATCGCCATCGACCACGGCACCGGTATGGTCAACCATCAACACGCGATCGCCGTCGCCATCAAAAGCAATACCCAGGTCCGCACCTTCAGCCACCACGGCAGCCTGCAACTGACCCATATGGGTCGAACCGCAGTTTTCGTTGATGTTCAGGCCATCAGGCTGCGCCGACAGAACAACGACTTGAGCACCCAGCTCCTTGAAAACACTTGGCGCAACCTTGTAGGTAGCACCGTGGGCGCAATCGAGAACAATCTTCATACCGCTGAATTTGGTGCTGCTTGGCACGCTGCTTTTACAGAATTCGATATAACGGCCCGGCGCATCATTGATCCGCGAGACCTTGCCGAGCTTGTCGGAATCGACAACGGTCATCGGCGCATCCAGCAACTCTTCGATCATCAGTTCAACGTCGTCAGGCAGCTTGGTGCCCTCGCCGGAAAAGAACTTGATGCCATTATCGTCGTGGGGATTGTGCGAAGCGCTGATCACGATGCCCGCTTCCGCATGGAAGGTACGTGTCAGGTAGGCAATGGCCGGTGTCGGCATAGGCCCCAGCAACATCACATCAGCCCCGGCAGCCGACAAGCCCGCTTCAAGAGCCGACTCAAACATGTAACCCGAGATGCGGGTGTCCTTGCCTACCAGGATCCGGCAAGCGCCCTTGCTGCGAAACGCCATGCCCGCTGCCCAACCCAACTTGAGCATAAAGTCAGGGGTAATCGGATAAACGCCGACCCGACCACGAATACCGTCGGTGCCAAAATACTTCTTTGTCATAAGTGCTCCATCATTCTTAGTCGGCGGAATCTACCGCTGCGATCATCCGTACCACATCAACTGTTTCGGCAACATCATGGACGCGCAGAATGCGCGCACCCTTGGTCATCGCCAATGCTGCAAGCGCCAGGCTGCCATAGAGACGCCCTGCAACTGGCCGGTTCAGTGTCTGCCCGACCATGCTTTTACGTGACACGCCCACCAGCAAAGGCCGACCCAGCGCATGCAAGGCCTCCATATGCTTGAACAGGCTCAAATTGTGCTGCAATGTCTTGGCAAAACCAAAGCCCGGATCGAGCACGATGCGTTCGGCCCCAATGCCAGCAGCAGCGCAACGCGCCATGCTGTCAGCGAGAAACGTCGACACCTCGCCCACCAGGTCTTCGTAATGCGGGTTGTCCTGCATGTCTCCAGGCTCACCGAGCATATGCATCAGGCATACCGGCAAGCCTGTCGCCGCAGCGGCCTGCAAGGCCCCTTCACGGCGCAGCGAGCGCACATCATTGATCAACCCTGCTCCCAGGCGCGCAACCTCGGTCATGACGATTGGCGCGGATGTATCGACCGAAATAATCACATCCAGTTCCCGGGCAATTCGCTCGACAACAGGAGCAACCCGGTCGAGCTCTTCCTGCGGCAATACCACAGGAGCTCCGGGGCGCGTTGACTCACCGCCAACATCAATCAGGGTTGCACCCGCCTGCACCATCGCCTCTGCATGGCGCAGAGCCGCATCCAGGGCAGCAAAGCGGCCGCCATCGGAAAAGGAATCAGGGGTGACATTGAGGATGCCCATAACATGCGTATGGGCCAAATCAAGAACCCGGTTGCCGCAAGGCAACCGGGTTGAGGACTGAACAGAAGTCATTTCAAGCCTTATTGATCAGCAGCAGGGCCGCCGATAGGTGTTTCCGGGCGCTCGGTTTTATCCAGCGTAGGGGCAGTCGGGGTACCCGAGTTGCCATCTTCCCAGTCACGCGGCTCACGTGGCGGACGACCCGCCATGATGTCGTCGATCTGATCGGCATCGATCGTTTCGTACTTCATCAACGCGTCAGCCATTGCATCCAGCTTGTCGCGATTTTCGGTCAGGATCTGCTTGGCCGTGTTGTAGCACTGATCAATGATGCTGCGCACTTCCGAGTCGATCAGCTTGGCTGTCTCGCCCGACACGTTTGCAGACTGACCACCGCCACGACCCAGATAGGACTCTTCGTCTTCGGCATACATCAGCGGGCCGAGCTTCTCGGACAAGCCCCACTTGGTCACCATGTTGCGGGCAATCTGGCTGGCTCGCATGATGTCGTTGGAAGCGCCGGTGGTCACACCGTCAAAGCCCAAGGTCATCTCTTCAGCGATACGGCCGCCATACAGCGAGCAGATCTGGCTGATCAGCGCACGCTTGGACAAGCTGTAGCGATCTTCTTCCGGCAGGAACATGGTCACGCCCAGGGCGCGGCCACGAGGAATGATCGACACCTTGTAGACCGGATCATGCTCAGGCACTACGCGACCAACGATAGCGTGACCCGCTTCGTGATAGGCCGTGTTGCGCTTTTCTTTATCGGACATGACCATCGATTTGCGCTCGGCGCCCATCATGATCTTGTCCTTGGCCAGCTCGAACTCTTTCATTTCAACAACACGCTTGCCGGTACGCGCCGCGAACAGGGAAGCTTCGTTGACCAGGTTGGCCAGGTCGGCACCCGAGAAGCCCGGGGTACCACGTGCAATAACAGCCGGCTGGACGTCGTCGCCCATTGGCACTTTACGCATGTGTACTTTGAGAATCTGCTCGCGACCACGGATGTCCGGCAAGCCAACCACCACCTGACGGTCAAAGCGACCTGGACGCAGCAGCGCAGGGTCAAGCACGTCAGGACGGTTGGTGGCGGCAATCACGATGATGCCGTCATTCATCTCAAAGCCGTCCATCTCAACCAGCAACTGGTTAAGGGTCTGCTCGCGCTCGTCATGACCGCCGCCCATACCGTTACCACGGTGACGGCCGACAGCGTCGATCTCATCGATAAAGATGATGCAAGGCGCGTGCTTCTTGGCCTGCTCAAACATGTCACGAACACGGCTTGCACCAACGCCCACGAACATTTCAACAAAGTCGGAACCGGAAATAGTGAAGAACGGTACCTTGGCCTCACCCGCAATCGCCTTGGCGATCAGGGTTTTACCCGTACCTGGCGGACCCACCATCAGTACGCCGCGAGGGATACGCCCGCCCAGACGCTGGAACTTGCCCGGATCGCGCAGGAACTCAACCAGCTCGCCCACTTCTTCCTTGGCTTCATCGCAACCTGCCACGTCAGCCAGGGTCGTCTTGACCTGGTCTTCCGACAGCAGCCGCGCCTTGCTCTTGCCAAAGCTCATCGGGCCGCCTTTACCGCCGGCACCGCCCTGCATCTGGCGCATCATGAACATGAAGACCGCAATAATCACCAGGATCGGGAAGCTCGCAACCAGCAACTGGGTCCAGATGCTTTGTTGCTCAGGCAATTTGCCTTCAACGGTGACGTGGTTATCCACCAGGTCGCCGATCAAACCGTTGTCCTGAATCGCCGGACGGATGGTTTTGAAGGTATCGCCATCGCTGCGTTTGCCGGTAATCACGTAGCCATCCACGGCAACGCGCTCGACCTTGCCATCCTTAACTTGCTGGATGAAGTCGGAATAGTTGAGGGTTTGTGGCTCGTTTGGACTGGAGAAGTTGTTCATCACTGTCACCAGGACAGCGGCGATGATCAACCACAGGATCAGATTCTTTGCCATATCGTTCAATTAGCTACCCTCTGAAGCACAAGCCCCGCTACTGAAGCGTGCTTCGCATGATATTCACCGGCATAACTTACTACATTGCCTACAACCCTTGCAGGCTCCGTCTGTAACCCTTTGTGAAACTTTGCCTACACAATATTCGTTATGCCAGATCTGTAAAGCGATTCAAAAAAATCTATCGCCCTTGTTACAGACGTTCATCACTGGCCGAACCTTCAACACCGCGGAAGCCGCGCCCCAGCAAATACTGCTCGCGGGACCTGTCTCGCGACGAGGACGGCTTGCGCATCTGTACCTTGTCAAACAGCTTGCGAATGTCCTTGTGGTACTGATCGAAGCCTTCCCCCTGGAAAACCTTAATCAGAAAATCACCACCTGGACGCAGGACGCGACCGGCAAGATCCAGTGCCAATTCGCACAGAAACATCGCCCGCGGCATGTCGACAGCTGCCAATCCACTCATATTGGGGGCCATATCTGAAATCACAAGGTCTACTTGTGTATTTCCGACGGCCTCGAGGATCTGAGCAAGCACGGCGTCCTCGGTAAAGTCGCCCTTGATGAAGGTCACATCAGGGATGCTGTCCATGTCCAGGATGTCGGAAGCAATCAAACGCCCCTGACCACCGATCAGACGACTGGTCACCTGCGACCAGCCACCCGGGGCTGCACCCAGGTCGATAACGGTCATACCGGGACGAATCAGCTTGTCGCGCTCCTGGATCTCCAGCAATTTGTAGCTGGCACGGGAGCGATACCCGTCTTTTTGCGCCATTTTGACGTACGGGTCGTTGAAATGTTCTTTCAGCCAGTTAAGGCTAGTCTTGGAACGGGCCACGGGCCACCTCAAAAATTTTAAACGGGTCGTGATTAACTGGGCGGTCTGGGACTCGCTCGGGTAAACTGGCCGCCGCTTTTTACAAGATCAGACACAGGGGTCAGATTATGCCGCTCACTCAAGAGCAGAAGAAACAGTACAAATCCATTGGCCACCATCTGAAACCAGTTTTGACTGTGGCTGACAATGGTTTGACTGAAGGTGTTTTAGCCGAACTCGAACGCGCATTGGGCGATCACGAGCTGATTAAAATCAAAGTCAACATTCTGGATCGCGAATCCCGCCTGGAGGCCATTGCAGAACTGTGCAAGGCCGGCAAAGCGGAACTGGTACAGGTTATCGGCAAAATGGCGCTTCTGTACCGCAAGAACGTCAATGTAAACAAGCAACTGTCGAACATCCACCGTTTCAAGTGATGTAGACAAGGGTCAAGGGTGCGCCTGGCGCGCCCTGAAACTCTTCCAGGGCCAAAGCCCGAGAGTCATGCAAGCACTGCCCGCGCAACGCATCAGGCAGCCAGAGACGCCCAACGCACTACTTCCCCACTTGCTCCATGCCACTTCAACAGCTTCGCTGCCAACCGCATTGCGGCCAGCACCGGCAAACAATTCTGTGTGCAACAACCACAGGCCGCCAACCCGGAACACCCGGGCCGACCGCCAAAAAAGTGCGCCCGCACACGGCGGGCGCTCTTCTTAGATGTGACTTACTTTGACAATTTCGTACTCAATGACGCCGCCCGGTGTTTTCACCGCCACCACATCACCCTCTTCCTTGGCAATCAAGGCACGGGCAAGTGGCGAACCAACGGAGATCTTTCCGAGCTTGAAGTCAGCCTCATCTTCACCAACGATCTGGTAGGTCACGCTTTCGTCAGTTTCAACGTTGGCGATCTCGACCGTGGTACCGAAAATCACTTTACCGGTGTGAGGAATAGTCGTTACATCGATGATCACCGCGTTCTGCATGCGGCCTTCGATGTCACGGATACGCGCCTCAACCATACCCTGCTGCTCACGGGCAGCATGGTATTCAGCGTTTTCTTTAAGGTCGCCCAGCTCACGCGCCGTGCCGATATCCTGGCTCAGCTTGGGACGAACAACCTTGGTCAGATGTGCGTGTTCTTCTTCCAGGGCTTTGGCGCCCTGGACCGTCATTGGGTACTTGATCATGCCTTTAATCCTGCGTGTAGATCCTGCAAGCGACGTACGGTTTTTTCAGGACCGAATTTAAGCGCTTCACAGATCGCTTCGCCAGCAGCAATAGTCGTGGTGCAGTAGATCTTGTGCTGCAGCGCGTTGCGGCGAATGGAATAGGAGTCAGCAATCGACTGACGTCCTTCGGTAGTGTTGATGATCAAGGTTACTTCGTCGTTCTTGATCATGTCGACAACGTGCGGACGACCTTCGGTCACCTTGTTCACACGACGTACTTTCAAGCCTGCTGCTTCGATGAACTTGGCAGTGCCAACGGTCGAAACGATTTCAAAGCCCAGGTTGATCAGGTCGCGGGCAACGCCGGCAACCAGCGGCTTGTCGTCGTCGCGCACGCTGATGAAAGCAGTACCGCCAGTCGGCAGCACTTCGCTTGCACCCATCTGGGCCTTGGCAAACGCTTCGCCGAAGGTATCGCCCACACCCATCACTTCACCGGTGGACTTCATCTCAGGGCCGAGAATCGGGTCAACACCCGGGAATTTGGCGAACGGGAAGACCGCCTCTTTCACGCTGTAGAAGTTAGGAATGATTTCTTTGGTGAAACCGATTTCCTTCAGGGTTTTACCGGCCATTACGCGAGCTGCGATCATCGCCAGGGAAACACCGATGCACTTGGAGACGAAAGGAACGGTACGCGATGCACGCGGGTTCACTTCGATCACGTAGATATCTTCGCCCTGCAGAGCCAATTGCACGTTCATCAGGCCGACAACGCCCAACTCCAGAGCCATTTTCTTGACCTGCTCGCGCATCTCGTCCTGGATGTGCAGCGGCAGCGAGTACGGCGGCAGCGAGCAAGCGGAGTCACCGGAGTGAACGCCAGCCTGTTCGATGTGCTGCATGATTGCGCCGATCACTACATCAGTACCGTCGCAGACAGCATCCACGTCCATTTCGATGGCGCAGTTGAGGAAGTGGTCCAGCAGCACGGGGCTGTCGTTGGACACTTTCACTGCGTCACGCAGGTAGCGCTTGAGCTCGTCTTCTTCGTAAACGATTTCCATCGCACGGCCGCCCAACACGTAGGAAGGACGAACAACCAGCGGGTAACCGATCTTGCCAGCGGCACGAATGGCTTCGTCTTCGCTGCGCACAGTAGCGTTAGGCGGCTGACGCAGGTTCAGGCGCTCAACCATCTGCTGGAAGCGCTCACGGTCTTCTGCACGGTCGATCGCGTCAGGGCTGGTACCGATGATCGGCACGCCGGCTTCTTCCAGGGCACGCGCCAGTTTCAGCGGGGTTTGGCCGCCGTACTGGACAATCACGCCTTTTGGCTTCTCGACACGCACGATTTCCAGCACGTCTTCCAGGGTTACGGATTCGAAGTACAGACGATCCGAGGTGTCGTAGTCGGTGGAAACGGTTTCCGGGTTGCAGTTGACCATGATGGTCTCGTAACCGTCGGCACGCAGCGCCAGAGCGGCGTGAACGCAGCAATAGTCAAACTCGATACCCTGGCCGATACGGTTCGGGCCACCACCCAGAATCATGATCTTGTCACGATCCGAAGGGTTGGCTTCGCACTCTTCCTCATAGGTGGAGTACATGTAGGCGGTGTCGGTTGCGAACTCGGCTGCGCAGGTGTCAACGCGCTTGTAGACCGGGAACACTTCCAGCTTGTGGCGGTGGCGACGCAGGTTCTTCTCGGTCACACCCAGCAGAACGGCCAGACGCGCGTCGGAGAAGCCCTTGCGCTTGAAGCGGTACATGGCGTCGCGATCGATCGACGACAGGGCCATGGTCTTGATTTTTTCTTCGTCCTTGATCAGATCTTCGATCTGTACCAGGAACCAAGGGTCAATCATGTTCATGCCGAAGATATCTTCAACGGTCATGCCGGCGCGGAACGCGTCAGCCACGTACCAGATACGCTCGGCGCCCGGCACGGTCAGCTCGCGCTTGAGCACGGCCATGCTTTCCGGGTTGCTCAGGTCCAGCTTTGGATCAAGACCGCTGACACCTACTTCCAGACCGCGAAGGGCCTTTTGCAGGGATTCCTGGAAAGTCCGGCCGATGGCCATGACTTCGCCCACAGATTTCATCTGTGTGGTCAAACGGGCGTCAGCCTTGGCGAACTTCTCGAAAGCGAAGCGCGGCAGCTTGGTCACAACGTAGTCGATGGACGGCTCGAAGGACGCAGGCGTAGCGCCGCCGGTGATTTCGTTTTGCAGCTCGTCCAGGGTGTAACCGATCGCCAATTTGGCAGCGATACGGGCGATCGGGAAGCCGGTGGCTTTCGATGCCAGCGCCGACGAACGCGATACACGCGGGTTCATTTCGATCACGACCATACGGCCGGTGTCCGGGCAGATACCGAACTGAACGTTGGAACCGCCGGTTTCAACGCCGATCTCACGCAGTACCGCCAACGAGGCGTTACGCATGATCTGGTATTCCTTGTCCGTCAGGGTCTGTGCCGGAGCAACGGTGATCGAGTCACCGGTGTGCACGCCCATCGGGTCGAAGTTTTCGATCGAGCAAACGATGATGCAGTTGTCTTTTTTGTCGCGGACAACCTCCATCTCGTACTCTTTCCAGCCGATCAGGGATTCGTCGATCAGCAGCTCTTTGGTTGGCGACAGGTCCAGACCACGGGTGCAGATCTCTTCGAACTCTTCACGGTTGTAAGCAATACCGCCACCGGTGCCGCCCATGGTGAAGGACGGACGAATGATGCACGGGAAGCCCAGTCGCTCGAGGACCGCATTGGCCTCTTCCATGGTGTGGGCGATACCGGAGCGCGGGCAATCCAGGCCGATGGACTTCATGGCCTTGTCGAAACGCGAACGGTCTTCAGCTTTGTCGATGGTGTCAGCGTTGGCGCCGATCATTTCTACGCCGAACTTCTCGAGCACGCCTTCGCGCTCCAGGTCCAGTGCGCAGTTCAGAGCTGTCTGGCCGCCCATGGTTGGCAGCAGTGCATCCGGACGCTCTTTTTCGATGATCTTGGCAACGGTCTGCCACTTGATCGGCTCGATGTACGTGGCGTCAGCCATGTCCGGGTCGGTCATGATAGTGGCAGGGTTGGAGTTCACCAGGATGACGCGGTAACCCTCCTCGCGCAGGGCTTTGCAGGCCTGGGCGCCGGAGTAGTCGAATTCACACGCCTGGCCGATAACAATCGGGCCAGCGCCGAGAATCAGGATGCTTTTTATGTCTGTACGTTTTGGCATGGGTTTGTCACTCAAATCCGCAGGTCAGTCGGCAAGCTGTCAATCAGGTTCCTGAAGCCCCCTGGGGGCCACCGAGATTCGGGGCCGCCACAGGGCGCTGCAAAAGGAGGCTGATTAACGGCGCTTGGCCATCTCATTGATGAAGCGATCGAACAGCGGTGCAACGTCGTTCGGGCCAGGGCTTGCTTCAGGGTGACCCTGGAAGCTGAAAGCGCTTTTGTCGGTCAGCTCGATACCTTGCAGGGTGCCGTCGAACAGCGACTTGTGGATGGCGCGCACATTGGCTGGCAAGCTCGCTTCGTCTACCGCAAAACCGTGGTTCTGGCTGGTGATCATTACAACACCGGTGTCCAGATCCTGAACCGGGTGGTTTGCACCGTGATGGCCATGACCCATTTTCACGGTCTTGGCGCCGGAGGCCAGGGCCAGCAGCTGGTGACCCAGGCAGATACCGAAAACCGGAATCTCGGTGGTCAGCACTTGCTTGATTGCTGTGATCGCGTAGTCGCAAGGCTCAGGGTCACCCGGGCCGTTGGACAGGAACACGCCATCCGGGTTGAGTGCCAGAACGTCACTGGCCGGAGTCTGTGCCGGAACCACGGTCACGCGGCAGCCGCGCTCAACCAGCATGCGCAGGATGTTCCACTTTACGCCGTAGTCATAAGCGACCACGTGGTAAGGCAGCTCGCTGGCTTCGATGGTCGGGTGACTGTCGGTAGCCAGGTTCCAGACGCTGGAGCGCCACTCGTAGGCTTTTTCGGTGCTGACGACTTTCGCCAGATCCATGCCCTTCAGGCCCGGGAAGCCGCGGGCCGCTGCGATGGCAGCTTCTTCAGAAATGTTGTCGCCCGCCATGATGCAACCGTTCTGCGCGCCTTTCTCACGCAGGATGCGCGTCAGGCGGCGAGTGTCGATACCGGCGATAGCCACAACATTGTTGGTTTTCAGGTAGTCGGCCAGCGACATGGTGTTGCGCCAGTTGCTTGCAACCAGCGGCAGATCACGAATTACCAGACCTGCGGACCAGACACGATCAGACTCGGCGTCTTCCGGGGTAGTACCGGTGTTGCCAACATGCGGGTAAGTCAGGGTCACGATTTGCTGAGCGTAGGAAGGATCCGTCAGGATCTCCTGGTAGCCAGTCATTGCGGTGTTAAACACCACCTCACCAACGGTTTGACCGTCGGCCCCAATGGCTTCGCCGCGAAAAATGCTGCCATCAGCGAGGGCGAGTATGGCTTGCTTAGTCAAGAAGACCTCCCGTAAATAAAGCCTGAAAGGGCGATCGCAGGTTGTAAAAAAGCGGAGTGACGTATGGACACGTCACCCCGCTTCTTCATCGAATTATCTGCGCGCTTTTAGTGGACACACTAAAGCTGTAGCTTACAGAAAAAGGCTTTTTTGGTCTACCGCTAAAGAGTCTAAAAGACAGGGGAATGCGACAGAACATCGCTTAGCGGTTAAAAATCGGGCTACTGGCGCGCCAACAGCCCGATTTTACAGAGGTTACTCAGCGCAGGTCGAGCACATCCTGCATGTCATACAGGCCAGGCTCACGCCCTTGCAGCCAGAGAGCAGCACGAACAGCACCCTTGGCAAAGGTCATGCGGCTGGATGCCTTGTGGGTAATTTCCAGGCGCTCGCCTTCAGTGGCGAACAAGACCGTGTGATCACCCACCACATCACCGCCGCGCACCGTGGCAAAACCGATGGTTTCGCGCTCACGGGCACCGGTATGGCCTTCACGACCATAGACCGCAACCTTTTGCAGGTCACGACCCAACGCATCGGCGATCACCTCACCCATGCGCATCGCGGTACCCGAAGGCGCGTCGACTTTGTGCCGATGATGAGCTTCGATGATTTCGATATCGGCATCCTCACCCATCACCCGCGCCGCCATATCCAGCAGCTTGAACGACAGGTTGACGCCGACACTGAAGTTGGAAGCAAAGACAATCGCAATATCCTGGCCAGCCTCGACCAGCAACTGCTTCTGCTCGGCATTCAGCCCCGTCGTACCAATGACCATGGCCTTGCCCAATTTGCGACACACCGCCAGGTTGGCGAGCATCACTTCAGGCAAGGTGAAGTCGATCAGCACGTCGAAATCAGCCGCGACCGCTTGCAGGCTTTCGGACAACGGCACGCCGATGCGCCCGATAGAAGCCAGCTCACCGGCATCAGCCCCCACCAGGGAGCTGCCAGGACGCACGATGGCCGCCGTCAGCCCGCACAGCGGCGAACGCTGCTGCACCGCATCGATCAAGGTCTTGCCCATGCGCCCGGCAGCGCCCATCACAGCTATACGTCGCATCTACCGCTCCTTACAGGTCGCCGAAAAAACGCTTTACGCCTTCGAACCAGCCAGTGGCGTTCGGCGAGTGACTGCTGTCACCTTCCAGCGTGGTGCGGAACTCTTCCATCAGCTCACGCTGGCGGCGGCTCAGCTTGACCGGGGTTTCGATCACCACACGGCACATCAAGTCGCCAGCACCGCCACCCCGCACAGGGGCCACACCCTTGCCACGCAAACGGAACTGCTTGCCGCTTTGTGTGCCTTCCGGGATTTTCAGCTTGACCCGACCATCCAGTGTCGGCACTTCAATTTCAGCACCCAGCGCAGCGTCGGCAAAGTTGATTGGCACTTCACAGAACAGATGCTTGCCGTCGCGCTGGAAAATCGCGTGCTCGCGCACATCGATCACCACATACAGGTCACCCGTAGGCCCACCCTGCACGCCCGCCTCGCCTTCGCCCGACAGACGAATGCGGTCACCGGTATCAACACCAGCCGGCACTTTCACAGAAAGGGTTTTGTATTCTTCTACGCGGCCTTCACCACGGCAGCTCTCGCACGGATCAGAAATCACCTTGCCTTGACCGTGGCAGCGCGGGCAAGTCTGCTGAACCGCGAAGAAACCCTGCTGCATGCGCACCTGACCAATACCGCCACAGGTGGTACAGGTCACAGGCGAAGAACCTTTCTTGGCGCCCGAACCGTCACATGGTTTGCAATTGACCAGTGTAGGAACGCGGATATTGACCGTAGTACCGCGTACGGCTTCTTCCAGATCCAGCTCCAGCGTGTAGCGCAAATCGCTACCGCGCTGAGCGCCACCCCGGGAGCCGCCACGACCACCGCCAAAGAAGTCGCTGAACACATCACCGAAAATATCGGAGAAGTTCTGACCGCCGAAACCTGCACCGCCGCCGCCCATTTGTGGATCAACACCGGCATGACCGTATTGATCGTAAGCAGCACGTTTACTGGAGTCCGACAGAACCTCGTAAGCCTCGTTGGCCTCTTTGAACAATTCTTCCGAAGCCTTGTCATCCGGATTACGGTCCGGGTGATGCTTCATCGCCAGGCGACGATAAGCCTTTTTCAGCTCTATCTCGGTCGAGGTGCGTTCAACACCCAAAATTTCGTAATAGTCGCGCTTTGCCATAATTCTTTGCACTCTCAAGGACGTTCGACAAAACCCTCCCGAGCCTCGCCAAACCCGCCAAGCCCGAAAAGGATCAGACCCGACTCACGTCTTTTCAACGATATAGGTTTGTGTTTAACAGCCAATGCATTGGCCGCCAGGAGCGGTTACTTCAGGCCGGAAAACAGAAAAGATCCAGACCAAACCGCCAGCATTCGACTTTGTCGCATGCTGTAAAAATTTCGGTACTCCAGACACGCCAACGCGGGAGCAAGCTCCCGCGCGGCGACATCCTACCAGTCACCGCGCAAGCGCGGTCAACCGGGCGACAAACAAGCTGATTACTTGTTGTCTTTTACTTCTTCGAACTCAGCGTCGACAACGTCGTCCGCTTTTTCAGCCGAATCAGCTGGCTTGGCCGCTGCGTCTGCCGGGTTCGCCTGCTCGGCGTACATTTTCTGTGCAACCGGAGCCGATACCTTGGACAGCTCTTCAACCTTGGCTTCGATAGCCGCCTTGTCGTCGCCTTTAACAGCGGTTTCAAGTGCAACTACAGCAGCTTCGATTGCAGCTTTCTCTTCCTCGGTCACTTTATCGCCAGCATCGACGATCATTTTGCGAGTCGAGTGAACCAGTGCATCGCCCTGGTTACGTGCAGCTGCCAGCTCTTCGAACTTGCGGTCTTCCTCAGCGTTGATCTCGGCATCGCGAACCATCTGAGCGATTTCTTCCTCGGACAGACCCGAGTTAGCCTTGATCACGATCGACTGAGACTTGCCAGTCGCCTTGTCTTTTGCACTTACGTGCAGGATGCCGTTGGCATCGATGTCGAAGGTCACTTCGATCTGAGGCACGCCACGTGGAGCAGGTGGAATGTCAGCCAGGTCGAACTTGCCCAACGACTTGTTCTGTGCAGCTTGCTTACGCTCGCCTTGCAGCACGTGAATGGTCACAGCGCCCTGGTTATCGTCTGCAGTCGAGAACACTTGCGATTTCTTGGTAGGAATCGTGGTGTTTTTCTCGATCAGGGCAGTCATTACGCCACCCATGGTTTCGATACCCAGAGTCAGCGGGCTCACGTCCAGCAACAGAACGTCTTTAACATCACCGGCCAATACCGCGCCCTGGATAGCAGCACCCATTGCAACAGCTTCGTCCGGGTTCACGTCTTTACGTGCTTCCTTGCCGAAGAACTCGGTTACCAGCTTCTGTACCAGCGGCATACGAGTCTGGCCACCGACCAGGATCACGTCGTTGATTGCGCCAACGTCGATACCGGCGTCTTTCAGCGCGATGCGGCAAGGCTCGATGGTGCGTTGAACCAGGTCTTCAACCAGCGATTCCAGCTTGGCGCGCGAAATTTTCACGTTCAAGTGCTTAGGACCGGTGGCATCTGCAGTGATGTAAGGCAGATTCACGTCAGTCGACTGGCTCGAAGACAGTTCGATCTTGGCTTTTTCCGCAGCTTCTTTCAGACGCTGCATCGCCAGCGGGTCACCTTTAAGGTTCATGCCGCTTTCTTTCTTGAACTCGTCAACCAGGTAGTCGATCAGACGGATGTCAAAGTCTTCACCACCCAGGAACGTGTCACCGTTGGTTGCCAGCACTTCAAACTGGTGCTCGCCATCCACTTCGGCAATTTCAATGACCGACACGTCGAAAGTACCGCCACCCAGGTCATAAACGATGACAGTGTGGTCGCCTTTCGCTTTATCCATACCGTAAGCCAGAGCAGCTGCGGTTGGTTCGTTGATGATGCGTTTTACGTCCAGACCCGCGATACGGCCGGCGTCTTTGGTCGCCTGACGCTGGCTGTCGTTGAAGTAGGCCGGAACGGTGATTACCGCTTCAGTCACTGGCTCGCCGAGGTAGTCTTCGGCGGTTTTCTTCATTTTCTTCAGAATTTCAGCCGAGATTTGTGGCGGAGCCATTTTCTGGCCGTTCACTTCAACCCAGGCGTCGCCGTTGTCAGCCTTGGCGATCTTGTACGGAACCATCTGAATGTCTTTCTGTACAACTTCTTCGTCAAAACGACGACCGATCAGACGCTTCACCGCGTACAGGGTGTTATGCGGATTGGTCACTGCCTGACGCTTGGCCGACTGGCCAACCAGAATTTCGCCATCATTGGCGTACGCAACGATCGACGGCGTAGTACGCGCGCCTTCTGCGTTTTCGATAACTTTTGCTTTACCGTTTTCCAGAACCGACACACACGAGTTGGTGGTCCCGAGGTCAATACCGATAATTCTGCCCATGTTTACTCTCCCTAAATTTGAATTTTGTTGCCGCAGCAGTAATGACCAACTGCGGCACTGCTTAACGCTTGACTTCTAAATGGGGGCCTTGTGGCCGATTTCAAGCCTGCTCGTCAATCGATGGCGAAACCGGCGCTGGCGCCTTGCTGACTACGACCATAGCCGGGCGCAGCAAGCGACCATTGAGCTGATAACCTTTTTGAAACACCTTGAGCACACTGTTTGGCTCCAGGTCTGCGCTTTCCTGCATTGCCATCGCCTGGTGATGCTCGGCATTGAAGGGTTCGCCGTGCGGGTCGATGGCTTCCAGCTGATAGCGCTTCAGGGTGTCCTGGAACATTTTCAGGGTCAGCTCGATCCCTTCACGCATCGGACGGATGTTTTCATCGTCCGGGCTGGACAGCTCAAGACCGCGCTCCAGGCTGTCGATCACCGGCAACAGGTCGCCAGCGAATTTTTCCAGTGCAAACTTGTGAGCCTTCTCAACGTCCTGCTCGGCGCGGCGGCGAACGTTCTGCAGATCGGCAGCTACGCGCAGAGCCTGATCGTTAGCGGCTGCCAGCTGCTCTTCAAGCACCTGCACGCGGGTTGCCAGATCTTCGCCAGCTACTTCGGCTTCCTGGTTCTGCGTATCCATAGTCTGTTCGTCTGCCATAGATTTCTCCTTTCAAACTTCGTCCGCGAGCTCGACTCGCGCTTGTGCCAAGGTATATGGGGTCGCAATTCTCAGGTTCAAGAGCCAAAAACCCATAAAAGGCATGTTTGGCGAACCATCCTCCCACTGCCGAAAAAACCAAACGAGCTAAGAACCCGAATAAAACAAGCAAATCGAACTAAACACAGCCATTGTCAGCACGAAACAAAACACTGTATAAATAACCAGACATTACGTTTTGGAGCAGCTCCCATGCTGGTGCACCTGTCCGTACACAACTACGCCATCGTTGAACATCTCGATCTGGAACTGGATCGCGGGATGAGTGTAATCACTGGCGAGACCGGTGCCGGCAAATCGATCATGCTCGATGCATTGGGCCTCACCCTTGGCGACCGCGCCGACAGCGGCGTCGTGCGCCCCGGGGCCGACAAGGCCGATATCCTGGCCACGTTCGACCTGCAGGATATCCCCGAAGCCCGTGCCTGGCTGGCCGAGCGCGACCTTGAAGGCGACGGCCCGTGCATCCTGCGCCGGGTCATCACCGCCGAAGGCCGCTCGCGCAGCTATATCAACGGCACGCCCTGCCCCCAGGGCGACCTCAAGGTCCTGGGCGAGCTGCTGATCGATATCCACAGCCAGCACGAACACCAGTCGCTGCTCAAGCCCGATACCCATCGTCGCCTGCTCGACGAGTTCGCCGGTGCCACCGACCTGGCCCGCCAGGTACAACTGGCTGCACAACGCTGGCGCCAGACCAAACAAGAGCTTGAGCACCTGTCCAACTCCGGCGACGAACAGCGCGCGCGCCATCAGTTGCTCAGCTATCAGCTTGAAGAGCTGGAGACACTCTCGCTGGGAGAAAACGAACTGGAAGAGCTGGAGCAGGAACATAAAAACCTGACCAACGCCGAAACCCTGCTGACCATCTGCCGCCAGGTAGTCGAGCAATGCAGCGAAAGCGATTCCGGCAACGTGCTCAATGCATTGACGGCCAGCCTCAACCGGCTTTCGAGCATCAACAGCAACTCCGGCTCACTGGGCGAAGCCACCGACCTGCTGGCCAGCGCACAGATTCAGGTCGAAGAGGCCGTAGGTGAGCTCAACCGCTTTATTGATCACTTCGATGCCGACCCGGGCCGCCTGCAGTATCTCGAGGAGCGCCTCGACACCATTTATACCCTGGCACGCAAACATCGGGTTCAACCCACCGAAGTGGCCGCCTTGCAGCAAAAACTGCTGGATGAGCTCGAAACACTCAACGCCAATGATGAAAATATCGAGCGTCTGGCCAATGAGCTGACCTCCTATGCCCGCCACTATCAAGAGTGCGCCCGCGAACTCAGCAACCTGCGCAACCTGGCCGCGACACGCCTGAGCAGTGCCGTCGAAGAAGAGATCCAGCGCCTGGGCATGCCTGGCGGCCGCTTTGTGATCGAACTGCGCCCGCAAGCCAGCAGCGACCCGGCGCCCTTCGGCCTCGAACACGTTGAACTGCTGGTGAGCGCCAACCCCGGCCAACCGCTCAAAGCCCTGGCCAAAGTGGCCTCGGGCGGCGAACTGTCGCGTATCAGCCTGGCCATTCAGGTCATCACCGCACAAACCTCCCGCGTACCGACCCTGGTGTTCGACGAAGTGGACGTGGGCATTGGGGGCCCCACTGCCGAGATCGTCGGGCAACTGCTGCGCCGCCTGGGCGAACGCGGCCAGGTGCTGACGGTCACTCACTTGCCGCAAGTGGCAGCGCAATGCCATCAACATCTGTTTGTCCATAAGGTTCGCGAGAGCGATACCACCCGCACGGCCGTGGCCAAACTGAGCAAAAAAGAGCGCGTAGAAGAAGTCGCCCGCATGCTTGGCGGTATCGACCTGACCAAGGAATCCCTGGCCCACGCCAAAAAGATGGTGATCACTGCAAAAAATCTTGCAGCTTAACGACGAACGGTCATGAAATAACCGATATCAGAAAGCACGAAGGCGGCCCTTGGGCCGCCTTCGATCGTTTCGCGAACCGTAATTCGCGTGACATGCTCTTACTTGGCCTTCTTGCGCACGTACAGCACCAAGTTGTGATCCACCAACTCAACACCGTGCTTGGCTGCAATGGCGTGCTGCAGTTTTTCGATGTCTTCGTCGAAAAACTCGATCACTTCACCGCTGTCCACGTTGACCATATGGTCGTGGTGGCCGCCGTCAGCATCAGCCAATTCAAAGACAGCATGACCGCCATCAAAATTATGGCGAATCACCAGCCCAGCTGACTCAAACTGGGTCAGAACACGGTAAACCGTGGCCAGACCTACGTCCTCGCCTGCTTGCATAAGTGCCTTGTAAACATCCTCGGCGCTCATGTGACGCTGCTCTGCAGAGTCAAGCATCTGTAGAATTTTGACTCGTGGCAGAGTCACCTTAAGTCCGGCCTTACGTAGTTCGCTATTTTCAACCATGGTTAGCTTTCTCGCGGAAGCCGCTTCGCAGCTTCTCTTAATACGGGTATGATCGGCGTTTACGTTGTCCCAGCCAAGATAGTGGAAGTCGCCCACCGATGCAAAACACCAAGCTCTTGCTAACCAGTTTCACCTTTGTGGGACTGCTCGCACTCGCCGGTTGTTCATTCCCCGGGGTTTACAAAATCGACATCCAACAGGGCAATGTCGTCACGCAGGACATGATAAACCAGTTACGCCCGGGAATGACCCGCCGGCAAGTGCGGTTTATCATGGGTAATGCCCTGCTGACCGATACATTCCACCCTGATCGCTGGGATTATCTGTATAGCCTGCAGCCCGGCGGCGGAGAACGCCAACAGGAACGCATCAGTGTGTTCTTCAACCAGAACGACCAGCTCGTGAGCCTGTCAGGTGACTTCAAGCCTGGCGTCAGCCGCGACGAAGCCATTCTCGGCAAAACCGGCGGCACAGACGTGACCGAACCGGCGACTCAAGCTCCAGCCGAGAAGAGCGAAGTTCCAGCCAAGCCTGGTTCATTGCTTGATCAAATCCAGAAGGACGTAGACGGTGTTGAAACCGTACCGGTTCCTACGCCAGAACCTCTGGATACCACCGAGCAATAAGCGCCCGGTACAAAAAAGCCCGGCATGCCGGGCTTTTTGTTGCCTGCAAGAAAGCCGTCAGGGCTGACTGAGGCGCTTGGCCTCGGCAGCCTTGGCCGCACGTTGACGGCGAATCTCTTTGGGGTCGGCCAGCAGCGCTCGATACATCTCGATACGATCCCCTGCCTGCAGCACCCGGGTATCAGGATCAGCCACCTGCTTGCCGAAAATCCCCACCGGACAATTAGCCAGGTCAACCTCGGGAAACTCGCGCCCCATGCCCGACACCAATACCGCTGCCCGCAGCGTCGTGCCTTGCGGCACAACCACGGTCAGCAGGCACTGGCGATCGACCGCGGCATAAACCACCTCAACTTCAATCACCGGCTCAGCCATACAACTGCTTGGCGCGCTGGCAAAAAGCATCCACCAGCGTATTGGCCGCCTGATTGAACAAAGGCCCCAGAGTGGCCTTGACGATGGCCCCGGCGTAATCAAAGGTCATGTCCAAGCTGATCTTGCACGCTTTGTCACCCAAAGGTTTGAACACCCACAGGCCGTGCAGCTTGGTAAAAGGACCTTCTTCCAGGTTCATCTCGATGGACTGCCCGGGCACCAGGGTATTGCGGGTGACAAAGTGCTGGCTCAGGCCACCCTTGGCCACCCCCAGGCTGGCGCGCATCAGCACTTCAGTGCTTTCCAGGATTTCGGCAGACGAGCACCACGGCAAAAACTGCGGGTAGCTCGCCACATCATTCACCAGGTCATACAGCGCCTGGGCTGGATAAGGCAACAAGGCAGAGCGTTGGATATGGGTAGTCATGTCAGCGTTACTTCCACAGCTGGGCGGCAAACACAATCAGAATGCCGAGTGGCGCCACATAGCGCATCAAAAAAAGAGTCAGGGCGAACATCACCGGGCTGCGCATCGACAATTCGTCACGAACCGCGCCGCGCCCCATGATCCAGCCTGCAAAGACCACAAAACACAGGCCGCCCAAGGGCAACATGATACGCGAGGTGAAGAAATCGACGACACCAAAGAAGTCCAGACCGCTGGCCGCGCCCCATTGATAGAGATGAAAACCGGAATCTTCGTTCACGAAAAACTTCGCCTGTTTCCAGATATTGAACGAAAACACCGTGCCCAGGCCAACAAACCAGCAACTGAAAGCCAGCCAGAAAGTGACCCACAAGCGCCGCACCCTGGTGCGCTCCACCAGGTACGCCACCATTGGCTCAAGCAACGAAATGGCCGAACTCCAGGCAGCGACTGCCACCAGCACAAAAAACACCACGCCCATCAACTGACCAAAGGCCACGTTACCGAAGGCAAACGGCAAGGTCACGAACATCAGGCCCGGGCCTTCGCCAGGGTTGAGCCCCGACGCAAATACAATTGGAAACAATGCCAGCCCAGCGAGCAATGAGACAAAAGTGTCGATCAGCGCCACCCCGACTACGGTGCCCGAGATCGATGCATTCTTGGGCATGTATGCGCCATAAATCATGATCGACCCCACACCCACGCTCAGGGAAAAGAACGCATGGCCCATCGCGGCCAGCAACCCGTCGAGTACGCGATCGGGGTTGAAGTCGAACATGAAATGTACGCCCTGCATAAAGTGCCCGGTGGTCATGCTGTAACCCAGCAGTACCAGCAGCAGCACAAACAGCAGCGGCATCATGATCCGCAAACTGCGCTCAAGCCCCGCCACCACCCCCTTGGCGATCACATACGCAGACAGCAACATAAACCCGGTATGCCAAAAAGTGAGGCGCCAGGGATTGGAAATCACATCACCAAAGTACTGGCCGACCTGATCGGCCGTCGCCCCCTGAAAATCGCCCTTGCCCATATTGATGATGTAATCCAGCGACCAGCCGCCCACCACACTATAGAAAGACAAAATCAGCAGCGCAGTGATCATCCCGGCAAAAGCCCCCCACGACCAACGCCCCGAGTGCCCCGCCTCGACCGCCAACACCTTCAAGGCATTCGCCGGACTCAGCCGGGCACGCCGCCCGATCAGGGTTTCAGCCAGCATCACCGGCACACCGATCAGCGCGATACAGGCCAAAAACACCAACACAAACGCGCCGCCGCCATAGACGCCAACCATGTAAGGGAATTTCCAGATACTGCCCAAACCCACGGCAGAACCGGTCGCAGCGAAAATAAAGACCCAACGGCTTGCCCAACTGCCGTGGACAGAAACCTTGTCTGTCGACATCGTTACTACGCCCAACCACTAAAAAAAGAGGGCGCATTGTCCGGGAATCACCCTACGTGCTCAAGCACGCAGGTGCCCGTAGCCGACACGCTCGCAACTGCCTATAATGCTGCCCCTATGGCTAAACAGAAGAAACACCCAACAGGGACCATCGCGCAGAATAAAAAAGCGCGACACGATTACTTCATCGAACATCGGTTCGAGGCTGGTCTGGTCCTGGCCGGCTGGGAAGTAAAAAGTCTGCGTGCAGGCAAGGCACAGCTGGTCGACAGCTACGTGCTACTCAAGGATGGTGAAGCATGGTTGCTCGGCAGCCATATCGCACCTCTGACGACAGCCAGCACGCACGTTATTGCCGACCCAACGCGCAGCCGCAAACTGCTGCTTAACCAGCGCGAGCTGGAAAAGCTGTTTGCCTCGGTGCAGCAGAAGGGTTACGCCTGCGTCTGCCTCTCGCTTTACTGGAGCAAGCACTTGATCAAGTGCGAAATTGCCCTGGGTAAAGGCAAGAAGGAATACGACAAGCGTCATACCGAGCGTGAGCGCGATTCCGATCGCGAGCTGCAACGTGCGGTGCGCAACAAGGGCAAGGAAGACTAGTTCTTCAGCCCTTGCACTCGTGGGAGCAACTGCCTTGATGCTGCCTCAGCTCTTGTGGGAGCGGGCTTGCTCGCGATGGAATCGACTTGGTATACCTGATATACCGAGTTGCATGAATCGCGAGCAAGCCCGCTCCCACAGGGTTTGCATCAACAATTACAAGCCATTGCGCCGCTCGGCCCGCGCCATGCGCTGAACTTCCTGACGCACTTCTTCCAGCACTTCCTGCACATACACCAGGTGACGGCTCGCCACTTCCCGGGCGTCTTCCGCCCTGCCCTCGATAATCGCCAGATACAACTCGCGATGCTGACTGATCAGCATGTCGCGCGTTTCACTGCGCTGCTTGTACATGCCACCAATATTGGTCACCACGTTGCGCTTGAGCAGGTCGAATAACCCGCGAATCGTATGCAGCAACACCGCGTTATGGCTCGCTTCGGCAATGGCCAGGTGGAAGTTGGCATCGGCCTCCCCCTCTTCTGCGCGACTGACTTCATCCACCCGTGCATAACAGTCCTGCAACCGTTCAAAAGCCAGCCGCAGCCGCTCACGGTCCATCTCGGTGGCACGCGATGCCGCGTAAAAAGCGCACGAAGCCTCAAGCGTGTGACGGAACTCAAGCAGATCGCGCTGCGCTTCAGGGTTGCTTTCCAACAGTTGCAACAAAGGATCACTAAAGGTCGAGCCCAGGGATGTTGCCACATAATTGCCGCCACCCTGGCGACTGACCAGCAGCCCCTTGGCCGACAATTTCTGGATCGCCTCCCGCAACGAAGGGCGCGACACCCCAAACTGCTCCGCCAGCGCACGTTCGGCAGGCAAGCGCTCACCTGACTTCAACGTGCCCTCGAGGATCATGCCCTCGAGCTGCTCGACAATATCGTCCGACAAACGGCGCTGCCGGATCTGATCAAACCCCATAACTGCTCTCCACCCTCCCGACCACGCGCCGGGGGCCGCTATTCTCGCCGATTGGCGCCACGCATACACCCATCAGAAACACCGCTAAAAACCCCATCAGATGCCCGGACAACGAACACCCCGACGAAAGTTTGTGAGGCGGCAAATTGACACATGCCTCATAAGGCCTTTAACCTAGCCAACAGTGATTGTAAATTGGTAATACCAATATACCAAACACAGTCTGCAGCATCGACCAATAACAATTAGGGGCCACCCCATATGCAAACCTGGCAACAGCTCTACAGCCCGCTCGGCAGCCTCGGCCTGTCCGCTCTCGCGGCCGTCGTCCCGATCGTATTCTTCTTCCTCGCCTTGGCCGTGTTCCGTCTCAAAGGTCACGTCGCCGGCAGCATCACCCTTGCCCTGTCGATTCTGGTGGCCATCTTTGCCTTCCAGATGCCTGTCGATATGGCCTTCGCAGCAGCGGGCTACGGATTTGCCTATGGCCTGTGGCCAATTGCCTGGATCATCGTTGCCGCGGTGTTCCTCTACAAACTGACCGTCAAAAGCGGCCAGTTCGAAATCATCCGCAGCTCCGTGCTGTCGATCACCGACGACCAGCGCCTGCAAGTACTGCTGATCGGCTTCTGCTTCGGTGCTTTCCTTGAGGGTGCAGCCGGTTTCGGTGCGCCGGTAGCGATTACAGCAGCACTGCTTGTAGGCCTGGGTTTTAACCCGCTGTACGCCGCTGGCCTGTGCCTGATCGCCAACACGGCCCCGGTCGCGTTTGGCGCCCTGGGCATCCCGATCATCGTGGCGGGTCAGGTCACCGGAATCGACGCGTTCAAGATCGGCGCCATGGCCGGTCGCCAGCTACCACTGCTGTCGCTGTTCGTGCCGTTCTGGCTGGTATTCATGATGGACGGCCTGCGCGGCGTGCGTGAAACCTGGCCCGCAGCCCTGGTGGCCGGTTTGAGCTTCGCCATCACCCAGTACTACACCTCCAACTACATTGGCCCGGAACTGCCGGACATCACCTCGGCCCTGGCCAGCCTGGTCAGCCTGACCCTGTTTCTGAAAGTCTGGCAGCCAAAACGTACCGCAGGTGCACGAATTGCTGGCGTTAGCTCTGACGTAATTGTTACCGCGAGCGCAGGTGGTTTCGGTAAACCGACCAACCTGATGGCTTCGCCTTACAGCCTGATGCAGATTCTGAAAGCCTGGTCACCGTTCCTGATCCTTACCGTGCTGGTCACCATCTGGACCCTCAAACCGTTCAAGGAGATGTTCTCTGCCGGTGGCTCGATGTACGGCTGGGTGTTCAACTTCGCGATCCCGCACCTTGACCAACTGGTGATCAAGACCGCCCCTATCGTCAACGCGCCAACCGCGATTGCCGCCGTGTTCAAACTTGATCCGATTTCGGCAACCGGCACGGCGATTTTCTTCTCGGCACTGATCTCGATGCTGATACTGAAGATCGACATCAAGACTGGTCTGACCACTTTAAAAGAAACCTTCTACGAACTTCGCTGGCCGATTCTTTCCATCGGTATGGTGCTGGCCTTCGCCTTCGTCACCAACTACTCGGGCATGTCCTCGACCATGGCCCTGGTACTGGCAGGTACTGGCGCCGCGTTCCCGTTCTTCTCGCCGTTCCTCGGCTGGCTGGGCGTGTTCCTGACCGGTTCAGACACCTCGTCCAACGCCCTGTTCAGCTCGTTGCAGGCCACCACCGCGCACCAGATCGGCGTGAGCGACACCCTGATGGTGGCTGCCAATACCAGTGGCGGCGTGACCGGCAAGATGATTTCCCCGCAATCGATCGCTGTCGCCTGTGCGGCGACCGGCCTGGTGGGCAAAGAATCGGACCTGTTCCGCTTCACCCTCAAGCACAGTCTGTTTTTCGCCACCATCGTCGGCCTGATCACCCTGGCCCAGGCCTACTGGTTCACCGGCATGCTGGTTCACTGATAAGCGCTATGGTTACTGCACGTTAATGTCGCCGGGGCACAGCCCCGGCGTCAGTAATTCACGACCCGGTCCACCTCGGTGGACACATAACCGGGACCACCCGGAGACGCCTGATGAGCGAGCTTTTTTACAACGCCGTGCCGAATGCGACCCGTGTCGCCCCGCCCTTGCCTGTACCCCGCCAATACCCCGCGCAAAAACCGCGCAAGGTCTACCTGTTCGGCACCTGCGTGGTCGATCTGTTCTTCCCCGAAGCCGGGATGGACGCCATCCACCTGATCGAGCGCGAAGGTATCGACGTCGATTATCCCCAAGGCCAGAGCTGCTGTGGTCAACCGGCCTACACCTCGGGTTACACCGAGCAGGCCCGGGAAGTGGCCCGTGCGCAACTGGCCCTGTTCGCCGAAGACTACCCGGTAGTCGTGCCTTCCGGCTCCTGCGCCGGCATGCTGCGCGAACACTATGAAGACCTGTTCAAGGATGAGCCCGACACCCTGAAAAAGGTTCACGCCCTGGCTGAACGCACCTTTGAACTCACCGAATTTTTGCTATTTGTGTGCAAGGTCCGCTTCAAGGACCACGGCGCCCCGGTCAAGGTCGCACTGCACACCTCCTGCTCGGCCCGCCGCGAAATGAACACCCACCTGCACGGCCGCGAAATGCTCGCGCAACTGGGCAATGTGGAGCGCATCGACCACAGCCACGAAAGTGAATGCTGCGGTTTTGGCGGGACCTTCAGCGTACGCATGCCGGATATTTCCGGCGCCATGGTCGCTGACAAAACCCGCTCCCTGATTGATACCGGCGCCCATCAAGTGCTCACCGCCGATTGCGGCTGCCTGATGAACATCAACGGCTCGCTGGAAAAACAGAAGGAATCACTGCGCGGCCAGCATCTGGCCAGTTTCCTGTGGCAGCGCACCGGAGGTGGCCAATGAGCGCCAGCACCCTGATCCCTACCGTCGCGGTCGAAGAAGACTTCCGCGAGCGCGCCCACGAAGCCCTGGGTGACAAGCAACTGCGAAACAACTTCCGCAGTGCAATGGATTCTCTGATGACCAAGCGCGCTGTTGCCTTCAGCGACGCCCATGAGCGCGAGTACTTGCGCGCTCTGGGCAACGCCATCCGCGCCCGCGCCCTGTCCAAGTTGCCTGACCTGCTGGAACGACTGGAAGCCAACCTGACCCGTAATGGCGTGCAGGTTCATTGGGCTGAAACCGTCGACGAAGCCAATCAAATCGTCATGTCCATCGCCCGCCGGCGCGCCGCCAAACAGGTGATCAAAGGCAAGTCGATGGTCAGCGAAGAGATGGAGATGAACCACGTACTCGGCGCCCAGGGCATTGAATGCCTTGAGTCCGACATGGGCGAATATATTGTTCAACTCGACAACGAAAAGCCCTCCCACATCATCATGCCCGCGATCCATAAGAACGCCGGGCAAGTGGCCGACCTGTTTCACGAAAAACTCGGCGTGGAATACACCAAAGACGTGGATCAACTGATCCAGATCGGCCGCCGCGTACTGCGCCAGAAATTCTTTGAAGCGGACATCGGCGTGTCTGGCGTCAACTTTGCCGTTGCTGAAACCGGCACCCTGCTGCTGGTGGAAAACGAAGGCAACGGGCGTATGTCGACCACGGTGCCGCCTGTGCATATTGCCGTTACCGGCATCGAAAAAGTGGTCGAGAACCTGCGCGACGTTGTACCGCTGGTGTCCCTGCTGACCCGCTCGGCCCTTGGCCAGCCCATCACCACCTACGTCAATATGATTTCCGGCCCACGCAAACCCGGCGAGCTGGACGGCCCTGAAGAAGTGCACCTGGTGCTGCTCGATAACGGTCGCAGCCAGGCGTTTGCCGACAGCGAATTGCGCCAGACACTGAACTGCATTCGCTGCGGTGCCTGCATGAACCACTGCCCGGTTTACACCCGCATTGGCGGTCATGCCTACGGTGAGGTGTATCCCGGCCCGATTGGCGCAATCATCACGCCACATATGGTGGGCTTGAACAAAGTCCCGGATCACCCGAGCGCCTCATCGCTGTGCGGTGCCTGTGGCGAAGTGTGCCCGGTAAAAATCCCGATCCCGGCCCTGCTGCGGCGCCTGCGTGAAGAAAACGTCAAAGCCCCCGATACCGTACCGCGCATCATGCGTGGTCAGGGCAGCAAGTATTCGCGTAAAGAGCGCCTGATCTGGAATATGTGGGCCAAGCTCAACAGCTCACCCGCGCTTTACCGCACCTTCCTGAAAGCCGCTACCCGTCTGCGCGCCCTGACGCCGAGAAAGGTAGGCCCGTGGACGCAAAACCACAGCGCGCCCAAACCCGCCGCCCGTTCGCTGCACGATATGGCCCGCGAGCATCTGGCGAAAAAGTCGGGAGAAACACGATGAGCGCCAAGCAAAACATCCTCAATAAACTGCGTAAAAGCCTGACGGGCACCACACCGGTGCCTGACAATTTTGACGAAGTGCTGGTCACAGAGCCCTGGACCTACACCCCGGAGCAACGTATCCCGCAACTGCGCAAGCTGATGGAAGCGGTCCACACTGAAATCCACCTCAGTACCGAGCAAGGCTGGCCTGCATTGCTCGCGCAATTGGTCACCGACCGTCAGTTGCCAAGCCTGCTGATCGCACCGACTACAGCGCACGGGCAAAAGGTCAGCGAACACTGGGCACAAAACCCCGGGTTGCCAGCACTTAAAGCCTACGACCGGCCGGTAGAAGCGTGGAAAGCCGAACTGTTCAACGATACACCGGCCAGCCTCACCACCACCCTGGGGGCAATTGCTGCCACCGGCAGCCTGATCATGTGGCCAACCCCGGAAGAACCACGGCTGATGAGCCTGGTGCCGCCGGTGCATTTTGCCCTGCTTAAGGCCAGCGAAATCCGCGACAACTTTTATCAGGTGCAGCGTGAAATGAACTGGACCGCCGGCATGCCGACCAATGCGTTACTGGTGTCCGGCCCGTCGAAAACCGCTGATATCGAGCAAGTGCTGGCCTACGGCGCCCACGGTCCCAAAGACCTGATCGTGCTGATTCTGGAGGATGCATGAGCCTGCCCGCCGCCTTTGTGCGTGATGCCGAGCGACTGATCCCCCAGGACCGCCGTTTTACCGATGCGCTGTCGACCCTGGCGTTCGGCACCGATGCGAGCTTTTACCGACTGATCCCCAAGCTGGTGATTCGCGTCGAGTCCGAAGATGAAGTGGTGGAGCTGCTGCGCCTGGCCCGTCGCGATCAGGTATCGGTGACCTTTCGCGCAGCGGGCACCAGCCTCTCTGGCCAGGCCATCAGCGACTCGGTGCTGATCGTGCTCGGCGACAACTGGAACGGCAAGGAAATCCGCGGCCAGGGCAGGCAAATCCGCCTGCAACCGGGAGTGATCGGCGCCCAGGCCAACGCCTGGCTGGCCCCGTTCGGACGCAAGATCGGCCCAGACCCGGCATCGATCAACGCCTGCAAAATTGGCGGCATCGTCGCCAATAATGCCAGCGGCATGTGTTGCGGCACCGCACAAAACACCTACCACACCCTGGCGGGCCTGCGCGTAGTGCTGGCCGACGGTACCCGGGTCGACACCGAAGATGCCGCCAACATCGCCGCCTTTCGCCAAAGCCACGGGCCATTGCTCGAGCAGTTGGGGACGTTGGCTCGCGAAACCCGCGCCAACGCTGAACTGGCTGCAAAAATCCGCCACAAATACCGTCTGAAAAACACCACAGGCCTGTCCCTTAATGCCCTGGTGGATTTCGACGACCCGCTGGATATCCTCAGCCACCTGCTGGTGGGCAGCGAAGGTACCCTGGGCTTTATCAGCGCGGTGACCTACGACACCGTGATCGACCACCCGAACAAGGCTTCGGCGCTGATCGTGTTCCCGGATGTCGAGACCTGCTGCAACGCCGTCACCGTGCTTAAAAGCCAGCCCGTGTCTGCCGTGGAACTGCTCGACCGTCGCAGCCTGCGTTCGGTGCAGGACAAACCCGGCATGCCGGCTTTCGTACAACAATTGTCGGCCAATGCCTGCGCGCTATTGATCGAGTCCCGCGCAGCATCCCAGACCTTGCTGCACGAACAACTGGCGCAAATCATGGCCTCGCTGGTCGACTTCCCAGTTGAAAAACAGGTCGACTTTACCGAAGACCCTAAAGAAAACGCCAAGCTGTGGGCGATCCGCAAAGACACCTTCCCGGCCGTCGGGGCGGTGCGCAAAACCGGCACCACGGTGATCATCGAAGACGTGACCTTCCCCGTTGAACAACTGGCCATCGGCGTCAACCGCCTGATCGAGCTGTTCGACAAGCACCACTACGACGAAGCGATCCTGTTTGGCCATGCGCTGGAGGGCAACCTGCACTTCGTCTTTACCCAGGGTTTCAACAACCCCGAGGAAGTGGCGCGCTACCAGGCCTTTATGGATGACGTCGCGCAACTGGTGGCCGTGGAGTTTGGCGGTTCGCTCAAGGCAGAACACGGCACCGGGCGCAATATGGCGCCCTTTGTCGAGCTGGAATGGGGCAGCGACGCCTACCAGTTGATGTGGACGCTCAAGCGTTTGCTCGACCCGCAGGGCATTCTCAACCCCGACGTGGTGCTCAGCGAAGACCCGCATATCCACCTCAAACACCTCAAGCCGATGCCGGCGGCGGACGAGATTGTGGATAAGTGCATCGAGTGCGGTTTTTGCGAACCGGTGTGCCCCTCCAAGGGACTGACCCTGAGTCCACGCCAGCGGATTGTGATCTGGCGCGATATCCAGGCCAGGAAACGCGCTGGCATCGACACCACAGAGCTGGAAAAAGCCTACGCCTATCAAGGCATTGATACCTGCGCAGCCACCGGTTTATGCGCGCAACGCTGCCCGGTGGGCATCAATACCGGCGAACTGGTGAAAAAACTCCGGGCACGCAGCGCTGACAGTGTGAAAACGGCTGACTGGCTGGCCAGTCACTTCACCACAGCACTGCAGGGGGCACGTTTTACCCTGCACGTGGCCAATGGTGCGCGCATGCTGCTGGGGGCGCCGCGACTGGCAAAACTTTCATCGGCCCTGAGCAAGGCCAGCAAAGGCCGCGTGCCCTTGTGGACCAACGCCATGCCCCAGCCGGAACGGGCGATTCGTTTTACCCCGCCGGTCAAGGATGCCCGCCCGCGGGTGGTGTACCTGGCGGCTTGCGTGTCGCGGGTCATGGGCCCGGCGGCAGGAGACAAAGAACAAATGTCGTTGCTGGACAAAACCCGCGGCCTGCTGGAAAAAGCCGGTTACCAGGTGGTGTTCCCCGACAATATGGACAGCCTGTGCTGCGGCCAGCCGTTTGCGTCGAAAGGTTACAACGAACAGGCCGAACACAAGCGCCAGGAACTGATCGGCGCACTGCTGCAGGCCAGCCGTGGCGGGCTTGACCCGATCTACTGCGACACCAGCCCCTGCACCCTGCGCCTGGTGCAGGACCTGGGGGAAAGTCGCCTCGACCTGTACGACCCGGTACGCTTTATCCGCACCCACCTTGTGGACAAGTTGACCTTTACCCCGCAAACCGCACCGATTGCCGTGCATGTCACCTGCAGCACCCAGCACCTGGGCGAAAGCCAGGCCCTGATCGATATTGCGCGGCTGTGCAGCACCGACGTGGTGATCCCCGAGGGTATCCATTGCTGCGGCTTTGCCGGTGACAAAGGCTTTACCACCCCGGAGCTGAACGCCCACTCACTGCGCACTTTGAAAGACGCGGTGCAATATTGCAGCGAAGGGATCTCCACCAGCCGAACCTGTGAGATTGGCTTGAGCCAGCATGGCGGGATTGATTATCACGGCCTGGTGTATCTGGTAGACCGCGTCACCAGCGCCCAGGCCTGAAAATGTGGGAGCGGGCTTGCTCGCGACAGGATCGCTGCGGTGTGACCCATACACCGCGTCGATGCCATCGCGAGCAAGCCCGCTCCCACAAAATCAAATATTCGCTCTACTTTCGGGCACAAAAAAAACCAGAAATTAATGGCCTAACCCAGGCAGAACTCCCGAGCGTGGCTATAGTCAATTGGCTTAAGGCCCCAATGTTTGGGGCATAAAACCGAGCCTGGAAACACCGGGCCTACCCTGTGCACAAGGAGTTTTCCCCATGAAGCGTACCGCTCTTGCTGGTCTGTTTATATCCGCAGTGATGTTGGCCTCCCCGGTGTTTGCGGCAGACGACCTTTGCCAGATCAACCTGCAAAAGATCAACGACGCCGTAGCCAGCTCTGGCGAAATCAGCTCCGACTTACAAGACAACATCGACAGCACCGTCGCCCAGGCCAAGGAAGAACAGTCCAAAGGCACCAAAGAAGGCACTCAGGCCTGCGTTTCACTGACCACCCAGGTGCTCCAGGACATTGCCAACAACAACAAAGGTGGTGAGTAACCCCTTTGGGTTGGCCTTCTGCGTCAGAAAGGCGTAGACTCCGCTAGCTTGCTGGTTATACACAGCAGGCATCGGGGCCGTTTAGGATTCGACGCCGGTTGCGAAACTCTAGGTGCATGCCGAGTTGGTAACAGAACTCGTAAATCCACTGTTGCAACTACTTATAGTTGCCAATGACGAAACCTACGAGGGTCAAGCTCTCGCAGCGTAAGCTGCCTTAGCCATCCTCCTGGTACCTTCGGGTCCAGCAATCACTAGGGGATGCCTGTAAACCTGAAGTGATTGTCATATAGAACAGGATCGCCGTGCAGTACGTTGTGGACGAATCGGCTAAAACTTACACAACTCGCCCAAAGCACCCTGCCCTTCGGGTCGCTGAGGGTTAACTTAATAGAAACGGCTAAGCATGTAGTACCGACAGCGGAGTACTGGCGGACGGGGGTTCAAATCCCCCCGGCTCCACCAAACATACATCTAAAGACGTCCACGGACGTCTTTTTTTGTGCCTAAAATCCAGTAAATACAAGGCCTTAAGCACCATTAGCGTCCACGGACGTCCTGCAGAATCCACGCCATTCGGTATTCCACATGGTATTCCAAGCCCTACAGTGGTAATTTTTGGAATACCGAATGATGTCGTGGAATACCCCATGTGTGCCCAAGCCACCCGCCTCTCTGATCGCCAACTCAAGGCTGTAAAGCCAAAAGACAAAGATTACGTTCTCAGCGATGGGGATGGATTGCAATTACGAGTGAGAATCAATGGCTCTACGCTGTGGAATTTCAACTACCGACATCCGGTGACCAAGAACCGTATCAACATGGGACTCGGCACCTATCCAGAGCTCTCTCTCGCACAAGCGAGGAAGAAAACGGTCGAAGCTAGAGAACTTCTCGCCCAGGGCATCGACCCGAAGGAACAACGTAGCGCGCTGGAGCAGACAAAAAGGCAGGCAACCGAGCACACATTCGAGAACGTGGCGTCTGCCTGGTTTGAACTGAAAACGGATTCTGTGACTCAAGCTTATGCCGAGGACATCTGGCGCTCGCTCACACTGCATGTCTTTCCATCGCTGGGAACAACACCTATCTCGCAGATCAATGCCCCGATAGTCATCGAGCTGCTGCGCCCTTTGGAAACCAAAGGCAGCCTGGAGACAGTGAAGCGACTGACCCAACGACTGAACGAGATCATGACCTACGGCGTGAACTCGGGAATGATCTTTGCCAATCCGCTCAGCGGCATCCGGGCCGTTTTCAAAAAGCCGAAAAAGCAGAACATGGCAGCCCTCCGTCCTGAAGAACTGCCAGAACTGATGGTGGCCATCGCCAATGCGAGCATAAAAAGAACAACGCGCTGCCTGATCGAATGGCAACTTCACACCATGACCCGCCCTGCGGAAGCCGCAACGACGTCCTGGGCTGACATCGACCTCGACAAGAAAATCTGGACGATCCCAGCGGAGCGCATGAAGAAGCGACGCGCTCACGTAATACCGCTGACCGAACACGCACTTGCTTTGCTTGAGACGATCAAACCCTATAGCGGTCACCGAGATTATGTGTTCCCTGCTGATCGAGACCCGCGAACCCACTGCAACAGCCAGACGGCAAATATGGCCCTGAAACGCATGGGCTTTGAAGGTCGATTGGTGAGCCATGGAATGCGCTCCATGGCCAGTACCATCCTGAACGAAAAAGGGTGGGATTCGGAGCTGATTGAAGTCGCTCTTGCGCACGTGGACAAAGACGAGGTACGTAGCGCCTACAATCGCGCGAATTACATTGAGAGAAGACGCCCCATGATGGTCTGGTGGAGTGAACACATCCAACAAGCCGCCACTGGAAGCTTGTCAGTTTCAGCCATTCAGGGACGCAGAGTATCCGTCCGGGCAACACACCTTCCTGACGCCGTTGCTTGAGGCGAAGTTGTCCACCTGAGTTTTAAGTGGACACCATTGCCCTTATGCCTGGGGTCAGGTAGGTGTGTTGCCCGGACGGTTACCGATTTTCGTCCAACAAGCCGGACAGAGATAGGATCCACTCACTGATCATTCCCAAGCACACGAGCGTATCTGTAAAGGAGATGAATCTCGCTGTGCAAGCGGCTCTTCCTCCATATCAAACTTGACTCCTTTTACAGCGTGCCTACTTAGGCTATCAGGTACGTACTCTATCCCGGGCACGCTTGAGGACTTCGGCCCAAGGACAAAACCGCGATCCTTTTTGATTACGATTGTGGAGGTAGCAGCGCATGCCACATGAGAGAACAAGACAATGTTGTGACCTCCTTCATTCTGCACAGACTTGAAGATGACTCCGTCAAATCGAGGGTCGTACTGGGTGGCAAGGTACTCTGCTACGACCTGGGTAATCAGGTAGTTCTTCTCGAAACCTGGGAGAACAGGCACGGTGATTTCGTTATGTAGATCTCGCAGAAACTCCTGACGACCCGATTTTTCGAAATATTGAGGATCGAAAAAACTGGGCCGCTGCCCCAGATCAGCTTTCTCAAAGCGCCCGAAGTCCAGCAACCGCACTTCACGCGTCAGTCGAAACTCGCCGCTGATGACGGTACCACCTACCGGGGGACGCAGCTCAGCCACACATGTTTCGCGCTCGAATGCGCCGTAAAATGCAGGAACGCCAGCGGGGTTCATCCGTCCTTCGCCAGATTTTTCTTTGGGCGGGGCCGCAAGATTGGAGGCAGGATCCCGACTGATCGACTCGACAGCATCAGACGTCGTACACGAGCGGGCCCGATAGATTGGCGGTGCGTCCTCTGGAGTGAGTATCCGCACCACCGAGTCATCGCGCGATGAGCAGGAATAGCTGTCTAGACCTTCGAAGAGCCAGCCTAAAAATTTCTTTGCGCTGTCGTTGAAGTAGCGATTGCCGTGCCTTACACCATCCCCGAATTCATGCCACTGCCTTTCCACGGCATACGGTAAAAAAGGCATCCGGATATAGGACGTATCCCGACTATAGGATTGACCATCGAAATCATCACAGACTACCTGGACAATGGGTTCGATATTGTCGCAGCCAAATATTTCGCTGACCCAATACTCTACGTAGTCTCCCTGCTGACCGTGACGTAGCTCGTTACCGCTCCAGTAACGATGATGCTCCCCCTCACAAATGTATTTGCCTAGGACAGCCTCCACCTGGGCTGTCACCTGGGCTAACGGGATGCATTTGCGCGTTACGCCACACAAGCTGCAAGGAGCGGAGACCCCGCTGCGTTTGATGCGCCTCTCCAGGTACGGCTCTATGACGCATCTAAAGCAAACTACTTTCTTCACAACCATGGCAAACAACTCAGTCCTTTGAAGGATTATCTGATGGAGACTTTATGTGGCGTCGTTCAAAGCTCTAGACGCTAAGGGCATGAAAAAATACGCATGCCTGGACTGAGCAACCTGAGCCGACTACGCGCAGAGCCGAGGCGTTTCTAACCAAGCGGCAGCTCAATAACCCAACGCTTCGGCCGCTACCGCCCCGATATACCTTCCTCTCCATGCTCCGTGTTACCTGGTACGGCTTTCCTTTTCAATTACGGAAGAGCCTGTGATCCGCTGAGTTGTCATTATGCTGGACTGCTTGTCGCATCCTGTAGCTCTGAAGGATTTCCGACGCTGCAGTGTTGTTTCGAACCTCATACGAGACACCTCCTGGCGCGGCAGAAATTAGCTGTACCACTGTGCAAGGCAACCCAGCAGCACTAAATTTTCTTTCAACAAATTCGGTTTCAGCACGATCGTGACTCGACATTAGGACTTGGTAGCCCTCCAACTCAACGAGGTTGCGCATCACGTCCGTGAATGCAGCGGAGTGGATCACATCGTTGTGTTGCAAGGGATCATCCAGAAGGAGCGCACGCCACCTCGACCACGGATAAGAGACACTAGCACTACACAGTATGCTGAAACCGTTGGCAGCTAACTGCCCCTCGCTCAAGATGAGTTGGGGATTAAGATTCCGGACTTCGGGAGCGCCGCCATCCTGCGCGCGACGACGGATACGGGCGCTAAACTCGGTTCGGTCGGCGAAATAGTCCGCATTAAAGAACACTGATGTCCCGGGACTGGTGAGAAGAGCATCGTTGAAGGCGCCGATTAATTCGTTTAGCGGGCGCAGGAACTGATCCGAAAAGGAGTCAGCCTCATCTTGCAGTCGTTCAGCAAGACGGCGGATCGCCTCATGTGCTGCTTGAATTCGGGCGGCCTGAGACCGGGCGGCCGTAACCGCAGCCACAATGGCAGTACGATTCGTCTCGACCGACCCAGTCCCGATCTGTGTCGCTACCATCCCGCGCAAATTATCTAACTCTTCCCGACCAGTAGTGGCCTCTAGTGCCGCGACCAATCGCTGCCGCTCTGACTCGATTGCGTTGAGGTCAAATCGCCGACTGCCGAGCTCTGCCAGCTTGCGCTCGAAAACTGCTTGAGCTGGTGGCGGCATTAACCCATGCGACGACCACATATTGGTCAATTCTGTAATCTGCTTCTCAAATTCGGCCCAAGCCTGTTCCTGCTCGGCCAAGGCCCCGCTCAGTCGCATATCTTCTACTTTCGATGCGGACAACACTTGGAGCTCGACAGCATGTAAGCCATGTGCAGTTTTCTGCGCAGCATCGACCTCATCGATGTCTGCCTGAACCTTGGCTAGCATTGCGGGAACGCTTTCAGGGCTAAGCCCCTCTTCCCCTCCCCTTACTTGGAAGCGCCGCTCGGATCCCGCCAGGTCTGAGATCGCACGCGCGATTTCATTGCGCAGTTCAGCAACATCCGCCTCAAACTCTTGCAGCCGCTCATGGCACTGGTTTCGCTTGTGCTGCATCTCTACCGCCCCTACTTCCATCGAGGCAAGTGCCCTTCGCGCAGCGTCGAGCATAGCTTCCCGCTCACCCAGCCGGTCAGTTGCCACCGCGGCGATATCGCTCGCCGAGTCCATAAGTTCCAGGCGCGCGAACAGTTCGTTGCGGAGTGTATCTAGAGCAGTTTGCGCATCATCAACTTCGTGTGTCGCATCATCTATTTCGGCCACGGCTCTGACGGCTGCCGCTCTTTGATTCTGAGCAAACTCCAACGCTACCTGCGCCTCATCAAGTCGTGCTTGCGCGACTGGGAGCCCCTCGTCCGCTTCCTTAGCGGAAAACTCGGCAAGTTTTTTGAGTTCGCCGACAGGGAAATGCGATTTGCATAGAGGACAATTGGTGTCATGGTCTCCAAGATGCGCAGAAATTGTCGCCAGTGCACTTGAAATAATCCCGGCACGCTCACGACGCTCTTCAAGCTCGAGGCGCCTACTATCTACGAGAGATCTGGCAACCACTTCCAACTCTTCATACTCTGACTCAGAAAGTTCAGGCTCATCGTTAACCGCACGGTCCTGTTGCAGCAACGCATCCAAAAGCCGGCCTTCTAATACAGACAGCTTGGCCGACTCTATGACCAGTGCCTGCGCTGCAGAATGGCGCTCCTCGGCAATAGCAACAGCGGCACGCGCGCTCTGCAACGCCGCAATTTCATCGTCAGCCTTTGAGCACTCCAGACGAAGCTCAGCAATCGAGGCTTCAATTTCCGAATTTTTTTCAACAAGCGTAATCTGCCGTTGGGTAGCTTCAGAAGCCTCGTTCAGGTCGGTCTGAGCGCCTATAAGAGTCGCCATACGCTCTCTCAGGCGCTGGCCTCGCTTGGAGATCTCGCGCCAATTTCTATCCAGGATCTCGACCGAGGCCTCCCGCGCCGTAAGCGCTTCCTCGCTCTCAATCTTTGCAGCACGTAGTGCTACGAGCGAAGCGCTCGCAGCGGACTGCCGACTCGACAAATTGGTATGCTGCTCAGGAATGCGAACCAGCTGCATGAGTCGGCTTTCCGCGACTTCTATGGCCTTATTCGCGTCGACAATCCGAATCCGAAGCTCCGTAAGGTACTGCTCCAGATCGACTGCGGGATGAGCTATCGCTCCATCTGTCACAAGCGACAGGCGTCGATTAAGATCCTGAACCTCACGGATGATTTCACCCCGAGGAATAGCACCGGCCGCTTCAGCCTTCCCCTCCTGACGCCGTAATCGCTCAATTAGCGCATCCCACTGGGCGAGACGGTCCTCATGCCGGCTCAACTCCAGCGCAGCGGTTTCGGCCTTTCGTTTCAGGGCTAGCGTTGCTGATCGGCCGCGCAGTCGCTTGCGTATGTGCTCTAGCCGCTCGACTCCGGAAGGAACACGAAGGGCGTTCCACTGCTCGGGAGCCTCTCTCGACATGAATCGCTGTTGTGACCCTTGCCCCAAGAAATGAGTGAGTGCCAAGTAGGTGGAAAGATTATCCACCTGCTGTCCCCAACCAGGACTGACGAGGAGACTTTTCAAGTCTGGATCTGAAGTTCCACTAGGTCCATTGGGATTACCTTCACGCTCGACCTGATGACCATCGGAGAAACTCAGACTGACAGCGTGCGAGAACTGTTCCGCCCCCTCTCTTGTCAGATAATCAGCCTCGGTGTTACCTCTACTGAGATACCGTTCGAAGTGCTTTACCTCTGACGTCAACCCCCACTCAATCGCGTCGAAGAAGGAGCTTTTTCCTAACCCGTTCGGCCCGGTGATAATGACGAGGCCGGGAACGCCTGCAAGCTCAAGATCGAAACTCCCAAATGTGCGGAAGTTGCGAAGTTGGATACGTTGAAGATAGAGGCTCACGGTAATACCTCCGACCAAGCGTCTACGAGTGCATCCATAAGTTCAGCTCCATCTGCCAAATCAGAGTCAGCCAGTTCAAACCAACGATCAACCACGGACTGCTCGATTCCAAGCTCAGCCGCGACGTCAATAAGCGCGCTCAATCGGTCTAATGGAGCCGCAGGCTGCGGTGGTAAAGCTTCCCAAGGGCGAGCCAAAAACGTACGAGCTATAAAACCAGCGAATGCCTCATTACGCTCGTCTAAGCTCTCGGGCGGCAACCACACAAGCTTTCTAGCAACACGGTCATCGCGCTCAATCGCCAAGGCGAGCGCTCGCCATTCTGGATCATCCTCACTGCCGTCCGGCCCCACGAGCCAAAGCTGTAGGTCCAGAACCTGCCCTGGGGGCAAGTGGGAGCGAGCAACCACACCCTGATTACGATATCGACGGACACCATCACGAACCAACGCAACATCGGGCGAAATAGGCAGACGACCAAACAAGATCGGAAAACGGCCTATGGTTACGGTGGCGATATCGACAGGTAGATGCGAGCCCCTCAGCACATCCTCGCCAGTACCACCGCGAAAATCCGCCGACGCCAACTCATTTCGAACCACTGCCTCAAGATCTAATGCTCCTGCAGCGGAAATTACACGCGACACAAAGTCGCTCAACAGCTCGCTCATGCTTGCAATTCCCCTGTATCAATCTGGGCTTGCCACTGTTGGCGCAACCGAGTTTCAGTGGCGGCAATATGGGCAACGACCGCTTGCCTGCCGATGCCCAATGCTCTCTGAAAACTGGCATCGACACCAAGGATCACATTGCATGGAGTAGGTGGTGCGTCCATCCTCATGTCTCCCAGTCCAGCATCTGACAAGGATAGTTGGCCGGCTTGCTCAAAACTTGCTGGAGCATTCAGCTCTGAAAGCAGGACAAAGGATGTCTGCCAGGCATGAAGACTAGCCATTAATGTGATGCTCCGACCTTCGATTAGGTCTGCACCAGAGGCATATATGGTGGATATTTCTGTACCATCCTCAGCACGGTTGTCGAAGTTACCTGGCGCCACACTCCGGGGAGATGAGTTGGGCCAAGCCTCAGCAGTGGCAAGTGCGAGAGTAATTGTTCGAATGATGTTCGCCATTCTTAGCGGGCCCACCAAAACCTGTCGATCGGTGTTGTCGCCGTCGTCCTCCATCGTGCATGCAGCCAAGCGGAGTAGCCTGCCAAGCAAGGCCAAATCGGCTCGCAGGCGAATCCGCCAAGCAGTCCACCTCCGAGCCATTTCGGATCGTAAAATAGGCTCAATCCTCCACGTTACCCAGTTCGCTGCCTCGCTGCCTGTCGTGAGGTAAGTCATCAGATGTTCATCGACTTGATCAAGCGTCCAAATGTCCATACCTGCATGTAGTTCGGCCGCGACCACATCAGCATTGATGATGACTGACTGCATGTGCGCAGCAACTGCTGCCCCTATGATCGGAGACGGTAACGAATGAGCATGTGGTGATCTTTGCGTCAGCGATGTTAACCATTCGTTCCAGCAGCGTTCGTCAGTCTCCATACGAACCTGCCGGGCGTGAATAACAAGCCTGGCGACTGCACCGGCTAAGCTCCCAAGATCGGTCGGCTTGGCCCCACACTCGAGGTTTAATGCACGATCGGCGTTTCCCCACCAGCCCAACAAATCAATCGGGCTAATGCCGCCGGACCAAACAATCGAAGGTGGTATGTCGGCGAGACCGATCCGCACCCGTTGAGGCTGTTGTTGCACCGCAGCAGCAAGCAGATGACGCGAGACCGGAAAGTTAGCGGCAGCAAGACCATGGTCGAGCTCTTGAGCCGCGCTAGGGAATAGGTGAGGTGGGGAGTGACGCTTTGAATCAGCAGCTAACCAGTTCACATGATTCGCTTCATATGCGGCGCGAATATCCTCGAAGGGCCTAAAAGCCTCTAACTTGGCCGCACCATGCCGTATAAACAACTCATCGGCCCTGATCTCTGTTCCAGAAACAGAATAGAAGCCCTGACGTGCAATGTCCGCTGAAATCGCACCTGGTAGGTGCCTAACCGGTAGGCCGGCATCACGCGCAGCGGCGAATAGCAGATATACCAATAGACGGTTGAGCGCTGAAGTTGGTTGCGCCAACAACTCATCCCGCTGAGTATTAAAGATAATATTTACCCGATTACGGAGACGACCTGCGATTTCGTCAATCAGACCATCATCGCGTAACCGAGGGCCTACAAATCGACCGTACGCCGCGAGGAAGTCGAAGCCCCTTCCGAACTGCTCTGCTTCAAGATCAATTTGCAATAATGCCTCAGAGATCTCTTCAATTCCTGGCCACGTTGTCACCAGATCAATTAAGGCCGTGTGATCAAAATCTTGAAGCGCAGCAGCGCAAAGATCGATTAGCCCTCCATCCCCGGCCCCGGAGATAAGTATGGTTGTTTCATGATCGGCATATCGCGGTGCGCCAGGGACACCCCGGTCAGACCAGTATGAGTTCCAAGGCGCATTACCAAGCGGGCGCTCTCTCCCAAAACCAATTGCAATGAACACAGCGTCATAGTTCGTAGCCGAGGGATCACCGCCTCGCGCAGGCTGGTGCCGGACGCGATAGGCGGCCACACCGGCGCGTTCGATGGCGGTGACTTCGCGAAGCAACTTGATGAGTAGCGCATTAGGGCGATGCGCTTGAAGGGTTCCGAACTGACGCATAACCTCGCCAGCGACTGAGTCTGCTGTACCTGCGCTCCAGTTGAGGAATGGTAAGCCAGCACTCTCGTCACGAGCACCTTGCCGAGGCCATTCGTAAATATGGGGATGAAGGTTGCGCTGTGAGCAACCTCGCTGCAAATGTAGGGCATGCTCCTCGCGCTCGAACACGTCGACATGACAATCTGGTTTCAGGATTGACAGGCCTGCGGCAACTGATAATCCCGCGGCCCCTGCCCCAATTACAGCAAACCTCCTCTTGTCCCGCAGTATGCCATTAGCAACCAGAGCACCTGCTAGGTTGAAGCCTCGGACTTGCTGTGAGTAGAACGTAATGCGGCTGTCGTACGACCCTATCACGTAGATCGATGGCCAACCGGGTACCTCCGCACCATTGATCGAGTCCAATTCGTTCATTGCAATCCCTAGTAGATCGACATGAAGCCTAGGCACGTCGCCTCTGGCGCTAGGTGTCCGAGGATACTAAAGCGCGCACTATGGAGCTAGTGGGTAGGTATCGAGCCTCTGCTTCTCTTAACCAGGCGCATTCGAATCAAAAAAGTCGCAGTCATACATCACGAACCTGCACCAATCCGCATTGACCATCCAGTCCCAGTCACGACAGTTCAGCCCATCAAGCAGGTCGCTTAGGCGACCTGCTTGATGGGCTCTATGCCCGTGCAATGACTTCATCCCGACTCTCTCGACAGGCACCCTGTACATGACCACTCAATGCCCACGCTGTCACTCCACCGCTGTCATCACCAAGGATTTAGCCAGGAAAGTCGGCGCCCTTATCGGCACCGTCGGGGGCGCCGCCCAAGGAGTCACAGGCGCCATGGCTGGCGCCGAGGTTGGCGCAGTCATCGGTCTCGTGGCTGGCCCCGCCGGTGCCATTGCTGGCGGTATGGCCGGAGCCATTCTCGGCGGATTAGCCGGAGCGGCGACCGGCTGTATCGCGGGCGCCAAACTCGGCGAAGTCATCGACGAGCGGGTTTTAGACAATTACGCTTGTCTCGACTGCGAACTGTCGTTTAGCTGCCGTCATTCCGCTTGAACTGCTCGTCTCCCGCTTGACGCCACTGCTGCTCTCCATCTGATCCATCGCCCCCCCTCTCTATCAACTCCCCGCACGCCAATTGATTCCTGCTGAGTACTCAGCGGCTTCGCCGTGCGCCTATGAAAAGGAAGCTCCCCATGGCACACCTCATCGAACAAATGGCTTACGTTGGCGCTACGCCTTGGCATGGCCTGGGCAATCAACTCTCGCCCAATCAACCGCTGGAAGTCTGGCAACAAGAAGCCGGCATGAACTGGCAGATCCAGGAATCGCCGGTACGGTTCATGGCGGATACTGTCGGCCATCTCGGCACCATCCATTCGTTCCCCGAACAGAAAGTGCTTTACCGTTCGGACAGCAAGGAGGCCTTGTCAGTCGTCTCACAACGCTACCAGGTGGTCCAGCCGTGTGAAGTGCTGGAGTTTTACCGCGATCTGACCGAGCGCTCCGGTTACGAATTGGAAACCGCCGGCGTCCTGAAGGGAGGTCGAAAACTCTGGGCACTGGCGAGGACCGGACAGTCGACTGCAATTAAAGGTAATGACGTGGTAAACGGCTATCTGCTACTGGCAACGTCCTGTGACGGCACACTAGCCACCACTGCAACTCCCACCACCGTTCGCGTGGTCTGCAATAACACACTGACCATATCCCTAAGCGGAGCCACCCGCGCAATTAAGGTTCCACACAGCACGCACTTTGATTCGCAGGCAGTAAAAAAACAACTAGGCATCGCCGTCTCGCAGTGGGACGAATTCATGTATCGGATGCGCGCCCTCGCGGAACGCAAGGTTCAGTGGACTGAGGCCATGAGCTTCTTCATGGAGGTGCTGTGCGACACGAGCGCGCATGACCCCATTCCCAATGTACTGCCCAACAAACGAGCTATGGAGAAGGTACAGAGCCTGTATGAAGGTAAAGGCCGAGGATCTGAAATGGAGTCCGCTCGCGGAACAGCATGGGGCTTGCTGAACGCTGTGACTGAATACGTGGATCATGAAAGACGCGCCAGGAGCTCTGAGTATCGAATGGACTCGGCATGGTTTGGACAAGGCGCAGTAATTAAACAGAAGGCACTCGATGCAGCTTTACAACTCGCTGCGTGAGCCACAGCAATACCGAGCGCTCTCACCTAAAGGGGCGTTCGGAATCATTCAATCCCGACACCCAACTCCCAGTAACTGCGCCACACACCCTCTAGTGCTTTCACGCGTTCGCGATAGGAATACCAGCATGAAATATCCCAAGCTCAAAGCCGGTAAAACGCCCGACACCTATGTCATCGAATCACCAGTCACCGAGGCCGACATCCTGCAGATGGCTCAACAACTCGCGATGTATCGTCTGTCTAAAGGACGGGCGTTGACTGAGCGTAGACTCGTCTTCAGCCACCTACAAACGCTGCTGCAATTCCATGATTACGAGGTCCTTGCTTTGTTGCTGCTCGATACCGAGCACCGGGTTATTGGCTTCAGAGAACTATTCAGGGGCGCATTGGAGGTTGCCTGCGTGTCCTCTCGGGAGGTGGTCAAGATCGCCTTGGAGCACAACGCCGCCGTAATCCTGGTTCATAACCATCCCTCCGGCGACCCGGAGCCTAGCCAGGCTGATCGCACGCTGACCACCACCCTCAAGAATGCACTCAACATGGTTGGCACCCGGATATTGGATCATGTGGTGGTGGGCTATGAGGGTTGCATATCGCTGGTAGAACGGGGAGATCTGTAGGAGCGTTTGCCCTTGGCATGCGCTAGCCAAGCCGCCCCGGCAGATAGCAACTGATACATCCGGCCCGCAACCAACATCGCCTCAACTCTAGGAGAGTCCAATGGCGTTAATACGTTTCCTGGCCACACTTCTCATCTTCATTGGTGTACTGGCGAGCGCTTCAGCAGTAGTGTTTGCTGTGATCCTAATGTTGCGATTCCCGCCGATCTTGGTCGCAGTTGGTATTGCCTTCCTTTTCTTTTACTGGGTGCTCAAGCACTTCCCCAGCATCGAGTAAACGACATAAAGCAGACAGAGACTGTTGATCAGCTCTGCCTGCTTTTATTTTTTCTTTTTTTTCTTTTGTCGTCTGAGCTATGTTCACTGAAATATCGGAAGGACTCAGCAGCTGGCAATTCAGTCCATTACGCCAGCGATGTGCGGGATAGCCTGCTTCGACAGCTCGACTTCCAATACCGATGCCTGGGCTTTGACCTCGGGGTGAGATTCAGTCAAACGGCTACAGCACCTGGATAAGAAAACATGTTCGAAGTTATCACCGATCTTCGCCAAATCTCGGCGCACAATCGTAAGCTCACCACTCGCCTAAAGAAGGCTTTCATCCACGGTGAAACCCGCGAAATCACTTACCCTTCTGGGCACATGTCGGGAAAGGTTTTTTTTGAACATGACAGCGGCTTCAGAGTCCGCGGTTGGTCGCCCTGCAAGAAATGGTCGGACAAACACATGAACTTCCTCGTCATGGGCGAGCCCAGCTCCACTGACTGGCTCGATATCACTGTGCAACTTAACTTCCCAGCCGAGGAGTACAACCGAAACCTAGCCGGGGCGTTCGTAAAGGACGAAGACGGGGAATTGTTTTTGGCACATCGTGGCAAACTCACCAAGGGTATGGGCGCCCTGAAAAAAATCTGGTGCTCGAGCGCTTCCCAAACTGCATCACTGCCAAGGATGGTAATCAGACCAATCAGCTGATCCTCATAGCTGGACTGGACTCTCCTGACATGATTGATCGACTGTTTGAGTTCGCCGTCGAGGCTCGCCATGTGGCGACCGAACTTGGCGCGATCAAGCTTGCCAACACGGGAAAACGAACACCGTTCGAGCGTACAGACAAACAGCCGCCCGCTATTGTGGCCGATAAGCAAACGCAGCGCGCGCACAAACTTGGCGCCTACTTTGAAGAATTTTCAGGGGAGAGCTGGGGTAATAACTACACCGTCTCAGGCAATCGCGTGGTCGAACACGGCGCCATAGTCAGCGCGCTCGCAGCTCAGCTTCAGACCTCTGGCACACTGCAGAAGTCCCAGGCCATCGACTTGGCTATAGTCGGTGAACACTATGTCGACCTGTACGAGGTGAAAACCTCCGCCAACACGACCAACATCTATACTGGCCTCGGCCAGTTGATCTTGCATGGCGAGGCCATTGCCGATGAACTGCGCTTCCCGGTACGCCGCTACCTGGTCCTACCTGAACTACCGCCCGAGCGGCACGCCCCGCACATCGCAGGTAAGGCGGAGATCAAAGTTATTACCTACCAGAAGCTGGACACCGGGTACCAATTCGACGGGATTTGACTCCATCCGCGCCAGCGCCCCCTACGCCTGAGGCGCGCCAGCCTGCCCCGTACTCCACTTGTCAGGCCCCCAGGCCTGGGCACTTACATATCAGCGCCGTGCCCCGAATTCGCTCAATACCGCCACTCATCATGCGCTAATGGGGACGAATTCAGCCGTGACTTACTCTCCTTCCAATGGGGCAGGAAGTCGTCCATCAGCCGCACAAACCGCTGGTTGTGGTGCCGCTCCAGCAGATGCACCAGTTCATGCACCAGAATGAACTCAAGGCACTCAGGAGGCTTTTTCGCGAGTTCAAGATTTAACCAAATCCGTTTAGCCTGAGTGTTACAGCTGCCCCACTTGGTTTTCATCTTCTTGATTCCCCAGAAACTTGGGCATACCCCCAGACGCACCTCCCAGTCGCCAATCAACTCCTGCACACGCGCCTTGAGCTCGACGCGATACCAGTCGTTGAGCAAGTGCATCCGTGTTTTCAGATCGGTTTCTGGCCGTACATAGAGCCTCAACCGCATTTTGCTGCGTTTAATTTCTGCTTTACCAATACGCTCAGTCACTTCGAGTCGATAACGACGACCCCACAAGTAATGGGTTTCACCAGAGACCATCTTTCGCTCAGTCTGGCGCGGCTGGGCGGCGAAATCTTTCTGTTGCTTGCGAATCCAGGCCAACCGCTGAATCACGGCAGTGCGTACTGCTGTATCGGACAAATGCTCAGGTGCCGAGACACGCACCCTGCCCTGTGGCGGCAGAACGCTAATGTGCAGGTTCTTGATCGCTTTGCGGTTGAGTTCAACCTCAAGACTGCCGATATGAACTGTCGCCATTAGCGATAATCCTTCTGGGCTTTGATCAGCTCCATGAGGTTAGGAATATCGACTTTATACCCTGCGCTTTCCTCGCGGATGGCATTGGCCAGTTCACGTTCCTTGAAACGATCACCAACCCAGTCAGCTTTCTTGGTATAGCGCACTGCGGTATCTATGCGGGTCGCCAACACCTCATCCCGATCAAGGTTGTCGTACAGGGCACGTTTGGCCGATGTATCAATTGATCCGGGATACTGGTGTTGGCTGTTACTCCCAGGACTTTTCACCTTGCGAGCCAAGTCTCGAATTTGCTCAAGGTACTCCTGGTAATCCAATGCCTTCTGCCGACGCAATTCGATCAACTCATCCAGCAGCACAGACATCTGCTCGTAGTATTTGGGGTTTACTGGGTTTTCATCGACGATGGTTTTGCGTACGTTATTTTCGATGGTTTCGGCCATGGCATCGGGATCTCTACGCAGATCCTCAGAGACATCCTCCAATGCACCTGCGCCTTTCTCCACCACCAACTCAATCAGCCCCAACTCCTCGAAGTCCATCAATACTTCACTGTCATCAGCACGGACATACATGTCCAACAGCTTACGCATCGCCGGCTCGAATCGCTTCATCTCAACCAGATCGCCACTGGCGAGCTTCACTTCATCGCGAACCTTTTCAAAGTGAATCACGTCAGCCCGGATAGTTTCTTCCTGAGCTTTGTTGTAACCCGCCTCAAGCATCTCATTGGCCAGGTTGGCCCAGGCACGCAGCAGCTTTGCCACGCTGTGATAAAGCGCCAGTCGCAGGGCTTCCTTCTCAGGTAGGTCGTCCTTGTTCTCTCCCGACACGCCGCAGAAATAGTGTTTGTAATCCTGCATGTTGCGCGGCGCCAGCACCGATTCACAGAGTGCGCGCACGGCCTCCAGGGCGTTATCCAGATCCTCTCGCGCCTGGACCAAACGATCTTTCAACAGGCCGGCGACATCTTCCTTGTCATACTTGTCAAAAGCCCCGGCGGTGTAGTCGGTAATGGCCTTATCCAGGGAGCGAAACAGATCCTTATAGTCGATGATGTAGCCGTACTCCTTGTCATCACCATCCAGGCGATTGACTCGGCAAATTGCCTGGAACAGGCTGTGATCGGCCATCTGCTTATCAATGTACAAGTAGGTTGCCGGAGGCGCATCAAACCCCGTCAACAACTTGTCGACCACGATCAGCAGACGCATTTGTCCTGGTTCGTTAATGAAGCGCTGCTTGACTTGCTTTTCGAACTCTTCAACGCGTTTGGCTGCTTCCTCGGCGGGTTGGTCAAAGTAGTTGGCCAACATGCGCCGGTAGATTTCGTATTTGGCCAGTTTTTCTGTCAACCCTTCGCCAGTCTCTTCCCCCTTGATCTCGGAGGCCATCGGCTTGTAGCTGGTGACAATGGCGCATTTGCCAGCGAGGTCTGTCTCACTGAACAACTCATAGACCTTGCAAGCCTGATAGACACTGGCGCACACCAACATGGCGTTACCCCGGCCATCCATCAGGCGCGGCCGCGTGTCCATATCAAGCATGATGTCATTGACGATCTGCTCCAGCCGCGACTTGCTGGACAACAGTTTCTGCATCGAGCCCCATTTCTGTTTGAGCTGGGTTTTGCCAAGGTTCGACAGGCCTCGTGTCTTGGCCTCAAACCACTCATCCACCTTCTTCTGTGAAGTCACACGCTGGTCGATATCCCGCGCCTCATAGCGCAAGTCAAGCACCACACCATCGGCCACTGCTTCGTCGAATTTGTAGGTATGAATAAAGGGGCCAAAAATCTCGATAGACTTCTTCTTGTCCTTCTTCATCAACGGTGTGCCGGTGAAACCAATAAACATGGCTTCCGGCAGAATGTCCTTCATTGCCTCGTGCAGCTTTCCCGACTGAGTGCGATGGCATTCGTCAACGAACACATAGAGATCGCCTTTGACACGAAAGTCTTTGGGCAAGCTGTTACGCAGCTCCTCAATAAACGCATCGGCGGCTTCTTCACTCTCCGACTCGCCATGGCGACCAAACTTGTGCACCAACGAACACACGAGCCAAGGTACGGGCATATTCAGGGTATCGAGCAGATCAGCACCGCTTTTACTGCGTAGTATTTCCTCATCAACACCGTAGAAAACCTTCTCAATCTGCTCATCCAACTCGGTACGATCGGTAATGATCAGCACGCGTGAGTTCCGAATATTTTCCCGAATCCACTTGGCCAGCCAGACCATGGTCAAGCTCTTACCGGAGCCCTGAGTGTGCCAAATGATTCCGCCTTCACGTCGAGCCAAAAATGGCTTGCTCGCCTCAATACCGAAAAATTGGTTATGCCGGCAGGTCTTCTTGGTACCAGCATCAAACACAATGAAGTCATGGATAATCTGTAGAAAGCGCTGTTTATTGCACATGCAAGCTAGGTGGTCATCGAGCAAATAACCGGAAGACTCCGTAGTGAGTGGCTCTTTCCACTCCAGGTAGTACTTCTCTGGCGTTTCGATAGAGCCGTAGCGCAGCCCTTGGGTGTCGTTCCCAGCCATAACCAGCTGCTGGGTGCTGAAGAAATTGCGTATGAAGTCTTTCTTCTGATTGTCCAGGTTCTGCCGGATACCTTCGGAGACTGAGACCGAGGAGCGCTTCAGCTCAATCACACCCAGAGCAATACCATTCACATAAAGCACAATATCCGGGCGCTTCTTATTCTCGCCCTTGATCGACACTTCTTCAGCGATAGCGAAGTCATTGGCTTCGGGATTGTGCCAGTCAATCAGCCAAACAGTTTTGTTCTGCTCGCCAGCCCCCTCTTTGTCTTTCACGCCATAGCGCAACAACTGGTACACCGCCTTGTTGGCGTCATACAGATTCTTGCCTTCACCCAACGCAGCGGCCACATCCAGCTGGCGCAACACACGTGTGATCAATGCGTCACTGATATCACGCCCTTGCAACCAACGACTCAGCAGACCGGACTCAATATTGCGGTTGCCCTCACGCGAATGCCAGTCGCCAAGATGACTCCAGCCGAGTTGATCCTGGAAAAAACGGGCGACACGTTGCTGAGTGGCGCGTTCGCGCTGGCCAACATTGCTCATGCAAGACTTCCTTTCCAAATCCGATCCCTGCTGCTTAAGTCGATGACAAGCTGCTGCCTAACTCAGCTACAACTCGCTATCACGATCAAAGGACATTCTAAAGCACCCAGAAAATCAGGCGAATCAGGCATTATCATGGCCTTGGGTAAAAGCCTGCCGACCAATGTTGCCAGCATGGTGTCACGCGTCACCCAGAGAGCTTACCCCCGAATCGAACGCAGACAATGCAGCGTGCATTAATCCGCAGGCTACGGTTTTTCAGGCTGCTCGCTGAAAGACCTGACGTAGTGCTCACGCACCGCAGTCAGCATCGCCTCCTGATGAAGCTTGGCCTGTGTATCTCCCCAGGACGTGCCCGCATAGATTAAATCCATCTTCAGCGAGTCTGGCCGGCTCTCGTGGTTGCGCTTGTTGAGGTAGCGCTGGCGCTTTTCATTGAACGGCAGATTGCTGTATTCGGAGTTAATGCTGCGTGATACCAACGCCAAATTGCCGAACCGGTTAAGCCAATGCACGGATACCTTGTTGGTATCCGTGCTCTGCGGCCGCTGGGGCGAGATATGCTCGACGGAATTTTTCGCAGTAAACCGGAAATTGCTCCACAGCGGCCATTCATTGCGCTGTGTGTACCAGAGTACGAAGTCCTGCTTGTAAAACCAGTAATGAGGGAAAGCGACTCCGTAGTCTTCTTGCAGCAGGGCGTCAAACACCAGATGGCCAGCTCTGCGCCAGGGCTCCTCCATGAACCAACGAGTCCGGACAACTAGACTCTCGTCATTGCTGTCACCCAACAGCTGGTTGTCTAGGTGACAAAGATAGTTGAAGAAGCGCTCATACTCTTTCCCCTCGCTTCTCACCCCTAGTGACTGCTTGTGAATGAAATACAAAAAGGGTGTCAGCCAGTAATGTGTGGTGATTTCCTGTGAGTGATACAGCATGCCCTGCAGCAGCGATAACCCTTGGTGAGCGGCGCTCTCCCGACTGCGATTGATGTAACGCTTACTATCGCTGCCGGATATCGAAGTCAGACACACCTGGTGGACCTCCTCGTCACCTTGGTCCACCCACTTGATCACATACTCATCCCATAAGACTCGCAGACGCCAGAGCATATCGATAAAGCTGCGGGCATTCGCTTCACGGGTAAATTCTTCCCCCCTGGCAAAAAATGCCTCATCGAATAGGGCCAGCAACTGTCGGTCCAACAGACGCTTCAGATCGCCCTTGCCATTCTCGTGCAGCCAGATGCGCAGCGTGTGCTGTAGAAACAACGGAAATCCGATGATGCTACGGGCCCAAGGCTCTTCCCCCTGGTCAGAGCTCGAATCGGAGGCATGATCCAAGCTTTGCTCTCCATCAGCAAAGATGCTTTCCAGGGTAAGTCGCGCCTCTGAGCTATCGTCCAGCGGGCTTGGCTCTCTGTATGAAAGAGCTGAATGTATCGCGGCAGTATCCGCCAGTTTTCCGGAAGCGTAGAGCGCCCCCAGCTGATTGGCCTCCAGGTGCGTTTCTGCACATAGATTGCGCTCAACAAAGCCACTCATATCTGCGCAGGCACCCCAAAGAGCCGCGTAGCGCGCACGGTCAGCAGCTGCAATGTCTTGGAGCAGTCGGGCCTTGAGAATCTCGTGATGTTGCAGCTGCACCCCGCGATTATTGATAACCTCAAACAGCTTGTTGAGATCCATACCCTCAGGCACTTGGGTCAGCACCAGCTTTACCTTGCGATACACAAAGTCAGCCAGCCCGCGCAGGTAGTCCTCATCAACAGCACTGCCATTCGCGCGCACGTAGGTGGCTGCAAAGGACATCATCAACTGCTGGGCGTGGCGCATGCTCCGCGTATCGAGCGCTTCATCGACCAACGCATCAGTGTCGTGCATAAGACTGTTCAGATACACATTCACCTGCTCGCGGATGGAAAATCGCAGTCGCGGCTGCGATCCCCGCATGAGCCGGACAAAACGGAAAGCCCCCATAACCTCACGCCAGACAGCGACGGTACTGAGTAGCCAGAGCGTGGTGAACCGCTGCTGACCATCAATCAGATCAAAACGGCGCAGCCCCTCAGCACGATCCTGTTGAACGGTTTTCTCCACCAGCAGGGTACCGCCGAGGAAAAATTGCTCTTCATCCCGATCGTAGGCATTAGCGATGTCAGTAAGCAGCGTATTGATCTGATCCTCCCCCCAGACATACAGCCGCTGGTAAATGGGCACATTGAAAGACCAGGCGGCGCCTGGCTGATCGACGATCTGCTCCAGCGTGTACAACTCAGACGTGATGCTCACGACCAATCCCTCTTGATCACCGACTCAACCCAACTTGGCTTGTCAGCCAGACGCTCACAGCCCATACCGGCCTCAGGGTGGAAATAGTTAAGCACGGCCTGCTTGTAGCGCCCCTGTACTCCTTTACCTATAACCACCTGTTCATCACGGTAGGGTTCGGCACATTGCCGCTGCTGCTGGTACAGGTATTCCAACACCTGCCGGGGATGATGGCTTTGAGCAATCACATCCAGCAGATTGAGGTCGCCATCCCTGAAGAAATTGGCCGCCGTTTCCTGACGCACCTGCTGCTTGTCGAGACGAATGGCCCCGAGCAGAAACTCCAGCCGCAAGGCAAACGCCATGAGCTGCTCATAATCGAACTGATCGACATACAGCAGGCTGGCGAGGAGGAAAATCTCCCGCAGGTATTCCTGATTGCTCCGCAGCAGCTGCGTGTAGAGGCTACGAAAAGCGAGCAGGCGCACCTCTGCGGTCGGCTCATTCATTAGCGACTGCAGCAGCGCCGCGTACTTATCGGCAAATAAGAAAAAACCGATGCCCTGATGAATAGGCTGACGCAGCGCCATAGGCAGATTAGCGGGGTTCTGGCTCAGCAGCAGGCGGCTGCCCTGCAGTTCGCGCTCGCCATCGGCCTTTAGTGTCAAGGTTGTGGCCATCCGGTTATGCCGGCAGGCATATACCGGCAGGGTGTCCAGGCTAGAGCGGGCGTCATAACCCAGAGGCCAGGTATTGGTCTGGAACTCCTCCAGTATGGAATCGTGCCGACCGTTCGGCACCTGGCTGCCCCGCCAACGCCGCGCACGCCAGAGAAAGCGATTAAACAGATTGGGCGCGAAGTCTTGACCCGGCGAGAGCACCGCCGGATGACGCTGAATGTCCTCCCAGCGCTCGGCGCAGTATTGCTCCAAACCATGGCGCTGCCGCTCATGACCTCCGGCTTGGTCTATGGCGCGCAGATGAAAGGCTTTAAGCAGGTCGGTGGCGTGCAGGCGCACACCTCGGTTGTTCTGGGTGTCGAAAAAGGTGAAGGCCTGATCGGCACTGTCGACCACAATCACGGTAAACAGCAGGCGATCGAAAACCGAGGTATCAGGCAGTTCGGCACATTCAGCCAAAGCCTTAGCGGCCTGACGAATGAAGCGCGACGAGTGTGCCGAGTAGCTGAGAGCCTGCCTCTTCGGCAGACTGCCGGTAAGCTGGCGATGCAGTACCGACAAGGCGGTGATGCGCTGCTGGCCGTCAATGATGAAGCGCAGCTGCTTTTTGTCATCCGCATGCAGCAGCAACGTCCCCATGTAGTACGGCAAACTCTGACGTGACTTCTTCTGATACTCAGCCAGATCGCTGGCCAACTGAGTCATTTTGGGTTTATCCCAGACAAAGCCACGCTGGTAGCTATCCAGCGCCAGCGGCCACTCACTGGCGACCAGAAGCTGATTAAAGCTTAACGTCTTAACCGAGACAGGGTCACGCGCTGCCGTCATACTAATCGCGTCCTGCCGGTCAGGAGTTCCTGCATCATGCCTTGTTTGATTTGGCGGGTTTTGGACAGGCGCTGTTCGAGGGTTTGGATTTCACCATCTATATCTGAAAGGATGGACGCGATGGCGGTTTGTTCATCTTTTTTTGGAACTGGAAGTGCAAAACGCGCCAGCTCCCTGGCACCTAGATTGGGCTGTGCAGCTCCACCAGCCCAGAGTTCAATCATCTTCTCGCAGAGTTCCGAAGCAAAATAACAAATCAGATACTGCAGTGACACCCTCTCTTTTGCTCTTACAATAACCAAAGAGCTAGCAATAGCTCCCAAACCAAAGTCTTCACTTACTAACCCATACTTTCCAAGCGAACCACGCAAGCAAAAAAGGATATCTCCTGGCCTAACCTTACCACCCCCTAGCCGACTGTAGGCTTCATCCGTTATATAGTTCATACAATCCAGGCTAATCACCCCATTAGCGATATGGCCCGCATTAATAAACGGAACCCCACTTCCTACAAATGAATTTGGTGACGGATAGTTACTCCCTCTATCACCGTTTTCGAAAATACACACATCACCAAGACTTAATAAATCCCAATCCTCCGGAATCTCCCCTAACTCCGTCTGCTTGGTCCCTCTAGGGCAGCCATCGGGACCGGTGGCGAATTGCGGCAGTTGAGTGCGGCCGGTGAGCAGTTGCTGCATGGTGGCGGTTTTAATGGCCTGTTTTTTGGCGATCAGGTTTTCTAGGCCATTGATCAGGGCATCGACATTGGACAAGGCGTCGGCAATGGCGGTTTGTTCTTCACGGTCAACAGGAATATGAATACTTTTTTCTAGAATATCGCCCCTGGACAGCCCTGGTATCAAACCTGTAGCTGCACCACTGAAAAAATCTTGCTTGCTTGATATTAACTGATAAACAAACCGCTCATCCCAATTACGCACACGAACCGCCATAAGCTGCCGACTTATGCAGTATTTTGTATCAGCCAATGTTAACGAACCAACCCCCGACCCCTTTACAGTGATGAGAATATCACCTGCATCACAGATAGCACTTGGCCGAGTTGTATACTTTGTTAGTTGTATTACGCCATTAGGAAAGTCTGCAGGGCCGGTTAAGTATGGCGTGCCAATACCCTGATTATTGCAACAGCTGGCCATCACGTGGTTACCTGAAAGCAGGTCAACACCATCACCTAACTGAGCGTATTGCCAACCGTCTAAACAGTGCAGACCTCCATCAGCAGCCGTACTCACAAAGTACAGGGCACTCACCTCCTCGACTGCATCCTTCATGCTCACGCCTCCAGCCCCATAGCACGCAGATACTCAACAACCCGCTTACTCCGGCTTTCGACCTCGGCAGTCAGCTCCGGCAAGGCACAGGCATAACGCTGTTCCAGCTCGCGCACACGATTGGTCAGTTGCTGGGTAACCCGCTCGATCTCGGCCTCGATACCGGCCTGCAGGCTGGCTAGCCATTTGTCCTCGATCAACAGGGCTTGAACATCGTCCAGGCTGAGCGCGGAGTATTGGCGGAATACAGCCTGGTCCAGAGCCTCTTCGTCGCCTTTCAGAGCATTCTTTGCGTTGGCCTCGGCATCGAACAACTTCTTCGCTTGCTTGAGCGCGGCAACTTCTTCCGGGTCGCTGGCCAACCTCTGCCGTGCGGTCATGCTGGCCTTAGTGACTTTGTCCTTGTCGTTGAGCGCCTCGTTGAGCAGGCCATCATCACCGCAGTGTTCTTCCAGGTAGCTTTCCAGTTCCTGGCTGGCGTTGTCGTAAGCCGCTTGCAGTTGGCCAATGCGCGCCACCTTCTGCGGGAAGAAGCGCATGCTGATCAGAGCTGGCGGAATCAGCTCGGCCTTGTACTTGCTCTTGCCGATGACTAGATCCGGGGTTTCCTTAAGCTTTTCGCCTTTCTTGGCCACCAGCTCGCGCAGCTGCCTACCGGCGGCCCAGTCGTCCTGCACCAACACGTAGACGTCGTCCTGCATGGTCTCGGCCCAGTAATCCATGAGGATCTGATAAACGTCGTATTTACTTAGAAGAGGGATGGCGCTATAGCGCTCCAGCAGGTCTTCAGAGATGCGATGAATTACGGCTTTTGGCTTGTCACCGGGGTGGATGCTGGCCAGGTTGCTACTGTCCCGCCATTGCTGGAACGGTGCCAGGCTACGCTCGGAAAAGGCAGTGAATTCCGGGTGAGCAAGGATGGTGCTCTTGACCTGATTGGCCCCTACGAGGGCATCACAGTAGCCGGCGCGGCCTGGCTTAAACAATGTGGCACGCAGGCTGGGGAACACCTGCCAGAAACGCTCAAGGGATTCGATGTCGGCATTGGGAATACCGCCCTGCAAATGGGCAGACAGGTCGTGCAGGTCTTCCGGCTCACTGGCGTCAATATAGCGCGGGATGTTCAGGTTGTAGTCGTTACCGGCAAACTCGGCCAACGGCACCATGCGGCTGTAGCGCGGCAGCTGCAGCTGCCTGGTGAACACGTCCACCACCTTATGAATGTCCTGATCGCGCAGGCGGTTCTTGTTGCCGTCCTTCTTGAAACCTTTGCTGGCATCGATCATGAAGATGCCGGTGCGGTGTTTTGCCTGCTCCTTGTCCAGCACGATGATGCAGGCAGGAATGCCGGTGCCGTAGAAAAGGTTGGCCGGAAGGCCGATGATGCCCTTGATGTAACCCTGCTTGATCAGGTTCTCACGGATTCGCGCCTCGGCATTGCCACGGAACAGCACGCCGTGGGGCAAAATTACCGCGCCCTTGCCGGTGCTTTTCAGAGACTTAAGGATGTGCAGCAGGAAGGCGTAATCACCGTTTTTCTCCGGCGGGATGCCCCAGTTAAAGCGGCCGAACAGATCCTCTGTGGGATTTATGCCGCTGGTCCAATTTTTGTTCGAGAATGGCGGGTTGGCCACGGCAAAGTCGAATAGTTTGAGCTGGCCGATAGGGTCCTTCCAGTGCGGATCGGATAGGGTGTTGCCCTTCCAAATCTTGCCAGTGGCGTTATTGTGCAAAATCATGTTCATGCGCGCCAAGGCAGCGGTGGCGTTGTCCATCTCCTGACCGAAGATCGACAGACCACGCGGCGCTTCGTCACTGGCTTTAAGTAGCAGCGATCCAGACCCACAGGCCGGGTCATAGACGCTGGCGTCCTGCGGCGTGTCATGGCTGATGCCGACCACTTTGGCGACGATTCGAGAAACTTCCGAAGGGGTGTAGAACTGGCCCTTGCTCTTGCCCGACTCGGTAGCAAAGTGGCGCATCAGGTATTCGTAGGCGTCGCCCAGCAGGTCGTCACCGTCGGCGCGGTTGCTGGACATGTCCAGCCCTTCGAAAATGCCGATTAGCTTAGACAGGCGGTCGACCATTTCCTTGTCTTTGCCAAGCTTGTCTTCATCGTTGAAGTCGGCGACATCGATCACGCCCTTGAGGTCGTTCTCCTCGGCCAGGCGACTGATGATGGTGTTAATGTCTTCACCGATATTCTTGCTGCCCTTGAGTTCCACCATGTCATCGAAGCTGGCCCCCTGTGGCACCAGGATCATGCCATAGGGGTCACCCTTGAATTTGTCCGACACGTACTTCATGAACAGCAGGGTCAGGACGTAATCCTTGTACTGGGAAGCATCCATACCGCCGCGCAATTCGTCGCAGCTGGCCCAAAGGGAGGAATAGAGAGCAGTTTTCTTGATGGCCATGGGATTCCGTGTTCAGGGCAACAGCTAAGGCAACTCTTGCCTTAGCACAATGATGCAATTTTCAGCGTTCCTAATTATCACATCTTGCATGGCACAAGACGATCAACGATCCAAGCTATTCCTCCTTGCAATGCTGAAGTCCGCCGGATAACCGACGCAGACTCCATTCGCCACGAGGCAAGCAAGCTCTCATCTAGGCTGGACAAGAATCGGAGGATGAAGAGCACCAACCCGGCAACCGGCTGATCCGGCATAAAACGCCATGACCAGGGAAACCCCAGTCATGGCGTATTGAAACTGCTGGGAGCAAGCATGCAAAACCCACCCCAGAGGCCTGTGAATCACACAACTCCCTCTCGACAAAGCCGCGCCTTGAACACCCAAAACCGTCAAGCTGCGGTCTTAAGCGCAGCCAGCGCGCCCCCTAGAAGTAACGCCATGGCAAGTCAGTCAATCTGACTCGAGCCTAGTGAAAACTGAGCAGCTCTCCCCTGATCTGCTGCTGAGGTTCATCCTCTACTACAACCAAACACACGGCAGCGATTGCCGTACACCTTGGTCGCAACTTTGCAGAGGTAGCTCACTCGACGGAAGTACTGGGCCATCTCCGCCGGGTCATCCTGAGAGAGGTGGAATTCCGCGTTGGCGGGGACATGCACCAAGCCGTCAGCTTCAGCGACAGAAATTCCCAACGCACTGGCCCATGCCGACTGGATGCGGCGGTATAGGTTCTCTTGTGCTGAGTGAAAGCGTCCCACAGTGTGGTACGCATCCTTGTTGAGCAACAAGACAAAGTGGTAATGCGCTCGCCCCTCTCGCCCAATCTCCCTGACCCAGCACCAGCGCACCTGTGTCTGATGTGCAGAGCCATTTAGTCGCTTGGAGCGCTCACGTGCTGATTGGATTCTGACGGTTAAGGAATCGACAAATCTGGAGATGACAGTGTTGTCTGATTCGAGTCGTAGGTCGTCGTCTGGAAAACGTAGATCGAAACGTACCGCGAATACCCGACGGTGAGCGCTGAGCGCTAACTGAGTGGTTTCATGAAATCGTTCAAGGTATTCGGTAATGAAGGGGGTGTGGGACGTCATCACGGGTAGCCCTTGGAAGGTATTCTCGTGATGCAGGTGAAGATTGCTGTTACCGGGGTGACGCTTGGGCTGGTGTGTCATGGGAATGATCCGCTGAGTAGGTACATCAACTCAGTGGGCTATGTATATTTATACGATTCGATCTCCATGTGTAGCAGAACTCGGTTCAGTGACTGACGCTAGGAGCTGGATCCTGTCACTGCCTGAGCTCCCCCCTCAAAAAGGGGTGAGGGTGATGGAGATGGTTGCCTTGAATGGACGTATGGGTAGGGTCCATTTGGTTGATGAAGGCTATGAGTACAACAGGCTATGTCATTGATAGTAGCAATGCCAAATGCATGGATATATAAATAATACTAATACCGAAACCTACCACCCCACTCCTGCAAGGGAGTGGAGCAGCAAACTGCCAGAGAGCGCGGCAAGAATGTGGCAGCTTCAGTGATTCAAATGCTCTGGAAATAAACCAAAGATTCGAGTCATCTGGTCAGCCTGAACGCCAACCGGATGACTTGACGAACGCTCAGCCAACCGGCTGATTACGCAGCCTTTAGCGGAGACACCGCAGTGAGAGACTCGTGTGCATCACGAGCCTCGATCCTGGCCATGACCCACCCCATAACCTCGCTTTCAACCCATCCAACAGCCCTGTCACCCAATGATACTGGCTTCGGAAAGCTCCCCTCGCCGATGTACTTGTAGATAGTGGACCGGCCCAGGCCGGTGCAGTCGATAACCTCTTTCAGACGGATGATCCTCATGAACTGTCTCCTCATATTCGTTCAGAGGATTCGCAAGGTCTGTAAATAAATACTCACCACGCCTACTGCTTAACTCTGACCGCCCAGGCTTCGCAGAAAACCCCATCAGAACGGCATAGCCTGAGCCGCTCAGTTGAAGAGTTATTAGCCTAAAATTCGACCGACGCCACTCAGCTCAGAATCAACTGCGTCAAGCGGAGACGCAAGCCTAGGGAGCTTTGCCAATATCTTGGGCAAGATATTGGCGACAAATCAATTCGACCTGCACAGAGCGCTAATCACCTCTGCACGCGCCCGACTTCGGCCACCACCTTTGCCACACGCCAAAGACTCGAAGCAGTCTCGGTCAGTCGTTCGAAAAAACCACGCACACTGTGCGCCCCACGCTTCGACGAATTTACGAGCGCAGCCTATTAGTAGCATGCGCTGACAACCTCGCCGCCACTCGATATCAGCACCCACGAGCCCGATTCTTACTAATAGGCTTAACGCCATATGCACCAACGTATCCAGGAACGCGATAAAAACGTTACTGACGCCCCGCCTCAAAACCCATATCGATTTACACAGTGAAAGCATTAAGTACGGCAAAAAACCAACCATATATGGCTACAGAGCCCAGCTTTACTGGCTATCATGAGAAATATTAATCTAGAATACCAATAGAATATTCATAGAATAATAATTGATCCACCATAGGAACTAAATAGAACGCACGTAGAATTCATATATAATTCAATTAGAATAAAACCTATTAAATAGAATATTTCTTTTAACTTATACGCTTCGATAGAGCACTGCTATGATAGAGACTTTTGTTGTTGACGATAGTGGGGTTGACGAGCTGAGCCAGCTGCTCACGGGGCCACGACGAACCACTCGTCATGACATCTGGTTATGGCTCTACCTGGACGATTACGAAAATGCCGGCTTCGATCCCGCCACGTGCAACGGCATTACTATGAGAGACACCATCGCCGGTTTTCTGAAGAAAAATACCGACAACCTTGCGACGATAAACTCGAAGAAAGATCGGTTTCTGATTCCAGATATCTACCTCAAGTGGATTGAGGAGGATGAACGCCAATATCAATGGCTACTTGGCAGAATCAAAAACATCACTGAGTCGAGACTGCCTCGGGGGCTGGTACACCTCACCGGCAGGAATCATCTCATCGCCATGCTCGATCTCTGGAATGTCGAAATTGGAAAGAAAGCAGGCAAAATCGAACGACTTCGCGATCACTGGCTTAGCCATAAGGCTAAGGACCGTGAGTTCGAGTGGTTCGAAGACAAAAAAGATGGCAACAAACGCTGCAAGTGCGCATGGGAATGGCTGGAGAAGAACCCTCCATCCATATTTAAGAGACCACCTCCTATCAGCAACTACAAAGAGCTGCTCATGTACTTCGATGAAGCGGAGCACGGGCCTCATGAGCAGAAAGCTATCATCCAAGGCATCAAGAAGCGATGGAGCCGCAAGCAGTTCGACGAACGCGCAGCAGATAAGAAGCAGGTTAACGTCATGCTATCGAAAACCGTGATCGACCTACTCGATACGCTGGCGAAAAAGCACAAGCTGAAACGAGCTCAAGTCTTGGAGCTTCTGATAACTACGGAGTCGAGGATGGCGTGCACCTCACAGGCAGGCTGAAAGGTAGCTAGGGAAACTACCTTAGCTGATGGAACCAGCCAGACACCCGCCTTTCCTCTGCACCGCCAGCCCAAAGCCTTGGTATTCCAAATGGTATTCCAAGCCAATTCAATAACCAATATACTATTTTAAAATCAATAAGTTAGACAAACAGTTCAAATTACCCCGGCCCACCTAATAGCTGTCCAGACCTGTCCCAGACAGTCTGAGCAACACCTCAAGAAGCCCGCCCCGTGCGGGCGTTCTTGTTTCTGGCTATCCGCCACTGCCTGCCCATTCTTGTACCACGCCCGAAACCACCAGAAACACTCCGCACGGTTGCGCTTTTCAAAGGGTGGCGTTACCTTTTTACTGTCGCTGCAAATTCAGCGACTGGGTTTAGCGGCCCGGTGAACAATAGGCGCACAGGCGCCACCATAACGATTGCAGGCGCTTTTTTTGTGTCCGCATATCTGTATTATGGCGGCTGTGCGTGGGAGGCCTTCGGGCCTGCCGGGTTCCTATTGTCCCGGTCCGCTAACCTGCGCACAGCTGCCACCCTCTTTCGTTTAGCGGCGATTCGTGGCAGCTCCTCAACAATAGGAGTTACGCCAAATGAATCACACCCGCAATCCGTCCAAAATTCGCGCCGCGGCTTATCGAGCCATGGCCCTCGTCGCATTACACGCCGACTCCAGCCTTGTCACCCGCCACAACTCCCTCGTGACCAAAAGAGGCGACCTATGACCTCTCCAGCCATGATCCAGACCGTCGGCGGCGCCACCTTCGCCAAATGCAACGTAGGCGACCAGCGTCTATTTACCGTCAATGCCGGTATTTCAGGCGAAGAAGCACTGCAGCACGCCTCTCTCATTATGAACTGCATCAACACGCTCACGTTTCTCGGTGCAATGGATGATGGCAACGAAGCAATGAGGTGGGCTTCACACTATCTCAGCGAAATGGCCAAAGCACTTGTCGATGATGTCACCCTGGGGCTTCAACAGGTTCAGGACGGTGGTCTATGACCTCAAAAAGCCTCTGTTCACGGTGATCAAACGGCCAATACACCTTTCGAACTTCGAGTTAAGGGCTATCGCGTGCACTTAAAAATAGGCGGACACCATCGACCTTAATTTGTGAGTTCGGAAGGTGTGCTGGTCGTTCCCTTCGATGCGCTCTGGGACACGCCAGCTTTAACCCTGGCCTCGGCCGCAGCCAATAGCTTCACTTCGGTAGTGGGTACCACCTTGCCAGCTTTCATTTGACGTACCGAAGCCAACAAGTCTTTTTGAAAATTCTCCATTTCATGATCCATTACTGACCTTCTCTTTCAATTGATTCAGGAAAACGGTCGGCAGGTTGTCGAATTAGCCCCGTCCACCCTGCCTGAACGTTCAGTGCTCTTTGTAGTGCTCTGATAAACCCACCCCACCTACCCCACCCCCCACACAAATAGTCCAACTGAACGATGAGCCCCTCCCCCAGTCAGGCCGAGCATCAGCTCAGCGCCAAACCAACCGGCAGACTGAAAAGGGGACAAGATGGACATCAAACAATTGCTGCTTGAGCGCGAGCTCAATGCAGTCCTTTCTCGCTATGCACGGGCTTGTGATCAGCGCGACTGGGCTGCCATGGATGATGTGTTCCTCCAGGAAGCGACTGCCGACTATGGCGGTTTGCATCAGCTTCAAGGTCGCGGGCCGATTGTGGCCATGATCCGCGTGCACCTTGAGGGCTGCGGGCCTTCCCAGCACTTGCTCGGCAATCTGTTGGTCGAGTCCAGCGATTCAACTATCGTGAGCCGCATCTATGTCCGCGCAGCCCATCGCGGCGCCGGCAATATGCAAGGCTTGACCTATGAATCGCTGGCCGAATATCAGGATCGCTGGGTTTCAACATCAGACGGCTGGCGTATTGCACATCGGCGCATGGATATCAGTCATGAGCTGGGGTGCCGCGATATCCTGCGCCCGGCCACTGAAAGCGCGCAGGGTTAAGCACCCTGATATTTCAGGCAATCGGTATCAATGGGTCCGCTGCCGCCCAGGCTACATCGCGGTCGGCAGCCGGCGGGTAGATCCACACCGTATTGATCTGTGTCTTCAACGATTTGCCTTCCTGGCGGGTCAACTTGACCTGGCGATCCCAGCCTTCGGTGTAGACCGCTCCCCAGCCACCCAGGTCCAGGCAGGTAACGTACTTGGGCTGGCTGTAGGCAACCGGGGCTACGCCCAGTATCTGCGCAGCAACGTTATTGCCCGCGTGGCGCCCCAGGACGATGGCGTGCTGGCAGGTCATCAGCGCATGGTTGCCCAGGTCATCCGTGGCGGCATAAGCCACGTCGCCGGTGGCGAAGATGTCTTGCTGGCCTATGACTTGAAGGTGCGCGTCCACATGCAGACGCCCAAGCCCATCACGCTCCCCCGGGATTTGCGCCGTCAGCGAGCTGGCCCGTACACCGGTGGTCCAGATCACTGTTTTCGATTCGATTCGTTGACCATCACCCAGGGTTACGCCTTGCTCGTCGACGGCTACCACAGACGATTTCAAGCGCCAGGTCACCCCCAGCTCATCGCTGGCTTCGGCGATCGATTGGCTGATTTCGGCGCCCAGTGAAGCCCCGACTTTTTCACCCCGATCCACGATGATCACTTCCATGTCTGCATGCTCGCCCAGTATGGCGCGCAGACGGGCCGGCATTTCGGTTGCCGTTTCAATGCCGGTGAAGCCTCCGCCCGCCACAACCACCGTGTTGCGACCACGGCTTGGTGGTAGTTCTGCCAGGGATTTGAGGTGGTTTTCCAGGCGTATGGCTTGCTCGATCTGGTCCACGTCGAAGGCGTATTGCGCCACACCTTGGGTGTCAGGCAGCGCAAGGCCGCTGCCAGTAGCCAGGACCAGTTTGTCGTAGGGACGAATTTGTCTGGCGCCTGCGGCATCGGTGTAAACCACATGTTTTTGCTGCACGTCGATGGTCTCTGCCGCACCCTTGATAAAGGTGACACCTACCGCGTCGAGCAGTTCGCCAATGGGCGCGACCAGCCGGTGCGCTTCAGGCTCGTAAAAACGCGGGCGTATGCGCAGCTCGGCCTGGGGGGCCAGCACGGTCACTTCGACTTGGTTGTGGCCGTGAATATCCAACAGCCGCGTTGCACTCAAAGCGGTCCAGATGCCACCGAAGCCTGCGCCAATAATCAGAATCTGCTGTTTCATTTTTTATCCCCTGATGAGAAGCCCGAGCAAAGCAACCCCGAATGACGATCACCACCGAACCTCAATAACGGCGACTATATTAGTCGTAGTTACAGAGAGCAATCTTTATTTGGGGTCCATGCCACTGCTGTCACGCCCAAGGAGCGTTGCTCGCCTGACTGATCACTGCTAAAATATGCGACTAATTCAGTCGGAGATTTTGATGTCTCTTTACAGCGCGGGCGTTGAGTACGGCATTCACTGCCTGCTCTTTTTGGTAGGCGATGGCGGCGAAAGCCGTGAGGCGAGCGTGCGTGATCTTGCAGAGTTGCAAGGCGTACCTCAGGACTATCTGGCGAAGATCTTCACCAAGCTGGCCAAGGCCAAACTGGTCGTGGCCACCGAAGGCGTGCGCGGCGGATTCAAACTGGCCAGGCCTGCTGACGAAATCAGCATTCTCGATATCGTCAACGCTATCGACGGCCAAAAGCTTATTTTCGATTGCCGGGAAATTCGTGGCCGCTGCGCACTCTTCGAAGGCTCGCCGCCTGCCTGGGCGCTGGACGGCCACTGTTCGGTTCACGCGGCGATGATGACGGCACAAAAGCGCATGGAAGAGGCTCTGGCCCAACAAACCATTCTTGATCTTGCCCGAAAGGTCGGCCGTAAATCACCCGCCGAGTTCCCGGCACAGGTCGGCAAATGGATCAACGATCGTCGAGAGAAGAAAAGCGCCGCGCAGACTTCTGACGACCAGGCCATCCCGGTAACTGAAATCTCGGACTAAGCCCCGGCCCTTTTACAAACCCCACTGCCAGCGCCGCCAATATCAGCACAATCGCAAGCCCTTCATTGAACCCAATCTTGTGCCCCAGCATCAGCATCGAACCTGCGATCCCGAAAACCGGAATCAGCAGGGACAGCGGCGCCACCCTGGATACCGGGTACTCGCGCAGCAACAGATTCCAGCCCCAGTAACAGAAATGCGTCGCCGCGTAGACCTGAAACAACAGGGAAAACAACGCCACCCACTCAAAGTGGGTGACTAAAGAGGTAAAAGGCGCAGATCCGTGGGCAAGCCAGGTAAGAGCCAACAGCGGCAGCGGCGCAAACACACTGGCCCACACCACAAAGGCGAACATCTCCCGCACTTTCGACTGTTTGATAATGACGTTGCCGATACTCCAGCTCAGAGCACTGATCAGCAACAGGCCATAACCCAGGGTCGTGCCCCGGCCGGGGCTGGCCACAATGATGCTGATCAACCCCAACAGTGCCAGCCCCATCCCCAGTATCTGGCCGAAGCCCAGACGCTCGCGAAACAGCAATACCCCCCAGCCCAAGGTGAAAAAAGCACTGAACTGGATCAGCAGCGCAGCGGTTCCTGGGGGCACGCCCCATTCAATACCCAGATTGATCAGGGCCCACATGGCCACTCCAAAAATCAAGCCATAAGCAGCCAGCCACTTGATGGCAATCGGCGGCCGTTTGACGAAAAATACCCACGGCAACGCCGCAAGGGTAAAACGCAGCGCCGTTAGCAACAGCGGATCAATAGCTGCCAGGCCCAGTTTGGTGATGGGGAAGTTCAGCCCCCAAACGGCCGTCACCAGCACGGCCAGGATCAGATGTTTCTTTTGCATAGGGGGGGCTTCCAGTGGCAAGGAGGGCGGCGTCATGCGCCAACCAAAATGCCACTATGCACACTTGCCGCATCGGCCCGCTTGCACTATCAGGTCAAAGATCATTAAATTCGGGCCATGGGCGAATTTGAATCCGACACCTGCGAAAATATCCCCCGCGACGCTGTGGTCACGGCCATTGACTATGCCGACGGGCAGCGCTTTGCCCTGCACAGGCATAACCGCGGGCAGTTTGCCTATGCCGCCTGCGGTGTCATCACGGTGTTTACCGACCAGGGCAACTGGGTGGTACCGCCGCAACGGGCCATCTGGGTACCGGCAGGGGTACCCCACGAAATGAGCATGAACGGCCCGGTCACGATGCTGAACACCTATATCCGCGAGCCCGCGTCTGTGCGTCTTGGCCTGCCGGCGCATTGTCAGGTTTTCGGCATATCGCCGCTGCTGCACCAGTTATTGATCCAGGCCACGGATATTCCGGCGCTCTATGACGAAACCCGCAGAGAGGGGCTGCTGATGAATTTGCTGCTCCACGAAATAGCCGAGATGCCACCCCTTTCGCTCAATGCGCCGCTACCGGGTGAGCCCAGGCTGGCGCGGGCCTGCCGCACACTGCTGGAGCAGCCGTCGCTGGATATCGGGATTGATGATATGGCCCGGCAGGTTGGCATGAGCCGCCGTACCTTTACCCGCCTGTTTCGCCAGCAAACCGGCATCAGTTTTGTCGAATGGCGCCAGCAAGCCTGCCTGTTGGCAGCGGTGGTGCGCCTTGGCCATGGCGAGGCCGTTACGCAAGTGGCGACCGATCTGGGCTATAGCAGCCCGAGCGCTTTCACCAGCGTTTTTCGCCGGGTGCTGGGCGAGGTGCCAAGCCGGTACTGTCTGAAGGAACCGAGTTGAACCAACTGGCCAGCCCCGCTGCCGACAAACACAGCACCCGCTCAAAAGGGTATGTGCCTCAGTGCGGATTTCGTATCCCCACAACGCGGTAGGCAGCGCTCCCCGTGCGCTCGAACATCAGGCGCCAGGCGCCTCGCCTGCGGCTGTTGTTATAGCCAATAAGGTCAGCGGACATTAATCGATCGCTATGGGGGTGCCAGTTAATCGACCGCAAACGCCCCTCGCGCAAATGGCTTAAGGTCAGGGCAATACTGATACCCGCAGAGCCCGCTGGCAAAGGTGTCACCGCTGAATCATCGATCGTCAGGGCGGCAGGCGAACGGGGGGGCGGGAGCGCAGCGGCGACCGGCCTCGCGCTTTGCAGGGGCTGTTTTTTTGCGGCCGCGCTTTTACCGGGCAATCGGGTCATGGCCGTTGCCTCGGGTGTCCCCGTGGCGCTCGACGGGCCTGCGGCCTGTGGTTCCCGGTGGGCACGAAGCAACAGACTGCGAACGCCAAGATGCCTCAGCTCACGGGTGGGTGGCCGCCCTGATGCCACTACAGCGCGCAAACGCTCCCGATACTCGACGCCCACGACATATCCGTATAGGTCACCACGCACGGTGGGGTAAACCGCCAACGCCACACCTGTGCTCTGCAGAACCTGACTGTGCTGGCTGTAAAAAAAGTTGACCAGCTTGACTGTTTCTTCAGGGCTCAGCGCCATGTCCCGGGCAAACTCCAGGGCTTTTTCCGTGACGCTTTGCGCCAGCTCATATTCCTGCGCATCCCTGAGGCCTGGTGCTGGCTGTTGCGCCTCGGCCAAATCCAGATACCGGTTCAAGGCAAAGAGTGCCGAGCCTGCCACTGCCCCCAGTCCTGCAACGGCTTGAGCAGCATTAAACAGCCAGCCCAAGGCATAGCCAAGGGCGGTAAAAATGACGATCAGGCTCAGACCGGCAACGACCCGATAGCGTTGGGGTAGATCTTCTTCCCGCCCATCAGGATCTATCCGATTTATCGGGTTATTACCGACCATGGCATAAACATTCAAGCCGTCGATGGTCCCTGCCGGGTCTGCACTGACCCAACGCTGGAGCCAGGCCGCGTAATAACGCAAACCGTAGTAGTAAAGCCCGGACGCATCGCGTTCCTTGCCCGAGTAACGCAGGGTCTTGAATGTGGCTTCAAGCGCGCTTTTCGCCGCCCACCATGCCGTCGCCCCGAACGGGTAAAAACCCTCCTGGCTAAGCAGTGCCGCGCGCTCATCAAGCTCCAGTACGCCGCTGCCCAGGTGATCGCAAAGGCTGAAGCGCACATGCTCATTCTCGACCCCATCGGGCAACCCCTGCTCCCAGGCAAGTAAACGCACCCCGGTGCGGCCTGCTTGCAGCGTCAAGGCACTTGAGCGCTCTCCCGTGGCCCGGTTGAGGCGCAGCTCCAGCCCCGGCAAATAACGCACTTCATCCACATGGGTGAGGTTTGCGGCCCGGGTCGTTCTACGCTTGAAAACCCGCTGCCCCTGACCGTCGTAGACGTAGGCTTCTTCATCATTCTCACCGTTGGTGCGCTGCACGCTGGTGACACGGCACAGTTGATTGCGCACATTCCACTCCAGGGCCTGACCACGCACCAACACCCGTTGATTGCCACAGGCATCAAACGCCTCGCCTGAAGCCAGCAGAGAACCGGGCTCAATCATCTGGCTGCGGTTACTGGTTTGTGACACGGACATACGCCGGGTGTAGCCCTGGCCGGCAGAAGGTACATGCTGCATCTGTACCAGGTTGGCGCCGGCATCGTACTGATAGTGCCGCGTGTAGTTGCGCCACTGCTGCGTGTCCGTCGTGTCGAAGAGCACCGCCGCAGGGGTACTGGCGCCACCGGGGTGGCGCGCATTTTCTCGTCCGCTGGCTTTGACCAGTTGGTAGAGGGTGTCGTAGGTAAAAGTGCTCGAAGCCTGGATCATCGCGTTGCTGGCCCAGGTGGTCGGTTGAGCGCCATCCACCACATGGGTCACATTGCCCACCCGGTCGTAGGTGTAGGTCAGATCCTGCAAGATGCCACCCTGTGCCCCCCCGCGACTGGCCTGCAACCGTCGCAAACTGCCATCATCGTCAGCGTAAGTAGCCCGGGTGACAACACCGTTGCCTGCCCGCTCGCTGGTCACTTGTCCGGCGGCGTTGTAGACCAGCTCATCCACCAACAGTTTTGACTTGCCACCTGCCGTAAGCAGGCCAACACGTACCTGTTCCCCTGCAACGTTATATTCCAGGCGCTGCCGGTTGCCCCTGGCATCACGCAGCCCGAGCAGTTCACCCAGCGCATTGCGATGCCAGGCCGTCAGGTAATGCCGAGCCTCCAATTGTCGATCGCGCCACGCTTGCGGCTCAGGCCAGTCGAGCGCTTCAGGGGCCTGGCAGAAACGCCGCGACTGGCTGTTTGCCTCGCCGGTCAAATCGTAATGTTCGTTGATGACGCTGCCAGCCGGGTCATCATGGCGGACCACACGGCCGCATCGGTTCCGCGCCCTGTCCGCTGAATCGGCCGCCCCGTAGGTAAAACGCTCAAGACATCGGGCGTGGGGCTCATCACTGCGCTGTTCATGAACGGCCACAAGCCTGGACTGGGCATCGTAGTCAAAACACTGCTGATGCCCGCGCCCGTTCCAGGTTTTGCGCATCTGCTGCGCGACGCCAAACAGGGTGATGTGCCATCCGCTATCGACACTGTCAGTGCGCAACGCCAGCCCTGAAAGGCTGGAAATCTGGCGTTGATTGGCCGCGACTGTGACCCCATGACGACGCAACGCCCCCAATCGCGGGTCCCACTGCCCGAGTACAAAACCGGTGGCGCCAAAGACAGTTTCGTGAATCCGCGCCCGGGGGCTCTGCTGTGCACTCAGACGGTGGTATTGCACCCTGCGTACACTCAAGCCCCTGGGGTCAACCGCCGTCAGTGACGGCGTGTGGTGATGCACATGGGTCATGGCGCCTGGCCTGTTTAACGAAATGGAGCAAAAAGGCTATGGCTCAAGTCGAGGGCAAAGGTGGTAAATAATTAGTTTTATTTAAAATCCGCAGCCCCAAGGGTCTGGGCTGAGGGCGGCTTTATCGCGCTCACAAAAAAACGCCCGAAGGCGTTTTTATATCTGACAGCCGGGGTTTCACACCCGCGACTTGCGTCCGAAAAACGGATGGCTCGGGTCGTTGTAGCCCGGTGTCGTCGAGTGCCCGGTGACCACCAGATCATTGATAAAGGCTTCGTCCTGCGCGGTGAACCTGTAGTTCAACGCTGGCACATAGTCTTCCCATTGCTGCTCAGTTCGCGGCCCGGCAATGGCCGAGGTGATCAGCTGGTTATTCAGCACCCAGGCCAAAGCGAACTGGCCTGCGGTAATGCCTTGCCCTTCGGCATAGTCACGAATGCGCTGGGCCAGGTTGAGGGACTCGGGGCGCCATTCGGTTTGCTGCAGGCGCGGGTCGTTGCGCCCGGCGCGGGTGTCCTGGCCAGGGGCCTGATCGGGGTCGTATTTTCCGGTTAGCACGCCACGCGCCAACGGGCTGTAGGAAATCACGCCAATGCCGTAATGCTCCGCCGCCGGCAGGTGCTCGACTTCGATCTGACGGTTGGCCAGGTTGTACAGCGGCTGGCTCACGCTCGGACGCTGGATGCCCAGCAGGTCGGCGCTGCGGCTGAATTCGGCAAGTTTCCAGCCGCGGTGGTTGGACAAACCGTAGCCACGGATCTTGCCCGCCCGGATCACGTCATCCAGCGCGCGCAGGGTTTCGTCCACCGGGGTGTCGTGGTCTTCGCGGTGCAGGTAGAACAGGTCGATATAGTCGGTGTTGAGGCGCTTGAGGCTGGCGTCCACCGAGGCAATCACGTTCTGGCGCGAGGCTCCGCTGTTGTTCGGCCCGCTGCCGCCCGGGTTGGGATTGACGAATTTGGTGGCCAGTACCCAGTGCTGACGACGATCACCGATCAAACGGCCCACCACGGCTTCCGAGGCACCATCGTTGTAGCCGTTGGCGGTGTCGATGGAGTTGATGCCCTGCTCGAAAGCGCGGTCGGTGATGCGCCGGGCGACGTCGTCCGGGGTCTGCCCGCCGAACATCATGGTGCCCAGGGTAATGGGCGAAACCTTCACGCCGTTGCGGCCCAGGTTGCGGTATTGAATGTCGCTCATGCTGACTCCCTGCGTGGTGATCGTGAAATCAAGTGGCGCAAACAGTAGTCAGCCGAGTTCTGGCGGTCAACGCCCAACGGGGCATAACCATAGAGCGGTTTTGTCAGGGTAGCTCTTATTCAAAACGGGTCTTTAAACGTCGGAATTAATTATTTATGGATCTAAAAAACCCTCGGTAATCTCATGACTTTTCGGACCGCATGAAAAGGAATCATCATGAGCCGTCGCCCCCATGGCCCTGACAATTCACCTGCATTCACCTCACTTGCAGGTTCACGCCCATGAATATCCCTACCGGTTTTCTCGACAGCAGCGGCAGCGTTCCCTTCAGCTTGCCCGAGCGTGATCCACAGGGCGACGATCCTGTCGCCAAACGTATCAGCCACAACCTGCAGCGCTTGCGCGACAAGCGCCAGTTGTCCCTGGAAGCACTGGCCCATGCCAGTGGTGTGCGCCGCGCGATGATTGCGCAGATCGAAGCGGGCCGCAGCTTCCCCTCGGTCAAGGTGCTGAGCAAAGTCGCCGCCGCACTGAAAGTGTCCATCGCCGAGTTCCTCGACCCCGACGGCGCCGGCATGGTTATACGCCGCGCCCTGCCCCCTGAGCACGCCGCCCCCCTGGTGACGTTCAACGAGTTGCGCCTGAGGCCCCAGGCCGAGGAAAGAGTGCCCGGCAACCCCCATGGCGTGCAAAACCACCTGTTGGTGGCCGAGGGCACTCTGGAGCTGAAAATCAATGACGAACTGGTTGTGCTGCACGCTGGCGACTCGATCCTGTATCGCGCCGAACGACCCCACCGGTACCGCAACCCGCACAACAGCGAAGCCGTCGCCTACCTGCTGACCAGCCCTGCGCAAGTGCAGGAATAGCCCGCGTTTTCCTATCCACTGCCTGGAGCCTTCGCCTTGTCACGTCAGCCCTCCCCTCTGGATTTTCCTCAAAGCCCGCTGTCCCGTGCCTTTGAACAACCGTTGTTTCTGGGCCTGTTCCTGCCGGTGCAGTCCGGTGGCTGGAGCCCTTCGGCACTGCCACGCAGTACCACCTGGACCTTTGACTACAACCGCCAGTTGACCCTGCGCGCCGAAGAGTTGGGATTTGACCTGGTGTTTGCCCTCGCTGAATGGTTGGGCAAGGGCGGCTACGGGGGCGATATCCGCTACCACGACGAATCACTGGATGCCTTTATCACTCAGGCAGCGCTGGCGTCGGTAACCTCGCGCATCCTGCTGATCTCTACCCTGCATGTGCTCTATGGCCCCTGGCATCCACTGCACCTGGCCAAGTTCGGCGCCACCCTTGACCATATCAGCAAGGGCCGCTGGGGCCTGAACCTGGTGACCGGGCATCGTCATCGCGAACACCGGCGCTTCGGTCAGGCCCCCATCGAGCACGATCAGCGCTACCGCCAGGCCGACGAATTTATCCGCGTGGTGCAGGAACTGTGGCACAGCCCGGACAACGTCGATTTCAGCGGCGATCATTACAAGCTCGAAGAGGCCTATGTCAGCGTCAAACCGTCCTTTGGCCGTCCGGTGCTGGTCAACGCCACCGGCTCACCCGCCGGTATCGACTTCGCGGCACGGCATTCCGACATTGTGTTCACCACCAGCCCCGGCAGTGCCGAGATCGAAAACGCGCTGGAGAAACTGCCCGAGCATTTGCAGCGCACCAAACACGCCGCCCGTGGCTATGGCCGTCAGGTGCGCACCCTGATCAACCCGCTGGTGATTTGCCGCGACAGCGATGCCGAAGCCTGGGAAGTCCACGCCGCGATCACGGCCGCAGGTGACCCCGGTGCACTGGAGGGCCATGCCCGTGAAGCCAGTGATGCCCATGCCTGGCGCGGCCATCAACCGGCCGAGCGTTATGTGGGCGGCAATATCCAGCTGGTCGGCAGCCCCGAGACCGTGGTGCGCGACATCATCCGCCTCAAAGAGGCCGGTATCGACGGCTTGCAACTGAGCTTCTTCGACTTTGCCCCCGACCTTGAACAGTTTGGCGAGCGCGTGTTGCCCCTTTTGCGCCAGGCCGGCCTGCGCCGCTAACCCACCCCAGGAAGACCGCCATGCCCTTTACCCGTCGTCAATTTGTTGTTGGCCTGTCTGCCCTGTCCGCGCTCGGCGCCAGCGTGCCGTTCCTGCCCACTGCCCTGGCCGATGCCACGGGGCAGGCCGTCAGCGGACGCCGGGTGTTCAACTTGCTGATCAATCCCGAGCCGCCTTCGCTGAGCTCTTTCAACACCACCGCTGGTACCAGCGTCACCGCCAGCAGCAAGGTGCTGGAGGGGCTGCTGACTTACGATGAAGCCCTCAATGCCCGCCCTGCACTGGCCACCGCCTGGGAGGCCGCACCCGATGGCTTGAGCTACCGCTTCACCCTGCGCGAAGGGGTCAAATGGCATGACGGCGAGCCGTTCACCTCGGCCGACGTGGCGTTCTCCCTGGACCTGATCAAGCGTTTTCACCCCCGGGGTTCCAGTACCTTTGCCAACCTGGAGCGGGTCGACACCCCCGACGACCACACTGCCATCGTTCATTTGAGCAAGCCGGCGCCGTACTTGATTCGCGGTTTTGCCGGCGGTGAAACGCCGATCCTGCCCAAGCACCTGTATGCCTCGGGCGACCCGCTGAGCAATCTGCACAACAACGCCCCGGTGGGCACCGGCCCCTTCCGTTTCAAGCGCTGGGAGCGCGGCAGTTTTATCGAGTACGAACGCAACCCGAACTACTGGGACCCGGCGGCAACGGTGGTCGATACGCTGATTCTCAAAGTCATCCCCGACGGTGCCGCGCGCCTGGCCGCGTTTGAAAACGGCACGCTGGATGCAGGCGGGCAAAGCCCGGTGCCGCTAAGCGAGCTGGAGCGCCTGACCAAATCCGGCCGATTAAAAGCCACCACCCGCGGCTATCGCTACACCATTACCCCGACCATGCTCGAGTTCAACCTCGATAACCCGCTGTTGTCTCGCCTCGAGGTGCGCCAGGCAATTGCCCATGCCCTGGACCGCGAAGTGATCCGCAAGGTGGTGTACTACGGCTACGCCGAAGCCAGCTATTCACCGATCCCGAAAAGCTTCGCCAACTACGTCTACGAGGGCCCCAACCCGTATCCCTTCGACACCGAGGCAGCCAATGCATTGCTGGACAAGGCCGGGCTGGTAAAAAAAGGTCCCTGGCGTTTCAGCCTGACCCTCGACCCGCTGCCCTACGGCGACAGCTACAGCCGCACTGCCACCTATGTGCGCAGTGCCCTGGCACGCATTGGCATCGAAGTGAAACTGCGCGCCCAGGATTTTCCCACCTATATCAAACGTATCTACACCGACCGCGACTTTGACTTTGCCGTGGTCGGCATGGGCACCCTGTATGACCCCACGGTGGGTGTGCAACGCCTGTTCTGGTCGAAGAATTTTCGCCAGGGCGTGCCGTTTTCCAATGGCACCCACTACAACAATCCCGAAGTCGACCGCCTGCTGGAAAGCGCCGCAGTAGAGACCGACGAACAAAAACGCGGCGAGCTGTTCAAGGCGTTCCAGAAGATCGTGATTGAAGAAGTGCCTTCGATCACCCTGGTCATGCAGCAACAGGTCTCGGTGTACAACGCCCGGGTCAGCGGTTTCGAAGATGACGCCAACGGCCTGGACAGCAGCCTGGCCAATATCAGCCTGGCTGACACCGGAGGCGCCCATGCTTGAACGGCGCAGAATGTGGCGCCTGTCACGGCGCACCTTGTGGCAGGCCATCCCCACCGTAGTCGGCATCCTGTTGCTGAATTTTTTGCTGCTGCGGCTGATCCCCGGTGACGCCGTGGATGTGCTGGCCGGTGAGTCCGGCGGCGCCAGTGCCGAAACCCTGCTGCAGTGGCGCAGCCATTTTGGCCTGGACTTGAGCCTGCTGGAGCAATTGCAACGCTACCTCGGCCAACTGGCCCATCTGGACCTCGGCCTGTCGCCACGCTTCAACCTGCCAGTCAGCCACCTGGTACTCGATCGCCTGCCCAATACCCTGGTGCTGATGGTCGGCGCATTGGGGCTGGCGCTGGCCATCGGCATCGCCGCCGGTACGGCAATGGCCACCTGGGTCGGTCGCTGGCCTGACCGCGTGTTGTCACTGGCGGTGTTGCTGCTGTATTCCACGCCGGGGTTCTGGATCGGCTTGATGGCGGTGCTGCTATTTTCGGTCAAGCTCGGCTGGTTGCCCAGCAACGGTTTTCAGACCCTGGGCCTCGATCTGCGCGGCACGGCCTGGCTGCTCGACCGCCTGCAGCACGCCGTGCTGCCAGTGCTGGCGCTGGCCACGTTCTATATCGCCCTGTATGCCCGCCTGACCCGTGCCGCGATGCTCGAAGTGCAACGTCAGGACTACGTGCGCACCGCACGGGCCAAGGGCCTGGCGCCATGGCGAGTGGTGTCACGGCATGTGCTGCGCAATGCCCTGCTGCCGGTTTCGACCCTGGCCGGGCTGCATTTCGCCGCCCTGCTCGGCGGCGCCGCCGTCACCGAAACCCTGTTCGGCTGGCCCGGCCTGGGCCGTCTCACCCTCGAGGCGGTGATGTCCCGTGACTACAACCTGCTGCTGGGCATCCTGCTGCTGTCATCGATGCTGGTGGTGGTGATCAATATCGCCGTCGACCTGCTGCAAGCCTGGCTCGACCCGCGCATCCAGGCCGACTGAAAAGGAGCTGCCCCATGACCACTGCCGTACTGCCAAACGCTCCGACCGGCTACAGCGAAAGCGTCTGGACGGCCCTGTTGCGCAATCCCTCGGCGCTGATTGGCGCGACCATGCTGGCACTGGTGCTGACCCTGGCACTGCTGGCGGGCACGCTCTACCCCGGTGATCCGCTGGATATGGTCGCCATGCCGATGCTGTGGCCCGGCGACGATCCGGGCTACTTTCTGGGCAGCGACTCACTGGGCCGCGACGTAGCTGCCGGGATCGCCCACGGGGCCCGCGGGTCTTTACTGATTGCCGCCAGCGCCACCCTGATCAGCGTACTGATCGGCGGGCTGGTCGGGGCTCTGGCCGGCTACCACGGCGGCAAGCTGGGGGATGTGCTGATGCGCCTCTGCGAAGTGTTCCAGACCGTGCCGTCTTTTTTGCTGGTGATCGTGATCGTGGCCATCGGCAACCCGACGCTGGGGGTTATCGCGCTGGCGATCGGTATCTCCTCATGGCCCACGGTGGCACGCCTGGTACGCGCCGAGTTCCGTACCCTGCGTGAAGCCGACTTTGTCACTGCCGCGCGCAGCCTGGGCTTCGGCAACAGCGCGATTATCCTGCGCGAAATCCTGCCCAACGCCCTCGCGCCGCTGGTGGTCACCACCTCGATCCTGATCGCCCAGGCGATTCTGGTGGAAGCCGGGCTCGCCTTTCTGGGGATGAGCGACCCGAATCAGGCCAGTTGGGGCGCCATGCTCGGCAGTGGCCGCGAGCAGATCGCCAGCGGCTGGTACCTCACCGCCCTGCCGGGGCTGGCAATCATCTTCGTGGTGCTGGCCCTCAACCTTCTGGGCGACGGTCTCAATGACGCCCTCAACCCTCGCCTGCGACGGTATATCCCATGAGCCTGCTGGACGTACGCGGTTTGCGCGTGAGCTACGACAACGCCGATGCCGTCAAAGACCTGAGTTTCACCCTGCAAGCCGGCGAGACACTGGCGCTGGTGGGTGAGTCCGGCTGCGGTAAATCCACCACGGCTCTGGCCCTGATGGGCCTGCTGCCGGACAACGCCCGGCTGGGCGGTCAGGTCTTGTTCGAAGGCCGCGACCTGCTGGTCATGCCCCCCCGCCAACGGCGCCAATTGCAGGGCAGCGCACAGGGCATGATCTTTCAGGACCCGCTGTCGAGCCTCAACCCCGTACTCACCCTGGGTGAGCAAGTCAGCGAAATCCTGCTGACCCACACTGACCTGACCCGGCGCCAGGCCTGGCAGCGGGCCGAAGAACTGTTCGCCCTGGTGCAATTGCCGCGCCCGGCAGCGCATTTGCGTGAGTACCCACAGCACTTGTCGGGCGGCCAGCGCCAGCGGGTGGTGATCGCCATGGCGATTGCCTGCCAGCCCCGACTGTTGATCGCCGACGAGCCGACCACGGCGCTGGATGTCAGCGTGCAGGCGCAGATCCTTGAGTTGCTGGCTCGTTTGCGGGGCGAGCTGGGCATGGGTCTGCTGCTGATTACCCATGATCTGGGCGTGGTCGGCCAGCACGCCGACCGGGTCATCGTGATGCACGATGGCCACGCCCTGGAAAGCCGGTCGACCCGCGACCTGATCGAGCACCCGCAACACCCCTACAGTCGCGGCCTGCTGCAGGCGTCGCTGGGGGCTGAACATAAGCAGCATTACTTGAGTAACCGTCTGGCTGAAATCAATGTCGAGCGCCAGCCGGAGCAGGCCACCCGCTATGGCGTCAAGTCCACCCTCTACGCGCCGGGCCGCCAGCCTCGGGCACCCACGGGCAACCCGGCGCTGCTCAAGGTCAGCGACCTGACCACCGGCTATGGCAACAGCACCGTACTTGACCGCATCAGCCTTGAAGTGGGCGAGCGCGAGAGCGTGGGCCTGGTGGGCGAGTCGGGTTGCGGCAAGTCGACCCTCAGTCGCACCCTGCTGCGTTTACTGCCCGCACGCAGTGGCACAATCGAATTCGACGGACGCGATATCGCCAGCCTCAAGGACGAGTCGCTGCTGGGCTGGCGCCGTCAGGTGCAAATGATTTTTCAGGATCCCTACGCGGCGCTTAACCCGCGCCACAGCGTGGAGAGCATTCTCGATCGTGTGCAGCGCCTGCACGGGCAGACCGACCCGGGCCAACGCCAGCAGGCCCGCTTCGCAATGCTCGATGCCGTGGGGTTGGCGCGCAGCAGCCTGGCGCGCTTGCCCCATCAGTTTTCCGGTGGCCAGCGCCAACGCATCGGCATTGCCCGGGCGTTGATCCTCAAGCCGCGGCTGGTGATCTGCGACGAACCGGTGTCGGCGCTGGATGTTTCGACCCAGGCGCAGATCCTCAACCTGCTGGTGGAGCTGCGCGAAGAGCTGGGCCTGTCCTATCTGTTTATCTCCCACGACCTGTCGGTAGTGCGCTATTTCGCCGACCGGATTCTGGTGATGGAGCAAGGGCAAATCGTCGAACAGGCCACCCCGCAAACCCTCTGGCATTCACCCCGGCACCCCTACACCCGTCGCCTGCTGGCGGCGATCCCCGGCGCCGCTGCGCCGGAACCGGCCCCTCAACCTGTATCCGGCCTGCGCTTTGCCGTCGGCTGGTAATCCGTTCAACGCCAAGGAGCACGACATGTCGCAAATTGACTCTGCCTGGGGCGCCGTCCCGTCGGCGCGATACGAAGCATTGGCGGCCCGTTATCGGCCGGTCTTTGCGCAGATTCGTCAAGGAGCCGTAGATCGCGAACTGGAACGGCGCTTGCCGCTCCAGGAGTTGCAATGGCTCAAGGAGGCAGGCTTCACCACCCTGCGTGTGCCCAAGGAATATGGCGGTGCCGGCGCCAGCCTGCCGGAACTGTTCAACCTGCTGATCGAACTCGCCGAGGCCGATTCAAACCTGGTGCAATCATTGCGCGGGCACTTCGGTTTTTGTGAAAACCTGCTTAACAGCCGCGACCCTGAGTATCAGGGCGTGTGGCTGGAGCGCCTGGGTCGTGGCGAAACCGTCAGCCCGGCGTCCGGCGAAGTGGGCAATGCCAAACAGCTTGAATTCGGCACCCGCCTGAGCCTGCACGGCGGCCACTGGCAATTGAGTGGCAGCAAGTTCTACACCACCGGTGCGCTGTATGCCGACTGGGTCGATGTCAGCGCCAACAACCCGGATGAACAGCGCGTATCGGTGACGGTGCGCACCAATGATCCGGGGGTGGAAATCATCGACGACTGGAATGGCTTTGGCCAGACACTGACCGCCAGTGGTACTGCGCATTTTCGCGAAGTGCCGGTGGACCCGCTCAATGTGATCCTGGCTGAAAACCGTTTTCGCTATTCACCGGCTTTTTTCCAGTCTGTGCACACGGCAACCCTGACCGGGATTGGCCGCGCGCTGGCCGACGAAACTGCCGGGCATGTGGCCAGGCGCACCCGCAGCTTCAGCAGCGGCAATGCACCGCGCGTGGCCCACGACCCGCAAGTGCTGCAAGTGGTGGGCAACCTGCGCAGCGCGGCCTATGCCGCCGGCGCTATTGCAGCGCAGAACTTCCAGGCGCTGGAGCGAGTCCATCAGGCCCATTTGAGCGATGATGAACACGCCCTGAGCCACGCCGTGAATATTGCCGAACTGGAAGTGGCGCAGTCGCAAACCATAGTCTCGGACTTGATCATCAAGGCCAGTGGCGATCTGTTTGATGCACTGAGTGCATCGGCCACCCTCAAGCCCTTGGGACTGGACCGTTTCTGGCGCAATGCGCGCACGCTGTCGTCGCATAACCCGCGTATTTACAAGAGTCGCATCGTGGGGGATTTTGCGGTGAACGGCACACCGCCACCGGCGCAATGGCGCATTGGTGTGGCGGAGTAAACCCTGTGGGAGCGGGCTTGCTCGCGATGGCATCGACGCGGTTTGCCTGACAGACCTCACCGTTTGCATCGCGAGCAAGCCCGCTCCCACCGTGGCGTGGTATCGCTCAGTGACACACCAGCCCGTCGCCGATCTTCAGGCTGTCCACCAGCAACGCATTGCTGCGCAGCTCCCATGCACGGTTCTGGCCGCCACGGGCCTGCCAGTCGCGCAGTGCCGCATTGATCAACGCGCGGCTTTGCCTGTCGACTACGGGCAGGTAAACCCGCAGGTCGCTGCTTGCTTTCAAGGTTTGCGGTAGCAGCGCATAGAAGCGCCAGTCCGGTGCCTGTGCCAGCGCCTGCAAGCTGTTGCGTTCTTCAGCCAGCAGGTTGCACTCGCCCGCCATAAACGCCACCGCGGCACGGATCGACGACACATAAGTGCGCAGCTCGGCGCCCTGTTGCTGCAGGGTTTGCGCCCACGGGCTACCCATCGCCAGGCATACGCTTTGCCCGCGCACAGGACGGGCGGGAGCATTGCGCAAGCCAATCAACGCCCCCGCACGGTACTGCACCGGTAAATCCCGCAAGCTCGCCACCCGGTCAGCTTCGACCGGCAGTTTCAGACTGCCGGCAATGACCAGGTCGACGTGGCCGTCACTCAACGGGCCACTCTGCGGCAATGCCTGCAACTGCACCTTCAGTCCAAGGTAAGCCCCCAGGGCCTCGGCCAACTGACTGTCCAGTTCATCCGGCTCAGCCACCAGCGCCTCTTGCCCCAGGCTCGGCCGTGGGTAACTGCGTACGCCCACACGCAAGACCTGGCGCTGTTCGGCTGCCTGCAACAGCGGCCCACGAGGCATCTCACCCGGTGCCAATGGCCATTGCCAGGCGACCAGCGACACAGCGCCAACCACCACTGCTGCCAGCCACCTAACCACCGTGGCGCAAGCCCCGGCGCCAGTAGGTAAAGCGCCGTTCCAGCAAGGCCAGCAAAAAGTTGAGCAGCAAACCCACCACCGCCAGCAGCAAAATGCCTGCGTACATGCTGGGAATCTGGAACACCTCCTGGGAGTTCAGCGTGAGGAAGCCCAACCCGGAATGAGCACCAATCATCTCGGCAGCCACCAGTGCCGTGATGCAATACGCCCCCGCCAGACGAATCCCGGTAAAGATCGACGGCGACGCCGCCGGCAGCACTATTTTGGTAAACAGAAACCAGCGGTTCGCGCCCATCGACAGCGCCGAGTTGATCAGCAACCCGTCGACCTGCTTAACGCCGCTGATGGTACTCAACAGGATCGGCCAGAACGACGCCCAGAAAATGATCGCGATTTTCGACAGTTCACCGATACCCAGAAACAGAATAAACACCGGAAACAATGCCAGCGCCGAGGTCTGGCGGAAGAACTGCAACAACGGATCAAGCACATGTTCGACCCGTGCAAACCAGCCCATTATCAACCCCAGGCTGACACCGCAGGCAATCGCCAGCAGCAGTCCGGCAAAGGAACGAAACAGGCTGGCCTGCAAGTGCTTGATCAGATCGCCACTGCTGGCCAGGTCCAGCACCGCACCCAGCACCGCCGATGGCGGGCTCAGGTAGCCGGGGTTGACCACGCCCAATTGCGGCAAGGCCTCCCAGAGGGCGAGGAACAGGACGATACCCACCGAGCTGTCGATCACCCGTCGTGAAGTCAATTTAAAGCCCATGTTTACACTCCAATCCGATAACCACCCAGGGTCGCGATGCTCTGCCAGTTCTGAGGCACTGGCAGAGCAACGGGCTCACGGGCCACGTCTGTGACCTCGTCGCGCAGGGCTTCCCAGGCACGCTGGCGGTAGTGCACAAAGGCCTGGGTATTACGCAATTCCGGCTGGCGCGGGCGCGGCAGGTCGATGTCGAAGATCTCCTTGATCCGCCCCGGGCGCTGGGTCATCACCGCCACCCGGTCCGACAGGAAAATCGCCTCATCCAGGCTGTGGGTAATAAACACGATGGTTTTTTTGTGCGTATCCCAAATGCGCAGCAACTCACTCTGCAGGGTCTCGCGGGTTTGCGCGTCGAGGGCGGCGAAAGGTTCGTCCATCAGCAGCACATCCGGGTTGTAGGCCAGCGAGCGGGCAATCGCTACGCGCTGGCGCATGCCGCCGGACAACTCGTGAGGGTAGCGCGAGGCGAAGCCATTGAGGCCCACCAGCTCCAGGTATTCGCGGGCAGTTTCCAGCCGCCGGGCCTTGGCCACCCCGCGGATCTCCAGGCCCACGGCAATGTTGTCGAGCACCGTGCGCCAGGGCAGCAATGCATAGCCCTGGAACACAACACCCTGGTTACGGTTGATGCCCTGCAGGGGCCGGCCATCGACCAGAAGGTCGCCGCCGGTCTTGTGCGCAAGCCCTGCAAGGATATTCATAAAGGTCGACTTGCCGCAGCCCGAAGGCCCGAGGATGGACAGGAACTCGCCCTCGCGTACCTGCAGGTCAAACCCCTCCAGCACGGGCACCCGCTCCTCTCGCCCCGCTTCATTCAAGGCCCGGTACTCCATGCTCAGGTCACGGGCGACGATCTTGTGTTCCGGCATCAGGCATGCCCCCGGGCGAACGGGTTGAAGTCGTTGGTGTAGACATCCTTGACCCCTATCGAACCTTTTTTGATCTTGCCTTCGTTTTCAAGAATGTCGATGTAGTACTGAATCGGCGGCTCGGTCACTACCAGGTCATCGACATAGGCAAAGCGCTCCACCAGCTCGAGCTTCATGCCGATGCGCTCGGAGGTGATTTTGCGCGCGTCGTCGGGGTTGGCATTGACCCAGTTGGCCGCGCGGGCGATCGCGTTTACAACGTCGCGGGTAGCCTCCGGGTTCTCGCGGCTGAACTTGCCATACACACTGTAGGGCGCCATGCCGCCCAATCCGCCATCCAGATCGTAGTCGCTCCACAGCTTGCGTAATGCCGGGTTGTGCTCGGCACCGCCGGACGATGGCGGATGAATGATTGCAATGTCGATATTGCCGGTGGCCAGGGTCTGCTCGGCCTGGTTGTCCGGCACCACCACCCAGTTGATCTTGTCGACATTGACGCCCTGCTCGCGCAGGTATTTTTTGGTGACAAATTCGGCGCAGGCGCCAAAGCTGTTGAAGCCTACGGTCTTGCCTTCCAGGTCTTTGGGCTTGACGATGCCGGAGTCGTCGCGCACGAAGTATTTCATGTGCGGAGCTTCTTGCAGGGTCTTGCCGCCGGCGGCCACCACCTTGAGGTCAAGACCACTGGCGATGGCTGAAATCACCAGCGGTACCATGCGCGCGCCGAAGTCTATTTCGCCGGTGCCGGTCAATGGAATGATCTGGGGCGCGGCAATACGGCCGATGTACTTGGGCCGTGCCCGCGAGCCTTCGAAATAGCCGAGGGAGTCGGCGACATAGACCAGATCGAATGAGGGGTTGTCGGGGTATTTGAAGTCCACCACCTGATCGGCGCGGCTCTTGATCACGGCGGCGCTTTTAGCGCCGCTGTCCTTTTTTTCGCAGCCGGGCAGCAGAATGCCCGCAGCGCCGACCGCACCCAATACCGCGCAACTACGCAGGAATGCTCTTCTGTTGTTGATCGGGTTCATGCCCGCTCCTTGTGGGTTTTGAATTGTGGGAGCGAGCCTGCTCGCGAAGGCATCAAGGCTCGCTCCCACTAGGGTGGGGGGAGTCAGGCGGTTTTCAGGGTGTAGCGCGACTCCGGGCGAGTCAGGCCGTAGTGTTCGCGCAAGGTGCTGCCCGCATATTCACTGCGGAACAAGCCGCGCTGGCGCAAGATCGGCAGCACTTCGTCGAGGAACACGTCAAAACCATCGGGGAATGCCGGCGGCATCACGTTGAAACCATCCGCCGCACCGCTGCGGAACCACTGCTCAATCAAGTCGGCAATCTGCACCGGGGTACCCACCGGCACCCAATGCCCGCGCGCCCCCGCCAGGCGGTTGATCAGCTGGCGCAAGGTGACGTTTTCGCGGTCGACAATATCGATGATCAGCTTGAAGCGGCTGGACTGGCTTTCGACGCCTTCGAAGTTGATCAGATGGCGCGGAAACGGGGCGTCCAGATCCTGACCCGACAAGTCCACACCCAACATGCGCCGCAATTGGCCCAGGGACACGTGGGGCAATACCAGTTCATTGAGTTCATCAAACTTGCGCTGCGCTTCGGCTTCGGTGCTGGCGATATACGGGCTGATGCCCGGAAGAATTTTCAGCTGGCGCGGGTCGCGGCCCACGGCTTTCGCCCGGGCGCGGATGTCATTGGCAAATTCCGTGGCGCTTTGCAGCGTCTGGTGCGCGGTAAAGATGGCTTCAGCATGCCTGGCGGCAAAATCACGACCATCCTCGGATGAGCCGGCCTGCACCTGCACCGGTCGCCCCTGGGGCGAACGCGGCGAGTTCAGCGGGCCCTTGACCTTGTAGTAAGCGCCGACGTGGTTGATCGAGTGCACCTTGCCGCTGTCGGCAAATACCCCGGCGGTTTTATCCAGCACCAGCGCATCGTCTTCCCAGCTGTCCCACAGGTCACCGACCACCTGTACGAACTCTTCGGCCTGGGCGTAGCGATCATGGGCCGAAGGGTGTTCATCAAGCCCAAAGTTGGCCGCTGCGGCAGCCATTGACGTGGTGACAATGTTCCAGCCCGCACGGCCCTTGCTCAGGTGATCCAGCGCGCTGAACGAACGCGCCAGGTTGTAAGGTTCGCTGTAGGTGGTGCTGGCCGTGGCAATCAGGCCGATGCGCTGGGTAACCGCCGCAATGGCTGCCAGCCAGGTCACCGGCTCGAAGCGGATGCGCAGGCCTTCGCGGCCGCTTTCGGCCAGTGACGGCGAGTCGGCAAAGAAAATCGCATCGAGCTTTTCGCGCTCGGCGCGTAACGCCAGCTGCTGGTAGTAGCCAATGTCCATTGACGACTCCGGCACTGACTGCGGGTGGCGCCAGGCGGCTTCGTGATGGCCGTTGGGGTAGATAAACAGGTTGAGGCTGAGCTGACGTTCGGACATGTTCTGTTCTCTGAAATCAGGTGGCAGGGGTTCAATGCAATTCGGCGAAGTCACTCAGCACGTCGTCGCGCAGGGCGATAAAGCGGCTGTCACTGCGGTTGCGCGGGCGCGGCAGGTCGATATCGAGGATGCGCCGGATACGCCCGGGGTTGGGCTGCATGACCACCACGCGATCACCGAGAAACACAGCCTCATCCACATCGTGGGTCACCAGGATCATGGTGATTTTTTCCTTGGCCCAGATGTTTTGCAGCTCGCCCTGCAAGCGCGCCCGGGTCAGAGCATCGAGGGCGCCAAGGGGTTCGTCGAGCAACAGCACGCTGGGGCGGTTGACCAGCCCCCGGGCAATCGCCACACGCTGGGCCATGCCGCCGGAAATCTGGTGCGGGTAGGCGTCGATAAAGTCCTGCAGGCCCACCAGTTCGATATGTTCGCGCACGGTGTCGCGCTTTTCCTTTGTGCTCAGCGGCGAGTTTTTCAGCGCCACGGCAACGTTCTGTTCAACGTTGAGCCAGGGGAACAAACGGTGATCCTGAAACACGATGCCGCGCTCCAGCCCCGTGCCGTCGATGGGCTGGCCATTGAGCAGGATGCGCCCCTCGTACTCCTCGTCCAGGCCCAGAATCAGGCGCAGCAGGGTGGACTTGCCGCAACCGCTGGCACCGACGATGCTGATAAATTCGCCGGGAGCGATATCCAGCTGGATATTGTCCAGCACTTGCAACTGGCTGCTGCTACCGGGGCGCGAAGCAAAGCGCTTGCTGATGTTTTCCAGGGTCAGGCTGTTATTGAGCATGCTGCAATCCTTTTGAAAGTGCCGATTAACGCGGTTCAATGCCGTACAGGCGTTGCATGCGTCGCTCAAAAATTCGGGCCAGGGCATTGAGGCTCCAGCCCACCAGGCCGATGACCACCATGCCGAACAGCACCAGGTCCATCATGAAATGCTCGCTGCCATCGATCAGCGTGTTGCCGATGCCCTCCCCCGACACCAGCAGATATTCGGCGCCGATGGTCGCCAGCCACGAGTACACCAGCGCCAGATACAGCCCGGTGAAAATCGAGGGCAAGGCGGCGGGCAGCATGACTCCGACGATGGTCTGCCAACGGCTGAAGCGGTAGACCCGCGCCACTTCCAGCAGGTTGGGCGGCACATTGCGCAGGCCGTCGCAGGTATTGACCACCACCGGCACCAGGGCCGCCAGTGACAAAAACACCACCTTGGCCACATCGCCCAGGCCGAACCACACCGAGATCAGCGGGATCCAGGCGAACAGCGAAATCTGTTTGAAGGTGTTGAAGCTCGGGCCTACCAAACGCTCGAAATAGTGCGACAGGCCCAGCAGGCAACCCAGCACCAGGCCCAGGGCGGTGCCGATAAAAAAGCCGCTCAGGTTGCGCGTCAGGCTGGCGCTGATGGCCCGCCAGAACTTGCCCGAAGCGATCTGGTCCCAGGCCGTGGCCGCCACTTTCTCCGGTGAAACCAGCAGCCCGGACTGGCTCCAGCCCAAATGCGAAGCCAGCCACCACAGGGCGACGGCACTGATCGGCAACACCCAGCCGCGATAGCGACGGCTGCAGCCATGACTGATAGCCAATGCGCTGCTCATGACAGGCGCCCCGCTACCGATGCGCGGCCACGATTAAGGCGGCGCTCGGCATAATCAAAACCACGGTCGATCACCAGGCCGATCGCCCCGACCACCACCACGGCGGCCATCACCAGATCCAGCTGGAACAGTTGGCGACCATAGACAATCAGGTAACCCAGCCCTTCGCTCGACGCCACCAGCTCAACCACTACCAGCGACAGCCAGGCCTTGGTGAAGCCCAGGCGCAGGCCGGTAAACAGGGTCGGGATAGCCGCCGGCAACACGATAAACACCACACTTTGCCAGCGGCTGAAACCATAGGCCCGCCCTGCTTCCAGCAAGCCCTTGGGCGCCTGGTGGAAAGCCTGCAAGGTGCACAGGGTGATCGGCACCATCGCCGCCTTGGCAATCAGCACGTACTTGAGCGGCTCGCCGATGCCGAACAGCAACAAGGCAAACGGCAACCAGCCCAAGACCGGGATTTGCACAATGGCATTGAAGGTGGGCAGCAGATAATCCTCGACGGTTTTCGACAACCCCATCGCCAGCCCCAGCGCCACACCGATAGCGCCCCCCAGGGCAAACCCGACGACTACCCGCTGCAGGCTGGCGGCAGCATTTATCCACAGGTCGCCAGAAGCAAAGAGATCCGACAGGGTTTCGTAAACATAGGCTGGCGGCGGCAAGACCTGCTCTGACAGCCAGCCCTGCTCAACCCCCAGATACCACAGGCCCAGCAGGGTCAGCGGCAAGAGCCAGGGCAAGCTCCGGTCACCCAGGGTCGTGGCCCAGGCCGAGGTGCGCGGCACTTCGACCTTGCGTACCGGGCGTGCCGGGGCCGGTGGCAAACGCTTGACGTTGCCCTTGGGTAGCGCCGGTGCGTACTGCTGCGGTATGACGGTCTGTGCCCTGGCCATATTCCTGGCTCCTTTGTTGCTACTACAAAAAACGGATTCCCTGTGGGCTCCCACAGGGGTATCCCCATAAGGGTATGCAGCTACTTGCCCGCTACCGCATTGCCGGCGGGCTGTTTGCCATCCACGCCATAGGCCGTCCAGAAGCTCTCCAAGCCCTTGGCTTTCAACGCGGTCTGCAAATAGTTCGGCTCAAACCAGCCTTCGATACTCACCGGGCGGCGGATCAGCTTTTCGTCCTTGGCCTGCTCTGCCACTGCCTGGTAGCGACTCACCAGAAAGGTGTCGATCAGCGGCGAATTCCGGTCCCGCAAACTGACCCCGGTAAAGTCGGCGCGCAGTGAGTCCACCGGGTCGTTGCTCTTGGCCCACTCGCTGAACACCTCATCACGATGGCTGTCTTCGGACGCCCATTTCGCCGCATCCACCAGGGTATCGACGACTTTTTGCACATTGCCCGGGTGCTCTTTTTCATAGGCACCGCGCACCACCAAGGCGGTCTGACGGGTGTAGCGCACATCCTGGGCAGGGTTGTCGTAAACGATGTCGATCAGGCCCTTGTCACGCAGCTTGAACAGCTCACGACCACCGAAGGCCGCATCCACGCCATTGGAAACCAGGGCTGCCTGGGTACTGCCGGCATCGAGGTTGATCACCTTGATATCGCGCTCGCTCATGCCGTGCGCTGCCAGCAGGTTGATCGACACCAGATGACCGTTGGTGCCGCGAAACACCGCGACCTTCTTGCCTTTGAGGTCTTCGATGGTCTTGATGTCAGAGCCCTTTGGCACCGCCAGATACAGGTTGGCCCGCACCCCCAGTGCTGCCAGCAGTTTGGTGTCCAGCCCGTTGGAGCGCCCGACCACCGCCGGCAGATCACCCTGATAGGCGAAGTCCAGCTGCTGGTTGGACAACGCTTCGTTGACCGCAGGGCCAGCGCCTTTGAAGAAGAACCACTGCACCTCGGTGCCGGTACCGGCGAAGGCTTTTTCCAGCAGTTGCTGGTTGCGCACGATGCCCAGCGGCGAGCCACTGAACGTGACCGGATCACCGCCACCGGCGCTCGCCACACCGACGCGCAACACATCGGCCTCGGCCAGCGGAACAGCCATGACCGCCGCCAGCACGGCGGCAATGCGGGTCTTGCGCAACAGGGCATTTACTTTGAATGTGGCCATGGGCAGGTCTTCCTTGAAGCAATAAGGCGCGGCCCGTCAGGCGGCGAGGTGTTTTTTGTCGGCTTCGGTTTTCGGCGAGCGGGTGTCCGGGGTCGGCTTGAGCGCCTGGCTCAGGCGGCCGTCGACACCCACCGGCACATCGCCGTCGATGGTGGTGCGACGTACGATGCGCGGGGCATCGCCGTAGTCGTTGATCGCAATATGCTGGGTGGCGCGGTTATCCCAGATCACCACATCACCTTCCTGCCAGCGCCAGCGCACGGTGTTGTCGACATGGGTAATGCGGTCATGGAACAGGCGAATCAGTTGCTTGGAATCGTTGCTGCTCACACCCTGAATATCTTTGACAAAGTGGCCCAGCAACAAACTTCTTTCCCCCGATTCCGGGTGAACGCGAACCAGCGGATGTTCAGTTTCATAAACTTCGGCAGTGAACTGTTCGCGATAGCGCTTGAGACCGGACTCATCGGTACCGCGAGGCGTCGCATAGTCATAAACATTGGTGTGCAGGGCGCGCAAGTTGTCCGCAAGTTGCTTTAACGGCTCGGGTAAATCGTTATAAGCCGATGCGGTATTGGCCCACACTGTATCGCCGCCATAGGGTGGAATGACCACACCGCGCAAGATGGAGATTTTCGGGTAATTGGCCACAAAGGTCACATCGGTATGCCAGGAGTTGGCGCGGGTTTCCTTGGCGTCCAGGTGCAGGATGGCGGAACTTTGCTCGGCAGAGCGCACGGTCGGGTGGGGCACCTGATCACCGAAGCGGCGGGAAAATGCTTCGTGCTCGGCGTCGCTTAAATGCTGGTCGCGAAAGAACAGGACTTTATATTTCAACAAGGCCTGATGAATAAACTCGAATGTTTCGCCACTGATATCACCGCCCAGTTTTACGCCTTCAAGTTGTGCACCAATTCGACCCGCTACGGGTTTTACTTGAATAGTCATCGCCCCACTCCTGCTTCACGAGTTGTTGTGAACAGATCATAAAGGCATAAAAACTCGGGCAGCCAATCACTTTTTAGTCTAACGATAGATGAGCAGTTTTATAGAACATGTCCGGTGTTAGCGGCGTTAAAGGGTTATAAACTTTTCAGTTGTAAGTTAATAACCCTTTCAATTATTCACCTGTTTGCCTGGCTCGCGCATAACCGCTTTACGACGTGGCAACCGGCCATTGAGCAGCGGTGGAGCGAGACTCTTCCCCGATTTGGACAGGCGCAAGCGAGCGGAATTACGCTCGGATGTTTCACGGGAATGAAAGCGAATCGTCGTACGAATCACCTGATTATCTCTAGCTAGGCTCACAGAACTGACCACCCTTCTTTGGTTTGGTGGCTTAAATTCAGGAGCGCATATGAACAACGCAGAACACTTAACCGCCCAATGGCACTTGCAAAAGAAACGGGCAGAGGTCAGCGTAATGACAAACGTCATTACACGAGTCAAAGCCATGGCCTCCATCAACATTCGCATTGACGATGAACTCAAAGCCCGCGCTTACCAGGAACTTGAGCGCCTGGGTGTCACCCCCTCTGAACTGGTCCGCCAGGCATTTCAGTACGTAGCCGAACGCGGCCAACTGCCCTTTCGCCCCATGCTGGTAACCGAAGAAGACGAAGCCCTCATCAACACTGTGCGCGAACGCCTGGCGGCACCACAAAGGGTCAAGGTAACACTGGATGACCTTTGATCTTGAGTTTGAGTTTGACCAGCGCGCACTCAAGGAATGGCACAAGCTCGCAGACCGGTCAGGCAGCAATTCAAGAGCAAACTGTCAGAGGTGTTGCTCAACCCCCGCGTTGAAGCCAACCGGCTGCGCAAGCTGCCCGATTGCTACAAAATCAAGTTACGCAGCGCGGGTTACCGACTGATCTATCAGGTCATTGATCAAGAGGTTGTGGTGTTCGTCGTCGCCGTTGACAAGCGCGAACACGAGACCGCGTATCGCAAGGCGCAAGACCGCTTGAAGTAAGCCACCCCATTAAAGGCAAGCGCAAATCCAAAGCCCTGTAAAATCCAGGTTTTCAACTGGGTCAACACCTCTGGCATATGCCTTGCACCCTCGCAGTATGCTTTTGCCAAGGTGCTGCCTCCCATGAACGAATCACTCGCCGGGCCTCTGGCCTGGGTCAACGGCAGCGATGCCCCGGAAAAAACCGAAATCAATCTCGGTTTTATGGCCCTCAGCGATTGTGCCTCGGTGGTGGTGGCCGCCACTCAAGGGTTCGCCCAGCCCTTCGGGCTGACGCTGAACCTCAAGCGCCAGTCGTCCTGGGCCAGCCTGCGGGACAATCTGGTGAACGGCCAGCTCGACGCCGCCCACAGCCTCTACGGGCTGATCTACGCCGTGCACCTGGGCATTGGCGGCGTGGCGGCCACCGACATGAGCGTACTCATGGGGCTTAACCAAAACGGCCAGAGCCTCAACCTCTCCCACGGTTTGCAGGCCCTGGGCGTGACCCGTCCTGAGGCGCTGCAACAACACGTGCACCAAAGTCGATCGAAACTGACCTTCGCCCAGACTTTTCCCACGGGCACTCATGCCATGTGGCTGTATTACTGGCTGGCGAGTCAGGGCATTCATCCGCTGCAAGACGTCAACAGCGTAGTGGTACCACCGCAACAGATGGTTGCGCACTTGCTGGCAGGTCGCATTGACGGCTTTTGCGTCGGCGAGCCTTGGGCCGACAGCGCGGTCAAACAAAATATGGGGTTCACCCTCACCACTACTCAGGCCCTGTGGCCCGACCACCCGGAGAAGGTCCTCGGCTGCACCCGCGCGTTTGTCGAGCAATACCCCAATACCGCCCGGGCGCTGGTGATGGCAATTCTCGAAGCCAGCCGTTTTATCGAACAAAATCACGAAAACCGTCGCAGTACCGCACAATTGCTGAGCGCCCCCGAGTACCTGAATGCACCCGTAGAGTGCATCGCGCCGCGCCTCCTCGGCGACTACAACGACGGCCTGGGCAAGCACTGGCAAGACCCGCACGCCCTGCGTTTTTATGGTGACGGCGAGGTCAACCTGCCGTACCTGTCCGATGGCATGTGGTTTATGACCCAGTTCCGCCGCTGGGGCTTGCTGCGCGAAGACCCGGACTACCTCGGTGTTGCCCGTCAGGTTCAGCAATTGGCCCTGTACCGCGACGCGGCCAACGCCGTTAACGTGCCGGCAGGTGCCGCAAACATGCGCAGCAGCCAGTTGCTCGATGGCAAGGTGTGGGACGGCTCGGATCCCGCAGGCTATGCCCGAAGCTTTGCGCTGCATGCCATGAGCACCCGCGCTCCTCTTGCTGCCCGTCGTTGACCGGAGCCACCCCCATGCTGCGTATCTTGCTGATCAACGACACGGCGAAAAAAGTCGGCCGCCTGAAAGCCGCGCTGAGTGAAGCCGGATTTGAGGTAATCGATGAGTCGGGCCTGACCATCGACCTGCCTGCTCGCGTCGAAACGGTGCGCCCGGACGTGATCCTGATCGATACCGAGTCGCCAAGCCGCGATGTGATGGAGCAAGTGGTGTTGGTGTCTAGGGACCAACCACGACCGATTGTCATGTTCACCGACGAGCACGACCCAGGCGTGATGCGTCAGGCGATCAAGTCAGGGGTTAGCGCCTACATTGTCGAAGGCATTCACGCACAGCGCTTGCAGCCAATTCTCGATGTGGCCATGGCTCGCTTCGAGAGCGACCAGGCCCTGCGCGCCCAACTGCATGCCCGCGACCAGCAACTGGCCGAGCGCAAGCGCATCGAACTGGCCAAGGGTCTGCTGATGAAGATGAAAAGCTGCAACGAAGAAGAGGCTTACACCCTGATGCGCCGCCAGGCCATGAGCCGCCAACAAAAACTGATACAGGTGGCGGAACAGATCATAGCCATGAGTGAGCTTCTGGGTTGACCCATGATCCTCCTCAATTGGCACAGTTTTCGCTAAGCAATCCTTACCGGTAACCAACGGCGGTTGCCCCATCTACGACAGAGACGTCGCTCCCCTGATTCGCCCATGGCGGATCCGGCAGCGGCGTTTTTTCGTTTTGGCCCCAGCGACCGGGGCCGGTGGTGCGGCCGTTACGGCGCCCCATCGCAACTCTTCTTCTAAAAACGATCAACCGTTGAGGTGCGCGATGAATTCAAGCTTCTGGAAGTCCGGCCATACTCCAACCCTGTTCGCGGCGTTTCTGTATTTCGACCTGAGTTTTATGGTCTGGTATCTGCTCGGCCCACTGGCCGTGCAAATCGCCACCGACCTGCACCTGACCACGCAACAGCGTGGGCTGGTGGTGGCCACGCCGATCCTCGCGGGGGCCGTGCTGCGCTTTGTGATGGGCCTGCTGGCTGATCGCCTGTCTCCCAAAACCGCCGGGCTGATCGGTCAGGTCATTGTTATTGGTGCGCTGTTTGTGGCCTGGAAGCACGGTATTCACAGCTACGAGCAGGCTCTTTTGCTGGGACTGTTTCTGGGCATGGCTGGCGCCTCGTTTGCCGTTGCGTTGCCGCTGGCCTCGCAGTGGTATCCACCGCAACACCAGGGCAAGGCAATGGGCATCGCCGGTGCAGGCAACTCTGGCACGGTGTTCGCTGCGCTACTGGCCCCGGTGCTGGCAGCGGCCTATGGCTGGAGCAATGTGTTCGGCTTTGCCCTGATCCCGCTGGTGCTGTGCATTTTCGTGTTTGCCTGGTTGGCCAAAAACGCCCCGGAACGGCCCGTGGCCAAGTCCATGAGTGATTACTTCAAGGCCCTGGGCGACCGCGACAGTTGGTGGTTCATGTTTTTCTACAGCGTGACGTTCGGCGGCTTTATCGGCCTGGCCAGCGCCCTGCCCGGCTACTTCAATGATCAATACGGCCTGAGCCCGGTGACTGCCGGCTACTACACCGCGGCCTGTGTGTTTGGCGGTAGTTTGATGCGGCCGCTGGGCGGTGCGCTGGCGGATCGCTTCGGCGGTATTCGTACCCTGTTGGGGATGTACACCCTGGCGACCATCAGCATCGCCGCCGTAGGTTTCAACCTGCCAAGCTCCTATGCAGCACTGGCGCTTTTCGTCTGCACAATGCTGGGATTGGGTGCAGGTAACGGGGCAGTTTTCCAATTGGTGCCTCAGCGCTTTCGTCGTGAAATTGGCGTTATGACGGGCTTGATCGGCATGGCAGGCGGCATCGGTGGTTTCGCCCTCGCAGCAGGCATGGGCGCGATTAAACAAAGCACCGGCAGCTATCAATTGGCCTTGTGGTTATTTGCCAGCCTTGGCGTACTGGCCTGGTTCGGCCTGCACGGGGTCAAGCGCCGCTGGAGAACAACCTGGGGCTCGGCTGCCGTGACCGCTGCCCGAGTGTGAGGCTGCGATGAGTCTGCAACTGAGTTTCGCCCACGCCAGCGCCATCGGCCCTCGCGCAGAGAATCAGGACGCACTGCGCGAAGTCACGCCTGTGCCCATGCTGGCGGCAAGCAAGGGGCATTTATTTGCCATTGCCGATGGCGTCAGCCAATGCGCCGATGGCGGCCTGGCCGCCCGTTCGACGTTGCAGGCACTGGCGCTGGACTACTACGCCACACCAGAAACCTGGAGCGTCGCCCAGGCACTGGAACGTTTGCTGCAAGCGCAAAATAGCTGGCTGCGGGTCAATGGCGGCGGGCAACCGCTGCTGACCACGGTAAGTGCTGTGGTCATGCGCGGCAGGCGTTTTACGTTGGCCCATGTGGGTGATTGCCGGGTCTACCGCTGGCACGCCACAACCTTGCAGCGCATCAGTGAAGACCACGTCTGGGACCAGCCGGGTATGCAGCATGTGCTCAAGCGGGCGCTGGGGCTGGATCAGTATCTGGTGGTGGATTTTCTGGACGGCGAACTGCAACAGGGCGAGACCTTTGTGCTGCTTAGTGACGGTATATGGTCGACCCTGGGCGATACCGCCATAGCCGCCCTGTTGCGTGACCTTCCCGACCTGCAAAGCGCCGCCAGCACGCTGGTGAATGCCGCGCATCGGGCAGGCAGTCAGGACAATGCCAGCGCTCTGCTGGTGAGGGTCGACGCTCTGGGGGAAAGCGCCATCGGCGACGCCCTGGCGCAACTGCAGCAATGGCCACTACCGCCCGCGCTCAAACCGGGGCAACACTTTGAAAACTGGCAGGTCGAAAGCCATGTTGGCCAGAGCCAGCAATCACTGCTCTACCGGGTGCGGGATGCGCAGCAACAGCCCTGGCTACTGAAAACCCTGCCGGCCCATCTGCACGACGATCACCTGGCAGGGCAAGCGCTGCTATCGGAAGAATGGTTCCTCAAGCGCGTGGCGGGTCGTCATTTCCCCGAGGTGCACCCCGCCAGCCAGCGTCAGCATTTGTACTACGTGATGCGTGAATACCCAGGCACCACCCTGGAAAATCTCTATACCAAGCGCGGGCCTCTGCCCCTGGCACAATGGCTGGATCTGGCCGAGCGCCTGTTGCGAGCTGTGGGCCTGTTACACCGACGGCAGATTTTTCATCGCGATATCAAACCGCACAATCTGTTGCTGGGTGACGACGGTGAATTGCGCTTGCTGGACTTTGGGCTGGCCTACTGCCCCGGTCTGTCGGAGGATCTGCCATCAACGTTGCCCGGCACACCCAGTTATCTCTCCCCGGAAGCCTTTCGCGGCGAAAAACCCAGCCCCGGACAGGATCTCTACGCCGTGGGCGTGACGCTGTATTACCTGCTGACCGGGCATTACCCCTACGGAGAAATCGAAGCCTTCCAGCGCCCGCGCTTTGGTATGCCTGTCAGCGCCAGTCGTTATCGACCCGATCTGCCGGAGTGGATTGCCCATAACCTTGAGCGCGGGGTTGCCGCCGATCCGGCGCAACGCTTTGAAACGGCCGAAGAATGGCTGCTACAACTGGAGCAGGGTGAGCGCCAGAGCTTGAGCGTGCGCCCGCGGCCTTTGCTGGAGCGCGAGCCGTTAAAGGTATGGCGGACGGTGGCATCAGTGTCGTTGTTGATAAATCTGGTGCTGATATTTTTGCTGTCTCACCCATAAAGGTGTTCGCTACAGGGCAAGCGGCGCCCCAATAACGGGCGAGGCGCATTGCATCGGTGCACAAAAACACCCCGCGAATATCCAGACATCGTGTAAACACGGGCTCTTGTCAACTTGGCACAACCACTGCATTAGCTAATCCATCAAACATAAAACCCGGTCTTCAACGACGAATACCAGGTTTCCCGAGAGAACGGGACAAGGACAAAGGCGTCCTCGCTAGGCAACTAGCGGGACGCCTTTTTTTGTTTTTGCACAATGTGTCGAACAAGGCCGCAATGCCCCCCCAGAAGGCCGGCCTTGCTCGCGGAGAACCTGATGAAAAAACTCAAACTGGTGATGATCGGCAACGGCATGGCCGGGGTTCGCACCCTGGAAGAGTTGCTCAAACTGAGCAACGAGCTGTACGAGATTACGGTCTTCGGCGCCGAACCTCACGCCAACTACAACCGTATCCTGCTCTCGCCCGTTCTGGCCGGGGAACAGACCTTCGAGGAGATAGTGCTCAACGATCTGGACTGGTACCTGGACAACAACATCAAGCTGCTGCTCAACCGCAAGGTGGTGCAGATCGACCGGGCCAAGCGCCGGGTTATCGCCGAAGACGGTACCGAAGCCGAGTACGACCGTCTGCTGATTGCCACCGGCTCTACGCCCTTTATCCTGCCGATCCCCGGCAACACCCTGGACGGTGTGATCGGCTACCGCGATATTGCTGATACCCAGGCGATGATCGATACCGCCAAAACCCATAAACACGCGGTGGTCATCGGTGGCGGACTGCTGGGGCTGGAGGCAGCCAATGGCCTGATGCTGCGCGGCATGCATGTGACCGTGGTGCATATCGGCGAATGGCTGCTGGATCGCCAACTCGACCCGATCAGCGGCCAACTGCTGCAAAATGCTCTTGAAGCACGCGGCCTGCATTTTCGCCTGCGCGAACAGACCAATGCCCTGCACGATGCTGGCAATGGCCGGGTGGGCTCGGTGGAGTTCAAGAACGGCGAGATCATCCCTGCAGATCTGGTAGTGATGGCTGCCGGTATTCGGCCCAATACCGAGCTTGCCGAGCAGGCGGGCATCCCCTGCAATCGCGGCATTCTCGTCAACGACACCCTGCAAACCTACGACCCGCGCATTTACGCCATCGGCGAATGCGCCAGCCATCGCGGCATCGCTTACGGCCTGGTGGCGCCACTGTTCGAGCAGGCCAAGGTCTGCGCCAACCACCTCGCACAACTGGGTTTTGCCCGCTATCAGGGCTCGGTCACGTCGACCAAACTGAAGGTCACCGGCATCGATCTGTTCTCGGCAGGCGACTTTATGGGCGGTGAAGGCACTGAAATCATCACCCTCAGCGACCCGATCGGCGGGGTCTACAAAAAGCTGGTGATCAAGGACGACATTCTGGTGGGAGCCTGCCTGTACGGCGACACCGCAGACGGCGGCTGGTACTTCCGACAAATCCGTGAGAATCACGCCATCGGTGAGATCCGCGATCATTTGATGTTTGGTGAAAATGCCATAGGCGATGTCGGCCATCAGGGCCAGGACAAGGCCATGAGCATGGCCGACACCGCCGAAATCTGCGGTTGCAATGGCGTGTGCAAGGGCACCATCGTCAAAGCTATTCAAGAGCACGGGCTGTTCAGCGTTGATGAGGTCAAAAAGCACACCAAGGCGGCCAGCTCCTGCGGTTCATGCGCGGGGTTGGTGGAGCAGATTTTGATCAACACCGTGGGGGGCGCGGCGGACGTCAAACCCAAAAGCGAAAAAGCCATCTGCGGCTGCAGCGACCTGAACCACGGACAAATCCGCCGGGCCATTCGCGAGCAACATTTGCTGACCATCGCCGACACCCAGCGCTACCTGAACTGGCGCTCGCCCAACGGCTGCGCCACCTGCCGCCCGGCGCTCAACTACTACCTGATTTCCACCTGGCCGGGAGAGGCCCGCGATGATCCGCAATCACGGCTAATAAACGAAAGGGCCCACGCAAACATTCAAAAAGACGGCACCTATTCCGTCGTCCCGCGGATGTGGGGCGGCGTCACCAACCCCTCCGAGCTGAGGCGTATTGCCGATGTGGCCGACAAGTACAACGTGCCGATGGTCAAGGTTACCGGCGGGCAGCGCATCGATCTGCTGGGGATAAAAAAACACGACCTGCCGGGCGTGTGGAAGGATCTGGACATGCCCTCGGGGCATGCCTACGGCAAATCCATCCGCACGGTAAAGACCTGTGTGGGCAGCGAGTTCTGCCGCTTCGGCACGCAAAACTCGACGCAACTGGGCATCGAACTGGAACACGATCTGTTCAATATGTGGTCGCCGCACAAGGTGAAGTTGGCAGTGTCCGGTTGCCCGCGCAACTGTTCGGAAGCAGGCATCAAGGACGTAGGAATTATCGGCGTGGACTCCGGCTGGGAGATGTATATCGGCGGTAATGGCGGGATCAAAACCGAGGTTGCCGAGTTCTTCGTCAAACTCAAAACGGCTGAAGAAGTCCGCGAGTACAACGGTGCCTTTTTACAGTTGTATCGCGAAGAGGCCTTCTACCTCGAGCGCACCGTGCATTACCTGCAACGGGTCGGTATGGAGCACATCAAAAAGGCTGTGCTTGAAGACCCCGAACGGCGCAAGGCGCTCAATGATCGCCTGCAGTTTTCCCTGTCGTTTGAGCAAGACCCGTGGAAAGAGCGCCTGGTGCAGCCGTTGCTGAAAAAAGAGTTCGAGGTCATCCCCGTGAACAATCTGGAGGTGCCGGCATGAACTGGCTCGATATCTGTTCACTTGAAGAAATCAACACCCTGGGCTCACGGATCATCAGCGGACCGAAGGGTGATATCGCGATTTTTCGCACAAGCGACGACGAAGTGTTCGCCCTCGACGACCGCTGCCCGCACAAGGGCGGCCCGTTGTCCCAGGGCTTGATCTACGGCAAGCGCGTCGCCTGCCCGCTGCACAACTGGCAGATCGATCTGCAAAGCGGTGAAGCCCAGGCCCCGGATATCGGTTGCGCCCACCACCATAAGGCTCGGGTGGAAAATGGCCGTGTGCAGTTGGCCTTGCGGGATGCAGGCTGATGAGCCGCCAGATCACCGCCTCCACCTGCTGCTACTGCGGGGTCGGCTGCGGCGTGCTGATCGAACATGATGGCGAGCGTATTCTCGGCGTCAGCGGCGATCCGGCGCATCCGGCCAACTTTGGCAAGCTGTGCAGCAAAGGCTCGACCCTGCACCTGACCGGCGACCTCAATGCCCGCGCGCTGTACCCGCAACTGCGCCTGGGCAAGGCGCTGGCCCGTGGTCGCAGCGACTGGGACAGCGCCCTTGATCACGCGGCCAATGTGTTCGCCGCCACCATCGCCGAGCACGGCCCCGACAGCGTGGCGTTTTATATCTCGGGGCAGTTGCTGACCGAGGATTACTACGCCTTCAACAAACTGGCCCGGGCGCTGGTGGGCACCAACAATATCGACAGCAATTCGCGGCTGTGCATGTCCTCGGCCGTGGTCGGCTACAAACGAAGCCTGGGCGCCGATGCGCCGCCTTGCAGCTATGAAGACCTGGAGCTGAGCGATTGCGTGATGATCGTCGGCAGCAATATGGCCTACGCACATCCGGTACTGTTTCGCCGCCTGGAGGAGGCAAAAGCCCGACGTCCGCAGATGAAAGTCATCGTTATCGACCCGCGGCGTACCGATACCTGCGATCTGGCCGACCTGCATCTGGCAATTTTACCGGGCACCGACGTCGCGTTGTTTCACGGGATTTTGCATTTATTGCTGTGGGAAGACTGGGTCGATCGCGACTTTATCCAGGCCCACACTCAGGGCCTGCCCGAGCTGAAAAGCCTGGTGCGCGATTACACCCCACAGATGGTCTCGCAATTGTGCGGCATCAGCGTCGAGCAACTGCAGCAATGCGCCGAATGGGTGGGCACCTCGCCAAGTTTTTTATCGCTGTGGTGCATGGGCCTGAACCAGTCCACCGCCGGCAGCGCGAAAAACAGCGCCCTGATCAATCTGCATCTGGCCACTGGGCAAATCGGCCGACCGGGTTCCGGACCGTTCTCCCTGACCGGTCAGCCCAATGCCATGGGCGGGCGCGAAACCGGTAGCCTGTCCAACTTGTTACCCGGCCATCGTGATGCGGCCAATGCCGAACACCGGGCCGAAGTCGCCGCTTACTGGGGTGTTGAGCAACTGCCACAGAACACCGGCCTGAGCGCCATCGAACTCTTTGAGCAAATGGCCAGCGGCAAGGTCAAGGCCGTGTGGATCGCCTGCACCAACCCCGCGCAATCCATGCCGGACCAGACTGCCGTGCGGGCGGCGTTGCAGGCCTGCCCGTTTGTGGTGCTGCAAGAGGCGTTTCACACCACCGAAACCGCGGCCTTCGCCGACCTGTTGTTACCCGCCGCCAGTTGGGGGGAAAAGGACGGCACAGTGACAAACTCTGAACGGCGTATTTCCCATGTACGCAAAGCCATCCCGGCACCAGGCGAAGCCCGTTCAGACTGGGCAATTACGGTGGATTTCGCACAGCGCCTGGAAAAACATCTGCGTCCCGAGCACAGCAGCCTGTTTGCATTTGAAACTGAAGCCCAGGTGTTCGACGAATACAAGCACCTGACCTCTGGCCGTGATCTGGACCTGTCGGGTATCAGCCATGCAGTGCTCGATGCCATCGGCCCGCAACAGTGGCCCTTCCCGACGGGGGCTCGTGAAGGCACAGCGCGGCTGTATCTGGACAGGGCATTCCCTACCGCCACCGGTCGTGCGCAGTTCGTGGCCGAGCCCTACCGCGCCGCCAAGGAGCAGCGCGACGCACGCTTCCCCCTCACGCTGATCACTGGTCGCCTGCGCGACCAATGGCACGGCATGAGCCGTACCGGTACGGCCGCGCAATTGTTCGGTCACGTCAGCGAAGCGGTGTTGAGCCTGCACCCGGACGAGTTGCGCCGTCATCGCCTGCAGCCCGGAGATCTGGTCAGCCTCAAGAGTCGGCGCGGCGCCGTGATTGTTCCAGTCAGCAGCGACGACAGCGTGCGCCCGGGGCAGGCGTTTTTGCCGATGCACTGGGGTGACCGCTTCCTCAAGGGCGGGGTCAACACCTTGACCGTGCCAGCGTTTGACCCGCTGTCCAAACAACCGGAACTCAAACACAGCGCCGTGCGCCTGGAACCGGCGCAATTACCTTGGCACCTTTTCGCCCTGATCGAGGGTGATGTTCAACAGAACTTCGAGACACTGCGCCAGCTCTGCGAAACCTTTTCGTACGTCAGTTTCAGCCTGACTGGCCGCGAGCGCCCTGCGTTACTGATCCGTGCCGCCAGCGCCAGCGCACCCGATCCGCAACTGCTACGCGAGATTGATCAATGCCTGGGGCTCAACGAGGGGCCGGTACTGGCTTACGACGACCCGCGCCGCGCCATTGGCAAGCGGGTGCGCATCGAGCACGGAAGCATCACTGCGATTCGTCTGGCGGGCGAAACCCTGGCACGGCACTGGCTGCAAAACCTGTGGCAGGAAGGCCGCGCCGACGAGCAATTGCGCCGCTGGCTGCTGGCGCCACTGAGCGCGCCACCGGGCAACGCCAACGCCCCGACCGCTGGCAACTCGATTGTGTGCAATTGCAAGAACGTCAGTCAGAGCGTGATTGAGGCTGGCATCGCCCAAGGGCTGGACTTGCAGGGACTGAAAAGATCGTTGGGCTGCGGGACGCAATGCGGCTCCTGTGTCCCGCAAATCAAGCGCTTGCTGACTGCCCAGGCGCAGCCGGTCGCCATTAACCCGTGAGGAAATCACAATGAGTGCAAAAGTCTGGCTGGTGGGCGCAGGGCCGGGTGATCCCGAACTGCTGACGCTCAAGGCCGTGCGCGCCCTGCGCGAAGCAGATGTCGTATTGATTGACGATCTGGTCAATGACGCGGTGCTGGAGCATTGCCCCGCTGCGCGGGTGATTTCGGTGGGCAAACGCGGAGGGTGCCGTTCGACTCCACAGGCGTTTATTCATCGCCTGATGCTGCGTTATGCCCGCCACGGCAAATGCGTGGTTCGACTCAAGGGCGGCGACCCATGCATTTTCGGCCGTGGCGGCGAAGAGGCACAGTGGTTGCGTGAACACGGGGTTGAGGTGGAACTGGTCAATGGCATCACGGCCGGCCTGGCTGGCGCGACGCAATGCGCTATCCCCCTGACCCTGCGCGGCGTGGCCCGTGGCGTGACGCTGGTGACGGCACACACCCAGGATGACAGCCAGGTGAACTGGCAGGCGCTGGCGCAAAGCGGCACCACGCTGGTGGTGTATATGGGGGTGGCAAAGTTGAGCGAGATCCGCGAACAATTGCTGGCGGGCGGCATGACGGCGGACATGCCGGTGGCCATGATCGAAAATGCCTCCCTGCCCCACCAGCGCGAATGCCGCAGCGACCTGACGGCGATGGAGAAAGATGCTCAGGCGTTTGAACTCAAGAGCCCGGCGATTCTGGTGATTGGTCGCGTGGCGGCATCCAGCGCGGCACAACCATCACGGGAGGAGAATGTGTGGGAGCCGGGCTTGCCCGCGATGCAGGCAACCCGCTAGTTCTGAAGGGAATTTTAACTGTGGGAGCGAGCCTGCTCGCGAACGACTTTCGCGAGCAGGCTCGCTCCCACAGGGAGGGTTGACCGGCAACAGAGTATCTACAGAAATGGCGCAGAAGGGGTGATCTCAAACGACCCCCTTCGCCTCAACGTTTACCCCGCTGCGGGCCACAAGCCACGCGCAAAGCGACTTGTGACTGAGCCAAATCGACCCCCGCCGTCATCCCGGTGTCATGGGGCTTTGTTTCCTTGACGGGCATTCAGCCCTCAAGGAGCCCCCATGATTCGCCCCACATTACTGGCCCTCGCGCTTTTTTCCGTGATCAACAGCGCTTGCGCCGCCCCCGACACGCCGCTGCCCCACTCCCCCGGCGCGCCTTATGCCGCCAGTGGCCTGGCCGACCGTATCGTGCTGACCCCCGGGGCCGATCCTGCCAGGGAAATGGCCGTAACATTCCGCACCGATACCCGCCAGCAGGCCAGCCAGCTGCAACTGGCTCCTGCCCTCGATGGCCCGCAACTGGCCAAGGCGGCGCATGAGGTCCAGGGCACAAGCATCAGCCTGGACAACGAGAACGGCGCGGCGTTGTTCCACCAGGTACGCCTGCACGACCTGCAGCCGGGCACGGCCTATGTGTACCGGGTCAAGGGCAGCGACGGCTGGAGTGAGTGGTTGCAGTTCCACACTGCGACCAAGAGTTTCAAGCCGTTCAACTTTATTTATATGGGCGATGTGCAGAACGACATTCTGTCACTGGCCTCGCGCAGCATTCGCCAGGCCTTGCAGAGCGTGGCCAACCCCGCGTTGATCGTGCATGCCGGGGACCTGGTGTCGCAACGCGAAGACCTGGTACACGACGATCAATGGGGCGAATGGAACCAGGCAGGTGGTTTCAATTACGGGATGATTCCCCAGCTAGTGGCCGCCGGCAACCACGAATACCTCGACGGCCTCAACCCCGACGGAAGCGAAACCCGCACTCTCGGGCCGCACTGGAGCCGCCAGTTCGCCCTGCCGCAAAACGGTGTTGATGGGCTCAAAGACACCACCTACTTTGTCGACTATCAGGGTGTGCGGTTTATCGTCCTTGATGGCACCTCGGCGCTCGATATGGGCACCCTTGATCAACAGACCCGCTGGCTTGAGCAGAGCCTGAAAACCAGCCCCGCACGCTGGAATATCGTGGTCACTCACCAGCCGGTCTACACCTGCGCCCGCCCCGAAGATACCGAGCCGTTGAAAACTGCCTGGAAGCCGCTGTTCGAGCGTTATGCGGTGGACCTGGTGTTGCAGGGCCATGATCACTGCTACAGCCGTGTCAGCAACGAGGCCGGGCGTGTTGCGTCCAAAGCCGCACAAGCCGGCGGCAAGATTCAGGGACCGGTGTATATGGTCTCGGTGGCGGGTTCGAAGATGTATGGCCTCAATGACCGAGCCCGGCAGCAACCGGATCGCAGTGCTGAAGAAACCCAGCTGTACCAGACGGTCGACGTACAGGACTCAAGGCTGAAGGTGCGCAGCTACACCGCCGCTGGCAAGTTGTATGACGCCTTTGACCTGGAGCGCGACGGCAAAAATCGTAACCACTTGCGCGAGCCGGTGAAAAACCTGCCCGCCGAACGCGCCTGCACGCAAACGGCTGGCCCCGACGGCTTCGCCTGCAGCTCAAGGGCCAAGTAACCCGCTGCTACGGGAAAACTTCAACTGTGGGAGCGAGCCTGCTCGCGAACGACCTTCGCGAGCAGGCTCGCTCCCACTGGAAGGTATCTACGGGGTTCGGCGGCACCTCACTGCTCTAGGTGATCGGCGCCGGATTGAACAGGGTGATGTCGTTGTGCAATTTGTGCTGCTCGGCCCAGGTGTGTTGTTTACCGCTGGCCACGTCCAGGTAGTAATGGAACAGTTCCCAGCCCAGTTCCTCGATGCTCGCCCGCCCGGTGGCGATGCGCCCGGCGTCGATATCGATCAGGTCCGGCCAGCGTCGGGCCAGCTCAGTGCGGGTCGAGACTTTCACCACCGGTGCCATCGCCAACCCATAAGGCGTGCCGCGACCTGTGGTGAATACGTGCAGGTTCATACCGGCGGCCAGTTGCAAAGTACCGCAGACAAAATCGCTGGCAGGCGTGGCACAAAAGATCAGGCCCTTGCCCTTGACCCGTTCGCCCGGCCCCAGCACGCCATTGATCGCGCTGCTGCCGGATTTGACGATGGAGCCCAGGGACTTTTCGACAATATTCGACAGCCCGCCTTTCTTGTTCCCCGGCGTGGTGTTGGCGCTGCGATCCGCCTCACCCTTGGCCAGGTAACGGTCGTACCAGTCCATTTCACGCACCAGTTCTCGGGCGACGGTTTCGTTGGCAGCACGGGAAGTCAGCAGGTAGATGGCGTCGCGCACTTCGGTGACTTCGGAAAACAGCACCGTCGCCCCTGCCCGCAGCAGCAGATCCGAGGCAAAGCCCAACGCCGGGTTGGCAGTGATGCCGGAGAACGCATCGCTGCCACCGCACTGCATACCCAAAATCAGCTCGGACGCAGGCACGGTTTCGCGGCGACGTTGATCGAGTTTTTTCAACCGCACTTCGGCCAGCGCCATGATCTGTTCGATCATTTCGGTAAAGCCGTGGCTGGAGTCCTGCAAGCGGTACAACCACGGCTCGCTCAAGTCCACTGAGCTGTCGTTTTCGTGCATCACCTGGCCGGCCTGGAGCTTTTCGCAGCCCAGACTGATCACCAGCGCTTCGCCACCCAGGTTGGGGTTGCGCGCCAGGTTGCGCACGGTACGGATCGGGATATAGGCGTCGGTGGCGCTGATCGCCACACCGCAGCCGTAGCTGTGGGTCAGAGCCACCACATCATCGACATGCGGGTAACGGGGCAACAACTCGTCCTTGATGCGCTTGACCGCATGGTCCAGCACGCCGGTCACACACTGCACGGTGGTGGTGATGCCGAGGATATTGCGCGTCCCGACCGTGCCATCGGCGTTGCGATAACCCTCGAAGGTGAAGCCCTCAAGTGGCACTTGCGGTGCGGGAACATCAGTGGCCAGTGGCAGGCTATCGAGCGGCGGTGCGGTGGGCATGCGCAGTTGGTCCTCATTGACCCAACTGCCCCGCGCAATGGCTTGCAGGGCATAGCCGATCACCTGACCGTAGCGGATCACCTCGCCACCTTCGGCAATAGCCGCCAGCGTGACCTTGTGGCTCTGGGGGACAAAATCCACCGTCACCAGCCCGTCGGCAAACACAGTACCCGCCGGTACGCCCTGGTCGTTGACCACCACCGCGACATTATCCCGCGGGTGCAGGCGGATCGAGCGCGGTGAGTCGGAATGTTCAATCAACGTCATGACGCCGCTCCTCAAATATGGACAGGTAAAATGTCAGCGATTTTCGGGTCGCTGGTCGGTGGTTCTTTAAGTACCACACGCTTGATCGGGCCGACGATCACCAGATAGCTGAAGACCGCCACCAGTGCGTTGCAACCGACAAACACCAGCGCCCATTTGAACGAGCCGGTGGCACTGATGATGTAGCCAATGACGATCGGGGTAGTGATGGAGGCGATGTTACCGAAGGTATTGAACAGGCCGCCGCTCAAGCCGGCGATCTGCTTGGGCGAGGTGTCGGAAACCACGGCCCAGCCCAGTGCGCCCACGCCCTTGCCGAAGAAGGCCAGGGCCATAAAGCCCACCACCATCCATTCAATGTCCACATAGTTGCAGGCCACGATACTGCTCGATACCAGCAGGCCGGCGATGATCGGCGCCTTGCGGGCGAAGGTCAGGGAGTGGCCCTTGCGCAGCAGGTAATCGGAAATGACCCCGCCCAGCACGCCGCCGATAAACCCGCAGACCGCCGGCAGTGAGGCAATAAAACCGGCCTTGAGGATGGTCATGCCGCGATCCTGCACCAGGTACACCGGGAACCAGGTCAGAAAGAAATAAGTGATGCCATTAATGCAGTACTGACCCAGGTAAACGCCGAGCATCATGCGATTGGTCAGCAGTTGGCGTATGTAGTCCCACTTGGGGCCGTCGGCCTTTTTGCCTTTCTGGTCCATGTCGACCATGCCGCCGTTGTCGGCGATGTGTTTGAACTCCGCTTCGTTGATGCGCGGGTGCTCACGCGGGCTGTAGATCACTTTGAGCCAGATGCCCGAGAAGACGATGCCGAACACACCCATCACGATAAAGACGTGCTCCCAACCGTAGGAATACACGATCCAGCCCATCAACGGTGCAAACAGCACGGTGGCAAAGTATTGCGCCGAGTTGAAAATAGCTGAGGCCGTGCCACGTTCGGCGGTGGGGAACCAGGCGGCCACGATGCGGGCGTTGCCGGGAAAGGACGGCGCTTCGGCCAGCCCCACCAGAAAACGCAGCATGAAGAGCGCCACCACGGCCGTGGACATGCCGAATTCACCGACAAAGCCTTGCAGCACGGTGAACAGGGACCAGGTAAAGATGCTCAGGGCATAGATTTTTTTCGAGCCGAACCGGTCGAGCAACCAGCCACCGGGGATTTGCCCGGCCACATAGGCCCAGCCAAATGCGGAGAAGATATAGCCCAGGGTCACGGCGTCGATGCCGAGGTCTTTTTGCAGGCTGGAACCTGCGATGGCGATAGTGGCACGGTCGGCATAATTGATCGTGGTCACCAGAAAAAGCATGAGCAAAATCAAATAACGGACATGCGTCGGCTTGGTCGCTTGCATGTAGTACTACTCCCACTGATTATTTTTATGTGCGGGTTAATCTGTTTTGGCTGTAGCTGACGGGTGGAACTTATGTGGGAGCTGCGTGAGCCACCGATCGTATTCCTTTACGTAAAAAGCCGCTGATTACTCAGCGGCCTTGGTCATTGCTTACTGCGGACCTTGCTTGTCGATCAAGGCTGCCAGCGCCTCGTACTCGTCCGGCAGCAGATCGGTCAACGGGGTACGCACCGGGCCTGCGCCGTAACCGGAAATGGTGGCCCCGGCCTTGACGATGCTGACCGCGTAGCCGGCTTTGCGGTTGCGGATGTCCAGGTACGGCAGGAAGAACTCATCGATGATCTTGCCGATCGTGCCGTGATCGTCACGGGCCACCGCACGGTAGAACTCCATCGCGGTTTTCGGGATAAAGTTGAACACCGCCGAAGAGTAAACCGGAACGCCCAGTGCCTTGTAGGCCGCGGCGTACACTTCGGCCGTCGGCAAGCCGCCCAGATAGCTGAAGCGATCACCCAGGCGGCGACGGATCGACACCATCAATTCGATATCGCCCAGGCCATCCTTGTAGCCGATCAGGTTGGGGCAGCGCTCGGCCAGACGTTCCAGCAGCGGTGCGGTCAGACGGCAAACGTTGCGGTTGTAGACGATCACGCCGATGTTTACCGACTTGCACACTGCCTCAACGTGGGCGGCAACGCCGTCCTGGCTGGCTTCAGTCAGGTAATGCGGTAACAGCAGCAGGCCTTTGGCGCCCAGGCGCTCGGCTTCTTGAGCGTATTCGATGGCCTGGCGGGTCGAACCACCGACACCGGCCAGGATCGGCACGCTGGTAGCGCAGGTATCGACTGCGGTTTTGATCACTTGCGAGTATTCGCTGGCTGCCAGGGAGAAGAACTCACCCGTGCCGCCAGCGGCAAACAGGGCCGAAGCGCCGTACGGAGCCAGCCATTCCAGACGTTTGATGTAACCCTCAGGGTGGAAATCACCTTGAGCATTGAAGTCGGTTATCGGAAAGGACAACAGACCGGAAGAGAGGATGGACTTCAGTTCTTGTGGATTCATTATTCGAACACCCTGGGAGCACGTTGTGATGAGAAATACGTTAGCGATTCGTTGCGTCGTACGTCATCGTACAACTTAAAAAAAGAACGTCAATCTCATTTCTTGAAATCGTGGCTGCCCTGGGGCGAATCAGTTTCGATAAAAACAAAAAAGCCCGTCTAGTACGGGCTTTGGTGGAGTGTGGTGAAAGTGAAATTTAATTTTTGGTAAGTGACAGGTTGTCGTAGAACAGCTCATCTTACGCAGCAATACCCGGTGGGAGCGGGCTTGTTCGCGATGCAAGCGCCGCGTTCTGTCAGGCCATCCGCGTCGATACGATCGCGGGCAAGCCCGCTCCCACAGGTGGAGGACGCCCTACCCGCGCTGCGCCTCTGCCTCTTCATGGGCATGGCGCAGGCGCTCGCGGCTGTTGGTCAGGTGCAGGCGCATGGCAGCGCGGGCCGCTTCCGAATCCTGACGGGCAATGGCCTGGTAGATTTCTTCGTGTTCACGGTTCAGGCGGTCCATGTACTGCTGCTGGTCATCATGGGCCAGACGCGCCGAATTGAGCCGGGTTCGCGGGATAATGCTGGTGCCCAGGTGAGTCATGATATCCGTGAAGTAGCGGTTGCCGGTCGACAGTGCAATCTGCAAATGGAACTGAAAATCCGAGGCCACGGCATCACCGTTACGCGCGGTATTTTCATTCAGGGCATCCAGCGCCGCGCGCATTGCGGCCAGTTGTTCGGCACTGCGCCGCTGCGCCGCCAGCCCTGCAGATTCAACCTCCAGGCTGATGCGCAACTCAAGAATCGCCAGCACATCGCGCAATGTGACGACAGTTGCCGGATCGATGCGAAAACCGCTCGGGCTCGGTGTATCCAGCACAAAGGTGCCGATGCCGTGTCGCGTCTCGACTTGCCCTGCGGCCTGCAGTCGGGAAATGGCCTCGCGCACCACCGTACGGCTAACACCATGGGCTTCCATGATCGCCGACTCGGTGGGCAACTTGTCGCCGCGCTTGAGCATGCCGTCGCGGATCTGCTCGGACAGCACCGTCACCAACTCTTGCGCCAGGCTGCGGCGCTTGCGAGGGAGGCGGGGTACGTCGTTGTGGTTTTCCATGGTGAACATTTTTCTCGAAATCAAAAGGATCGGAAGCATTGATGATTAAAGCAGCTGATCTATCGCCTTGGCCGACCTGAACACTGCGAAATCGCGCCCCCGTAGGGACGCATCATAGCTCAAGGTGGTTGTACGATCACCTGCTGACACATGACAACGCAAAACCCCAAGGGGCTGGCCTGCCTGTAATACGGGCGCTGCGGTCTGGCTGGCCGGGTCACGATATCGCGAGCAGGCTCGCGCCTACTGTTCCCCGGCGAGCATCAGACGGTCAGTGGCAAAGACTGCTCAGCCTCGACATCGCTCACGGCCAATGTGTCGTCCGGTACCCAGAACAAAAACGGATCTTTGGCCGGACGGTTATCATGGGCCCGCACACGGCCCTCCTCGGTGACTGTTCCTGCGCGTTCAAAGCCATATACCTGACGTCGCTCGACATGAATGCTCGGCGCCGCGCCTTCGCCGCTGGCAGGTTCGATGTTCATTGCCTTCAAGGTAGCCAGCAAATCATCAATGATCTGCTGACGATCAAGGGTAAAAGCCGATGCAAAGCAACGCCAGAAACGCCAGCCTGCCCGCTCCAGAATACGCTGGCGACGCATGTCGCTGTCCCAGCGGTCCGGGCCGTGGAAGCGGTCGCCGTCACATTCGATGGCCAGGCGACTGTCGTTGTCGCCCTCGACCACCATGTCGATGCGATACGCGCCAACGCCCACCTGCGGAATCACCCGATAGCCACGCTGGGTCAGCTCATCGTACATCTCCTGCTCGAAGCCGGATTCGCACAACTCGCGCAGATCACTGACCTGCGCAGCATCCTGGGTAAAAGGGGTTTCAAAGTGCTCAATCAGGCCGCGGCGCAAACTGTCCACAGGGCTGAGATCGGTCAGCTCGACACTGCGCACCAGGTACATGCGATCCCGTGCCCGCGAAGCGGCCACGTTGAAGCGCTGGGCTATCGAGTCGCGGCTGTTGGCAAAGCAATCGCCGGGAGAGGCCACCATGCTCAGGAACATGATGTCGCGCTCCTTGCCCTGGAACGTGCGGGCATCGCCACAGCTGATCTGGAACTGGGTAATAGCCTCTTCACCCAGCTCCTTGGTCAGCATCTGCATGATCTTTTGCGCTTGCTCGGCGCCCAGCAGCGAGACCACGCCGATGCTGCGTCCAGTGATCTGCGGCAGGGCGATCAGGCGGCGAATTTCCTCGACGATCACCTGGGCTTCGCCAAGGTTGAACTTGCCTTTCTTCTCCCCGTCCATCACCAGCAGATCCACCAGCGGCGGGTCCAGACGCTCAGTCATCAACGGCAGGCGCAGCGGTTTGAGTTCGTGGTTGTAGAACTCTCGCTTGGAGTATTCGATGATCGGCGCCACACAGCGAAAATGCTCGCGCAGCATGGTGCCGCTCTTGGCAAATACCACTTTGAACAGGTCATACAGCGAACGCTCGGGCGACATCAAGGGTCGAAACAGGCCCACCTGATTGCCCAGAAAGCGCGCCATCATGTTCTGCACGCGCTCTTCTTCCATGCCGATACCATCGGGCGATACTTGTTTGTCATCGCCCACCACCAGCACTTTTTTCGCCCGCAGCAACGCCGGCAATGCACTGAGATCCGACTGCGACGCTTCGTCGATAATCACCAGGTCAAAGGCACCGTACTGCGCGGGCAGGCTTTCGCAAATGCGGTAATGCGGCATGATCCAGCACGGGATGGCCGAGATCGCCACATCGGCCGCCAGTCGCGCATCCTGACGATAACGCCCGGCGCGTACGCCGGTGCCCTTGCCGATCTTGCGGATTGCGGTGCGGTACAGCTCAAGGGCTGCCCTGACACTCGGCGTGGCGTTTTCCGACAGCCGCAGCCAGGTTCGTTTGACCACCGCATCCTGATAAAGACGCGACAGACTCAGCTCCAGCTCACCGCGTAACTTGAACAATCGCTTGAGGTCTTCGCGTCCGTCGATGCTTTCGAGGTAGCGGGCCAGACGGCTCAGGCGCCACACATCCAGGCAGTTGTCCGGGAGCAGGCCGTCGACCGGCCCGACGACCGGCTCTTCACGCAAACGGGCGGCCCAAAGCAGGCCGCCGCTTTGCGCGATCAGGTCGGTTACCCGCTGTACGGTCTCAAGGGCACTGGCCAGGGCCATCACCCGGCGCAACTCGTCCATCAGCGCGGACCACCGGGTTTGCAGTAAGGCGGTATCAACCTGAGGCTGACCAAGGCTCAAATCCAGAAAGCCTTGCAACTGCTCACTGATATCGCCACCACACCCGGCCAGCGCTTTGTTGAAGGTTTCCTTGATGGCCCAGGTGGCCGCCAGGCGATGGCGTATCAGGTAGTGTCGCAGGATGCTTTCGGCCTCGGCCAATACCGGTGCGTTGCTGCGCAACTGGCTAACCTCGGCCCAGTCCGGGAGCAGCTGCTTGAGTTCGCGGTGGGCACGGGCTTCGCCCTGCTCGGTGAGCACAATGGCATCGAACTGCTCGATCGCCCGGGCCGCTGCCATCAGTTGCTCGGCGTCGGTTTCCAGCGTCGGCAAGGGTATTTCGGCGGCCAGCGCATTCCAGCGCAGCAGCAAGGTACGGCTGTGTTGCTGGAAGTGCACAAAGGCTTGCACATGCTGCCAGTCCTGGTCGCTTTGCGGCTTGCTGCCCAACACCACAATGGTGTCCAGCAACTGTTTTTGCGTGCCCTTGCCAAGCAGGCCGGACAAGCCGAACGGGCGTCGCCCCTGGGCCAGGTTATCGATAGCTGCCACCACCTCGGGTTGCGCATGCAACTCGAACGACAGGCTTACCGGTCGTGCCACAAAGGCCTTGCGCCCTGCCAGCGCGTCTTCGATCTCGCCCTTGAGGCTGGCAAACAGCGCCAGCACATCATCGTTGCCACCACGCATCAGACAAGCCTGCATGGGCGCGGCCCAGCTGTGGGCCGAGGTGCTGATCTGTGTGCGCAGGGTTTGCAGTTGGCCCAAATGCTCGACCAGCGCCTGGGCCTGCTCCAGGGTTTCGGCACTGTTATCCAGCAGGCGCGGCACTTCGCCGGTGCTTTCCTTGAGCTGCAGCTGGCTTTCCTGAGCCAGATCCTGATGCACCTGAATCAGTGTCTGCGCGTCCGGGAAGTCAGCCAGCTGCGGCAGTTTCTGGCCCAGGTAGGCCAGTGAGTCCTTGAGTTCAAGCCGGGCTTCGCGCAAGGCGATGATGTCTTGCAACGTAAAGCGCGGACGATACGCTTCGTCCACGCCGATCCGGTCGGTAAAACCGCTGATTTCATCTTGGGCCGCCGCAACCTGCAAGGCCGCATGGGTAGGGCTCAGGCGCTCACCGTCGATCTCCAGGTCCGACAGATTACGCTCGGCCCAATGAGTGATCTCACGATCAACGCCGGCCATCTGACCATGAAGGGTGTTGATTTCGTCGTCAATCTGCCCGATTTCGCGCTTATACAGCGCACGATCGATGCGCTGTACTTCAGCTGAGATCTTTTGAATGGCGAACTCGAACTGCTTCATGCCGTCCGCTTCACTGCTCAACAAACTGATTGCCAGCGGACGTATGGCTTCCGGGAGTTTTTCCTGCAGCACCGCCAGGGCCGGGTCTTTCATCGACGTCACCAGCACCCGCTTGCCATTGGCCAGGTAATGGCTGATGACGTTGGCGATGGTATGGGTCTTGCCCGTACCGGGCGGGCCCTGCACCACAACGCCATCGTGCACTTGCAGCAGCTGGATGATTTGCACCTGCTCATCGTTGTACGGTTTGGGGAAATACAGCTCCTGCGCTTTTGCCGCCGGCGCATCATCCCCCTGGGTACCGCTGACGTAGGACAAACCACGAAACGGTGGCAGGACCACATCTTCCAGCACACTGGACGGTTCGGTGAGAATGGCCCGCAAGGCCGCCGGCAGCTCACCGGCCTCCTCGATCCCGGCTTCAAAGCGACCCAGGTCTTCAATAAACATATTGCTGTCGCGGGCGCGGGCAAACAGGCACCAGGTATCGGTGACACACAAGAACTCGGCAGCCTTGGGGACGGATCGATCACCCTCGGCCAGCGTCACCGGCAAAAACTGACCATGGGCATCGAGCAGGGTCGATGCTGAACGAATCACCGGCTCGTAGCTGGCGGCGTTGAACGGGCTGATGCCGGCCTGATCCTGTTTGAAAAAATCCTTGGCCAGGGTTGCCAGCGGCCCGACACCGGCAATATCGGCCGCCACATAGGCATCCACTTCCAGACGTGGCTCGGCAGCGCGCGGACGCACTTCAATGGCCATGCTGTCGGGGTTGATGGCGATCTCCACCAACTGGCTAATTAACGGGTAATGGATGACACCGACCACGGGATGTTCCCACGTCGAAACCCCCAGGCCCCACACCAGTTCCAGCTGCGCATCCCCCAGGTTGCCCTGCATCTGTTGCACCAGCATAAAAAGCTCGGCATACAGTTCGATGCTTTTGCGCCGCTGTTTTTCCTCAGCGGCCCACAGGCGCCAGGCCGTTTGGCTGTAAGACTTGAATTGCGCACGGATCTCGCCAGCATCCAGGCAGTCTTCCAGATTGACCCACTCTTCGACAGCGACGTCTTCCCCGATCTGCAGAGCTACAGGCATCAAGCGCGAGCGTTCGTCCTCGGAGATCGCCGTGCTGTTGATCAGGACCTCCCGTGCCAGGCGGACCTTGAGTGCCGGTTCGATCTGCGGCGTGCCCTTGAGTTCGATCCACAACCCCAGCAGCGGGCTGAGGGGCGCCGGTGGCTTGCGCTCATGCAGACGTTCGAGCTGCAGCCAGACTTCGTCTTCCTCGCCGTTGTGCAGATCCAGGCTGACCCCGGGCAACGCCCGCAATTTTTCTTCGCTGGCACTGAAGGCGCTGTGTTGGCTAAGGGTTAACGCCGGCCGCTTTTGCATCAGCGCGGTCTGTTTAACAAATTCAATCAGGCCGGCAAGACGGGCACGTACTGTTTCCATGGGTGAGCTGAACCACTTCGATAAGGGGGCACTTCGACAGAATCTGGAAGCGCCGAGTAAAAGCGAAATTTCTTACAATGGCCGACACGATACAGAGGTTCTGGTGGTATTCGGATACATCATTTTGTAAAACCTGTTCGCTATACATGACGACCTTATTATTACAAAAAAGGTCGTTCGTCATGCCCGCCTCACCCCAGCGTCTTGCGCTCACCCTTGCACTGCTGAGTACCAGCTGTTTATCCCCTGTGGCGTTTGCCAAAGCGGCCCTCCTCAGCACCGCCAGCACCGACAGCCTGACCCTCAATGGCAACGACACCCTGACGTTGACGCCCAGCGGCAGCCTGACCACCACCAAGGTGGCGGTCACTCTGAAAGACGACACCCGCGGCTCAGGTGTCGTCATCGACAACGCCGGCAGCTTGATCTCGACAGGCGGGCGAGCCATCGATACCAGCGGCAGTACCCGTGGTGAACGCAACTACAGCATTATCAATCGCAGCGGCGCGACGATTCAGGGCAGTAAAGATGCTTTGCGAATCGACACCAATTTCACCAGTGGCAGTGTGTTGATCGACAACAGTGGCACTGTGCGCTCGACCGGCAGTGGCCAGGCCATCGACCTCGACTCGCTGCGCAGCGAAGGTGTCCAGACCACCCTTATCAACCGCGAGGGTGGGCTGATCCGCGGCGAATTCAGTGACGGCATGAAAACCGGTTCCAACGCCACAATCCTCAACTACGGCGAGATTTCATCGGGTGATGCCCTGACCGACGACAACAAATTCGACGGCATCGATATTGACTCGGCAACCGGCGTGACCGTGACCAACCACGGCACCCTTTCAGGTGGTCGCCACGGCATGACCACCGATCTGGGCGCAACCCTGGTCAACTACGGCGAAGTCACCGGGCGCAACGGTTCGGGCTTTGGTTCGGACGGCAACGGCACCGTGATCAATTACGGCACCATCACCGGCGCCTACTCCGGGCTCAAGCCCAACGGTGACGGCGATGGCGTGGATATCGACCTGATCGCCCATATCGAAAACTATGGGGTGATTCAGGGCACCGGCGCCGGTGGCGTCGATAAAAACGGCTTTGCCAATGGCAGCGAAGGTATCGCCCTTGGCGGGGGTTATCTCTACAACGCCGCAGGTGCACTCATCAGTGGCGCCAACAATGCGGTGCTGGTGGATGACGGCAGCGATGGCCCCGGGGTCGCGACCACCCGACTGATCAATAACGGCACAATCAAAGGGCTGGACGGTTTTGCCGTCAGATTTGTGGGAGAGTTCGATGATGTGGTCAGCAACAAGGGTCTGATCAGTGGCAGCAATGGTCTGGCCCTGGACCTCGGCGGCGGCGATGACCACCTGACCCTGGGCAGCGCCAGCCGCTTCGACGGCCTGGTGGACGGCGGTAGCGGCTACGACCGGGTGACATTGGATGACCCGGCCGGTGGCCGCTTCGGCAATAGCCAGAACGTTGAATGGCTGGATGTGAAGTCCGGCAGCTGGATCCTCACCAGCCACAACGACTTCAGTGACGGCGGCGAGGTGTTCAGCGGCGCCCGCCTGGTCAACCTGGGAGCCATCAGCGGCGCTATCACTGTCGATGAAGGTGGCATGTATGCCGGTGGTGGCAGCGTCGGCAACCTGCAGGTCAACGGCACGCTGCAAACCGACACGCAGCTGGGCAGCGCCACCATCAGCCATGACTTGACCCTGAGCAGCGGCGCGACCCTGGCCTATGGCGTCAATGCCGATGGCAGCAGCGCACCGGTGCAGGTTGGCGGCACCGTCCACCTCAATGGCTCGACCCTGGCCATCAATGCCGGTAGCGGTACCTATCCGTGGCTAAGCCAGTACAGGGTGCTGAACGCAGCGGCCATCGACGGCACCTTTGGCAAAGTCACCAGCGATTACGCCTTCCTCACCCCGACCCTCAACTACACCCCCACCAGCGTCGAGCTGACCTATGCGCGCAATGACGTAGCATTTACCGATTATGCCAGCAGCGCCAACGGCCACAGTGCGGCCATCGGCCTGAGCCAGCTAAAGGCAGGCAACGCGCTGTATAACGCCCTGCTCAACACCTCGGCACAGACGGCGGGCGCCGCCATCGAGCAGCTATCCGCCAGCAGCAATGCGAGCCTGGGCAGCGCCACACTGGGCGCCTCTTTGCAGGTGGGCAGCAGCATGCTGGCGGCCATGCAGTCGTTGGGCGCAGGCGGTGGCCTACAGGTTGCCAGTGCCGCCAGTGATGCCCCTGCCCTGGCCGCCACGGGCCTGGTGCCGGGCGTGCGCAACCTCAACGACCCGAATGCCCGGGGCAGGCTCTGGCTGCAGGGCCTGGGCAGCTATGGCCGGCTGGACGCAATCCACGGCAACAGCGACCTGACCCAACGTACCAAAGGCGGTGTACTGGGTGCCGACTGGGCGCTAACCCCGGACTGGCGCATGGGTGTACTGGGCGGCTACTCAAAAACCGACGTGGACAGCACCGGCATGGAGGGCAGGGTCAACAGCTGGCACGCGGGCGCCTATGCCATTCACCAGAGCGGTGCGCTGGCCCTGCGCCTGGGGGCGGCGTATAGCGGCCATAACGGCGACAGCAAACGCAACGTGATATTCAACGGCTTCAGCGATCAGCCCAAGGGGGACTACCACGCCAGCAGCCAGCAGGTTTTTGCCGAACTGGGCTACGCCCTGGGCAGCGGTCGTCTGAGTGCCGAGCCGTATGCCAACCTGGGTTATCAGCGTTATCAACGTAACAGCTACACCGAAAAAGGCGGTGCCGCGGCGTTGCAGGTTGACCGGCAAACCCAGGACAACTTCAGTAGCACCCTGGGTGTACGGCTGGCGCATCTGAACCAGCTCGAAAACGGCATGAGCATCACACCCCGCCTGAGCGCTGGCTGGAAACACCTCTATGGTGATGTCGGCAGCTCAACTACCCAGGCCTTTGTGCTGGGCGGATCGGCCTTTGATGTCGAAGGCAGTGCGCTGGATCGCAACTCGCTGGTGCTGGAGGCCGGGCTGGATCTTGGCGTCTCTGCCAGGCAGACCCTGGGGGTGGGCTATACCGGCGATATCGGCAGCAACAGCCGCAACCACGGGCTGATGGGGCAGTGGCAGATGCGGTTTTGATCAAGCGGTGCGTGGAATACTTGTAGCAGCTGCCGAGGAACGAAGGCTGCGTTCGAGGGCGAAGACCTCGTAAAACCTGAGCGTTCAATCTATCTGATGCAGCGAAGTGTCTGATTTCACGACGGCTTCGCCGCCGAACGCAGCCTTCGTTCCTCGGCAGCTGCTACAGGTGTTTATACACAAAAAAAAGGCCCTCCCCGATACCGGGGAGGGCCTTTCGTTTAACGCTGGGGGTTAGCCCAGGTTAACGCCAAAGTTCGAAGCCAATGGCGCCAGGCCACCGGCAAAGCCCTGACCAATTGCCTTGAACTTCCACTCTTCGCCATTGCGATACAGCTCGCCGAAAACCATCGCGGTTTCGGTCGAAGCGTCTTCGCTCAGGTCAAAACGTGCCAGCTCCTTGCCGTCAGCCTTGTTCAGAACGCGAATGTAAGCGTTGGATACCTGACCGAAGTTTTGCTTGCGGCCATCCGCTTCGTGAATGGTCACCGCGAAAGCCAGTTTTTTGGCTTCTTGCGACAGACCCGACAGGTTGACGTTTACTTGCTCATCATCACCGTCGCCGGCGCCCGAGCGGTTGTCGCCCTGGTGCACAACGTTGCCGTCGGGCGAAGTCTTGTTGTTGTAGAACACAAAGCTGCCGTCGTTCAGCACTTTGCCGTTCTCACCAACGATAAACACCGAGGCGTCCAGGTCGAACTCCTGACCGTCAGTAACCCGTGGGTCCCAACCCAGGCCTACAACCACTTCGGTCAGGCCAGGTGCTTCTTTGGTCAGGGAGACGTTGCCGCCTTTACTCAGACTTACTGCCATGTTCGTGAACCCTTATATGAAAAGTTGATGGGGTGCAGATTAAAACTTCAGGCCGTAGCTTTCCGCCAATGGCTTGAGACCGCCAGCAAAGCCCTGGCCCACAGCGCGGAACTTCCACTCGGCGCCATTGCGATACAGCTCGGCAAAGATCATCGCGGTTTCGGTGCTGGCGTCTTCTGCCAGGTCATAACGCGCCACTTCACTGTTGTTGTCCTGGTTCACAATGCGGATGAAAGCATTGCGCACCTGACCGAAGTTTTGACGGCGAGCGTCAGCTTCGTGAATGGTCACGGTAAACGCGATCCGGTCGATGTCAGCGGGTACTTTGGACAGGTCGACCTTGATCGCCTCGTCATCACCGTCGCCTTCACCGGTACGGTTGTCGCCCGTGTGTTCAACCGAGCCGTCCACGCTTTTGAGCTGGTTGTAAAAAATGAAATCGGAGTCAGCGCGTACTTTACCGTCAGCCTTGAGCAAGAAAGCGCTCGCATCCAGGTCGAAGTCTTGACCATCGGTGGAGCGAGCATCCCAGCCCAGACCCACGAGGACTTTGGTCATCCCGGGGGCTTCTTTGGACAGAGACAGGTTGCCGCCTTTGGAAAGGGAAAGTGCCATGTGTAATTCTCCTTAGTAATGTGCGATCAAGCTTTCGTGTCGTTGTTAACGTCGGATTGCTCTTCTTCCTTACCGGGAAAGATGATGCTGGCCACGATACCGATAGCCAAGACCACCAACACCACAATCAGACTGGTGTTTGGATCAATTTCATAACCATGGCCAAACAGGTGATCGGTTGCGTTCAGGGCCAGCTTGCCGGCGATAAAGAACAGCAGGGCGATAACCGCTTTTTCCAGGTGCACCAGGTAGCGTTTCAGTGCTTCGAGAACGAAGTACATGGTCCGCAGACCCAGAATGGCGAACATCATGGCCGAGTACACGATCAAGGGTTCACGGCTCACGGCAATCACTGCCGGTACGGAGTCGAAGGCAAACAGAATGTCTGAAACCTCAACCACCACCACACACAAAAACAGTGGGGTAGCAAAAAGAGCGCCCTTGCCTACAAGAGTCATTCCCTTGTTCTGCGGCTTCGTGATCTCTTTTTCAAGCTCTTTGCGTGAAACAAAGAAATTATGCCCGTGCAGCTTCGGCCAGACCGGGAACAGTTTTTTCGCAAAACGGTAGGCGATGTGCTTGGAGTAATCCTCCTCCTCATCCTCTTCCTTGCTGCGCAACATCATCACTGCGGTCCAGGCCACGACCACGGCAAACAGCACTTCGACCCAAGGGCCAAACGCCAGCAGGCCAGTACCGATCGCCACGAAAATCAGGCGGAACACAATGGCGCCGATGATGCCCCAGTACAGAACCCGGTGACGCAATGCGTCCGGGATCTTGAACCAGGCAAAGATCGCCATGAACACGAACAGGTTGTCGACGCTGAGTACTTTCTCCAGCGCATAACCGGTAACGAACAGGCTGGCCACACTTGGGCCGTGGGCCACATACAGGTAGCCCGCAAACATGAGCGAGATCACCACCCAGAACACCGACCAGACGGCGGCGTTGGTCAGCGAGACCGGTTTATCGCTTTTGTGGGTAAACAGGTCGATTGCCAGAGCAATGACCGCCAGAGCCACAAATACAGCGATGGTAGTTGGCGGAAAGCCAATTGCCGTGTTTTCCATGATGTCCTCAGAGATCAAAATCGCCAGGGTTCAGCCCCAGCTCATTGCAGATAGTGCGGCAGGCAGCCCGCTCACTTTCATCGAAGTTGCCGTCGGCGCTACCGATTGCGCAGCAAACACGCACCAGCAGGCGGGCGGCATCTTCTTTTTTACGTAGCTGACCGATAGATTTCAGCGCTTCAGCGCGACCGATCTGCTGGTCAAATTCAAACTTTTCACACACGGCGTTGAAAGCTTTGATCACGTCCTTGACGTCAAAGACCTTCAACTCATTGGAGTTTTGAATAAATCCGACCATTTTCTGTTTTTCGTCACTGCTGATATTGCCATCGGCAGCGGCCACCAGTGCGCAACCGGAAACCACGGCTTCCATAAACTCACGGTTCTTGAATTTGCTGACTTCCGCCGAGAGCTTGTCACGGGCGGCGCTTGCGTTGGTTTTGAGCCATTCGAGCATTGGAGTCACCTTGTCAGAAATTGCAGGTACGGCGCCTGTTTCATCAGGCGGCCACTTACAGAGCGCTCATTTGGAGCCGGCAGCCCAGCGCATACCCCAACCAAACGCTTTATCCATGTCAGAGTGGCCCTTGAAGAATTCAACCCGACGGTTGACCTTCACACTGCCACCGACGTTTTCGAGCAAAGCAATGGCGCACATGCCTTTGGTCCCGCCCTCTTCGCTCAGGCGCACTTCTATCGGCGGCTCACCCGGGATGTACAAGGTGATGACACCGTCAGTCGCCTGCCAGTTCGGGGCACCTTCGTAGATGAACGCGTAAACCAGCACGCGACGCATCTTGCGCCACTCCTTGCCATTGATGCGCAACCACTCGCCGTCACTTACCGAGCCGGTGCGGTCGTCGCCCATCAACTGGATAAACGGCTCGTCACGGAAATCACCGAAGGCATTGCCCAGGGCCTGTACCGCGCCTTTGCGGCCGTTCTCCATTTCGTACAGGCAGCCCACGTCCAGGTCGATCCCGCCCGACTTGCCGCGCAGCGAAGCAAAGAAGCCGCCGCCCCCGGCGTTGGGGTTGGTACGGTTCCAGTTGAGGTTGATCTTGATCTCGCCGAAGTCACCGTCCTTTTTCTCAAGGCTGATGGACGGACGCTGCTTGTCCAGGGTGATCTTCGACAGATTGATTTTCGCTGCCGGTGCCGGTGCTGGTGCTGGAGGCGCTGGAGGTGGCGTCGGCGCTGCTGCCGGAGCAGGAGCAGGAGCAGGAGCCGCAATATCAACCCCAAAGTGCTCGGCCAAGGGCGCAAGGCCACCGGCAAAGCCCTGTGCTACGCAGCGGAACTTCCACACGCCCTGACGGCGATAGAACTCGCCAAGGATCAACGCGGTTTCCTGCATGCCCTGGGTCGGAATCGGTGCTTCGATGCCGCCGCTCACCGTTACGGTCAACTGCGGGAAGGCGTCGAAACGGGCCTTGTTCTCATAGATGGTTGCGGTGAGGGCGACTTTTTCGATGGCCTGATCAATGGCGTCCAGATTGACGCTGAACACACTGCGACCTGCAGCCGATTCCACCAGCTTGACCGCGCCATTGTTGACGCTTTGCTGGCCGAAGAAGCACATGTCGTTGTCGCCACGCACCTTGCCCGACTCATTGAGCAAAAACGCAGAAACGTCCAGGTCCGCGCCGGTTACCGGGGTATAGCTGACGGTGACGCTCAGGGTACCGCTGGCAACGCCGGTGTTGGCGCCCGGGGTCAATGTGGTCATGAGCGCACCGCCTGGGCTGCGTCAGTGGCCAGATCCTGGGCGGTACGGCCATTGGCCACGGTGCCGATGGCGGTCAGGTCCCAGCCCGCCGATGTGCGGCTGATGTATGCCATGACCACGCCGGTGTGACGGCCCTTGTCCGACAGGTTGAAGCGCGCCAGCTCTTTGCCGGTCAGCTCGTCAACGATACGGCAGTAGGCGTTTTCTACCGCTTCGAAATTTTGCCCGGTAAACGAGTTCACGGTAAACACCAGGTGTTTGACCCCGGCTGGCAGCTGCTCCAGGTTGACCTGGATCGACTCGTCGTCGCCATCGCCCTCACCCGTGCGGTTGTCGCCGGAGTGCACGATGGAGCCGTCTTTGGACTTGAGCTGGCGAAACCACACCAGGTCCAGCGGTTGTTTGGCACTGTCGAGCAGGATGCACGAAGCATCCAGGTCGATGGCGGTATCACTGCTCAGCAGCTTGGCGAAAAAACCGCTGGGCTTGACCGGATCCCAGCCCAGGCCCATGCGAATTTTCTTGAGACCGGCTCCCGCTTCTTTCTCGAGAGAGATGGTTTGATTCTTGGACAGCGAAATGGCCATGAAACGTCTCCTTGTCTGCACTGAAGCACGATAGGTAATTACTGATTATTGACATGCTTTGCTTGCGCCTGGCTTACAGCTCCTCGCGCAAGCACACGTCAAGTGGCCGCTTGCGACGCCACAGTGCGTGAAATTCACGCCAATGCGGCTCTTGAGCGGCTCCGAGCATCTGTTCATCGCCCCGGGTGTCACCCCAGGCACGCAGTGTGTATTGGTCCAGAGGCCCGTATTGCGCCTCCAGCCGAATGACTTTTTGTTCACAGCGACAGTTGGTGCCCTCGATATCCCCGGTCAGCACGCCATCGACTGAGGCCAGCCGTGTACCGATCAAGCCGATACCGAGTTTTTTGGCAAAAGGTGTGAGCACCAGTTCAGGGGACGCCGAGCAAATTGTTACCTTGGCGCCCTGCTCAATCTGGTTGGCGACGGATGTTAAGCCCAAAGGCCGCATCAGACGCTGCCAGGAAACGTCACAAAATGCTTCAGCGCGCTCCTTTACCCAGGCCTCTTTGGCGCCGGTCAGGTAGACCGCGATCAGTTTCTCTTTCAAATCATTGCGAGAAATCCTGCCCAGCAGGTAGCACGCCGTGGCCGGAATCATCCGCAACAGGCGCATCGCGAACAGGCGATTGCCAAAGGCAAAGCGCAAAAACGGCACAAAGCTGTCGTGATAGGTCAGTGTGCCATCGAAGTCGAACGCTGACAGAACCTGCTTGTTGCCTTTGTCCGATGTATTCAAAACGTCGTTCAACCCACTAATTCAGCCAATCTCAGGCTGCCTCCAAAAGTGTCTGTCGGGCAGGCGACTTCAGGGCGAACCCCTTGCCAATGTGCCCGTTCAATAATTGTTTGCGCCCATTTGTAATGGGTCGCAGGCTCGCACATGGCGTCGTTGAACTTGAACACCGCAGGCGCCGCCTCACTCAATATTTGGCGTGCGCTGTTGAGATCTTCAAGGCTGACTTGCAACGCCCTGTGGATAACTGCAATTTGTGACGGGTGAATCGCAGTTTTCCCTACAAGCCCGTGAGCCATATCCAGCGCCAGTTCCTGATCCAGCACGTGTGGCGTATTGAGCTGCTCGAACACCGGTGCGGTCAGGGCAAAACCTGCCGAGCCCATGATCCCGCACAACATGGGAATCACATAGCTCATGGGCGTGCTGTACAGGGTCATGGTTTGTGGACGACGCAAACCCAGGCAGCCCATCAGGTCGTTGCCACCGATGCGCAGGGCAATAATGCGCTCAGGCAACAGCTCCAGCATGGCGCTGCGCAGCTCTACCATGGCATTGGGCACAAAGACTTCCGGGGTTTCCAGAGTGGGCATCAGCATCAGGTCGTCGCGGGTCACCGCCTGCTGCCACTCGCGGATATTGCCCAGGCTGAGTTTGGGCACCACAAAACCGTCGACATGGCGCATCAGCGACCAATCATTAAGCACCGCTGCCATTGCCGCATCACGCGGGCGCACAAACAGGATCGGCCCCGCCGACGGGCGGCCACCACCGGCTTCGATGCCCAGCAGCAGATTCTTGAGGTTGTTCAGCCCCTGCTGCACGTCGATTTCGGCCACGGCGTCTTCCAGGCACACCACCAGCGAGCGTAAACCCTGGATCTTCTCGCCCAGCACCACATCCAGAATATCGGAACGGGTGGCCGGCATATAAAGTGTGGCGCCCAAGGCATAGGCTGAATGCTTGATCATCAGCGAACACTCCTGATTACGGTCACAGCGCGATACGGCCCCAGTTCATCACCGACTTCCTGGACCTCGATATTGGCCTGGCGCGTCAGGTGCAACAGCAGTTGCACGTCCTGATCGTCAAGGTTGCGCACCAGCACGTGGTCCGGTACCCGGCGCATCACGGCGCGGGTGGCCTCGGCGATCCCCGGTTTGACCCGGTTGGGGTTGGTCACCGCAAACCGCGTCGAGATACGTTCGACCGCGGCTACCGCCGAGTGTTGCAAGGCTGCGGCCTGCTCCAGTGTCCAGGGTTGCGCAGCGGCCAACGGGGCAAGCTGTGCCCGCTCGGTTTCGATGCTGTGGATAAAACTCATGGTCACGTCGTGTTCCGCCAAATGGTCATACACCACGCAACCATGCAGGCCCGGGGTTTGCGGCCAGATGGAACGAGAAACCAGCCCGGAAACCGTAGCCCCCAGAATGCCCGAGGGGATCAGCCAGTCTTCAGCGGACGCCGCCAGCCAGGCGCGGCCACAAGGGTCCGCCAACACCACCAGGCGTGGGTCTGCCGGGAAACGCGAGTCTCCCGCCAGGCTGTCGCGGATCTGGCCGCTGATCGCGCCCTTGCCGGTCCAGCCATCGACAAACACGATGTTTTCGGCACCGTGGCTCTTGATGATAGCTTCGAGTGCGACGTTGTCGATTCCACGGTCACGAATAATGCTGATGCCGTAATGCGCAGCCTCGCGCCCCAGATCAAGCAGCGCCCGGCGCAGCAGTACACCCAGCGGTAAACCGGCGCGCACAAAGGACACCAGCGCAATCGAGGGGCCGTTGTAGCGCTCATTCAAGGCCAGCGCCAGCGCCTGCACATCGGCCGCCATGCGCGCGCCATTTTGCGTCAGGGCACGCTGGTAAAGGCTTTTATGGGTGTCGGACGGCGCATGTTCCTGGCTGATCATCTCGGAGTAATGGCGTTGCCGGGTCTGGATCAGCCGCTCTTTTTCCTGCACGTCGGTGACTTCAATCTGTAGGGCGCGCAGTAAAAAGTGCACGTCATCGGCGTCATAGCTGCCACTGCCGACGGTTTCCAGGCCTACGAAAGCATTACTCATGGTCGACGCTCGCCAGCACATGAGCGGCCAACTGCCCGCGTTTGGGCGTGCCCCACCAGTCGCACTCGGCCATAAAGCCCAGGTCCGACACACTGTCACCGAAGCCCAGCAACGGGCGCTTGCCGTTGATCGCCTGATCGCGGCGGATCCACTCACGTACCGCTTCACGCTTTTGCAGGGTGATGGGCAGAAACGCCAGGTTGTTGCCATTGCCGTGTACATACAGGCCATCGAGCAACCCGCGCGCCTTGACCTCGGCCAATACGACGAGCAGCGCTTCGTCGGTTTCGTTGTTGTGCTTGGTGACCACGTAATTGGCCAGGCCCTGCTCTTCAACCACCCAGCCACGCAACGAAAAGCCAAGTTCGGCACCAATGGCCAGGGTTTGCTCGCTCAGTTGATGCAACCGGGTTTGCTCAAGGGCCAGTTCGTCGCACATGCGCGCATGCCAGACCGGGTCCAGCGAGCCGTCAGGCTTGAGAATCACGCCGCCGTGGGCACACACCGCGCCGTGGACGAACGGCAATTGCACACGTTGATAGGCCTCGATGCTGCGCGCAGTTACGGGGACGACATCGCTGGTGGCCAGCAGCCATTCCACAAAGCTCTTTTGTGTTGCGCTCATAAAGCCGTTGGGCTGGCCGTCCACATCCAGGGTGGCGGCAAAGCGTGGCTCATCACCCATTTTGCGGGCGGTTTGAAACAGGGTGTCGTCCAGATCAACGAACACCAGAGGACGATTACTGCTCATCAACGATTACCTGCGCATTCAACGCGCTAACCAGCGCCGGATCGACCGCAGCTGCCGGGGTTTCGCTGCAGATCAGCACCCGGTCGAACTGGCCGGGGGCGACGTTATAAAGAAAGTTGGGGATACCCAGGCCATAGTTATCCGAGAACGACAATGCATGATCGATGCAATGGCCCAAGGCAATGGGCGAGCGGCTGGTGGAGCTGAAGCGCACGTCGGCGCCCGCCCGCTCAAGGCGCTCGGCCAGCAGAAACGGGCGCCAGACAAATTCGCTGGTGCCGACCACCAAGACCCGTTCACCTGGGGCGACCTGCAGATCGGGCGCCAGGGTATCAAGGTGTTCGCGAACGCCCATGCGCCCCCAGTCACGGCTGGCATCAAGTGCCCAATCGCCCTGGGCCACGCTGCCCACTTCGGGCATTTGAGGGAGCTCTGCGGTGGTATCTTCGTCGAACGTGTAGCGACCATCGAGCAAAGAGACGCTGCTGACATGATCGCCCATGGCCTTGCGCACAGCGTCCCGGGACCAGTCGGTCAGGGTCGTGGTGACAATACGCTCGACCGAGTTGAGCCCTGCTTCGGCCAGCGCCCGGGACAGATTGATAAAGGTATTGCCGGTAGAGGCTTCATCGTCCACCAGCACCAGCGAGCGGGCGTTGAGCATCATCTCGCGGGTGTGTGCGTCTTGCGGCAAATGCAGCAGATGCGAGCTGGCGTGACTGTGCTCTTCTTCAAAACGGGCAAACAGTTCACTGCCCGTAGGGTGGCGGCTGCTGCACAGGTACAGGCTGTCATCACGGGTCTGGCTGAGCGCACGGTGCACGCCAGCACCCAGGCCAACGGCGGTTTCAGCCATGCCGATAACCAGCACCGGACCGGGCAGGTCGGCAGGGATTTTTGCAGCCAGGGCATTGAAGCTTTCCGCCATCAGTGACGGCCGTGCCGGGATATGACGCCCCAATACACGGGAAACGAATAAAAAGGCGCGCTTGGGGTTTCGGCGCTCGGCAAAATCGAAAAGTGCCTGTGGCTCAAAGGTCGATGCATTGACCTCTACCTCCAGACGACCGCGCTTGAGGTTTGCATGCAATACCTTGGGTTCGGTCTTGGAATTACCGCTGTTCATTGATGTTTACTACCTGAACATACTGAAAAAATGGGGGACGATTAGGGAGACGGGGGGTTAAGACAAGTAAAAAATGGTTACTGAAGATGGCTGGCGTCAATCCGCCACAGTCCAGCCTGCGAAGCGCGTACCAACTCCGGCGTGCTCAACGAACGTTCACTGCACCCGCGCCGGGCCGGTACACGGGCTGCCTCAAGGAACGCCAGTACCAGCGCCGACTTGACAGCAAAGTTCATGTTCTGCGCATCCGCCATGCTCGAGGTCACCAGGCCACTGACCAATCCTTGCGGGTCAAACACCGGGCTTCCGCTGGAGCCGGGCTGAATCGGTGCGGTGAACTGCATCAGGCTGGCATCGTCGCGAAGGCCAAACAGGCCCGAAACCACACCTTGGGAAACTTGCACGCCACCGCCTGCCAGCCCGGCGAGCGGAAACCCCAGGGTGACGACACTTTCGCCCAGCTCACAGCCCACGCCCTCACGAAAAGTCACCGGGTTCAAAGGGGGGGCACCAATGACCCGCAGCAAAGCGAGGTCGTTCTTGCGATCGACCACCACAGACTCCGCCTTGTATCGACCCTCAAAGGACGTAATCGACAATTGCTCGAGGCCTTCAATGACATGGGCACAGGTCAAAATATGCTGGGTGCTTACGGCAAAACCAGTACCTGTAGCCCCTTGGCGCGCAACGCTGTCGTCTGATGCCTCAGGTCTCATGCGTTGCGGATGACGATCATCCAGAGCCAGCCCCAGGCGTCGGGCAAACGCGCTCAAGCCGTAGGCGGACGCTTCGGCGAGTGCGCGGATTTTCCATTGATCGCTGCGTCGGTACACCTCGGCAATGACCATTGCGCCATCACCGAACTCATCCAGTGCCAGACTGTGCTCGATCTGCTCACCGACCTTGAGCCGGAACTGGCCGAGTTCACGTAACGGACCCAGCGCGCCGAACACATAGAGCACCAGCAATACACGCTCACAATCTGCAGGCAATTGTTCCAGCACCAGGCTGAAGCGTGCCAGGCCGGCGGTGTCATGCCATGCCAGCCAGGGTTGCGGGGCGTGTATCAGCGCAGGCTCCCCGACGGGTTGGCGCTTGCCATCCACGGCCAGCAACGCCAGCCCCGCATAGTCACCCAATGCGCCCGCTCGCGAGCAGGTCAGGCTCATCTCACAACGCACAGATTCAAGGGCCGCATTGGCGCCCGGCATCAATATCATCGCTTGTGACTCCCCTGTGCCCGCGACAAACAAGAGCTGATCACCTTAACAGCTCTTCTCCGCGAACCGGAACCACCACCGTGATTGCCTTGACCTGCACATTCTCGCGCCATGTACTGGCTGGCACGGGCAGGCCCAGGCGGCGTGCGGCAAAGATACCCGGCAGGTTGACTCCGGCTTCGCGGGTGTAGCCGATACCGCCAGAATAGCGCAGGTTGATCTCCAGCAAATGCGGCTGGCCTGCGGCATCATCCCGGGTCTGCACATTGACGATACCGTCGCACTTGAAGTGCCGCGCCGCCTTGATCGCCAGTTCGACCGCCGCACCGTCGCGCTCGAATGTCTGCATCAGGCCCTGCTTGCGCCGCCCCACATAGGCCACGGCCTCGCCCGCCTCACAGACCATGTCCACCGAGCATTCGCTGCCGGGCATATAAGGCATCACCAGCAACGGTTGGGGCGCATCCGATTGACCGTAGGCCTGGGCAAACACCGCCGCATTGACTTCATGGGCGTCGGCATTGGCAAAACTGCGAAACGGGTCCACGTTATCGGCCAAACGCCAAAAGCCCTGGCCGTAAATACCGCGCGTCGGTTTTACACACACCTGGCCGTCGCGGGCCAACTGGGCGTAAGCCGTCTCCAGTTCAGCCTGGGTGCTCACCGTCATCGCCGGTATGCACGCCAGCCCGGCCGCCAAGGCCTCACGGGTAAACGTCGACTTGTCGTCAACCCGCTCAAAGGTTTCCAGGTCCAGCGCCCCGGTAATCAATTGCAACCCGGCTGCTTCGAACTCGGCGCGGTGCGCTTCATATACCTGACCCACACGCCCGGCCAGCACCACCTTGATCTGCCGGGCGCGGGCCTGCTCGATCACCCAGCCGATGCGCTCCTGATTGTCTTGCGGCTCCCGCCAGGCGACATCCGCCAATCCGGTGATTTCAGGGCGATTTTGGCGGTGCGAGGCGAAAATTCGCACGGTGTCCGGCAGCGCCGCCCGGGCACCTGCAATCACATCGCGTTGGCTCGATTGCCCTTCAAGAAACCAGATCATGAACATCCCTTGGTACGGATAAACGCGGGAGTCTAGCGGATGGCCGCTACCAACGCCCTTAGTCATTAGAGGGAGGTCGTGTAACCAAATATGAAATTAATTAACTAAATAGTTCATAATGTGCGGCATCGTGTCGCGCCCCGTCGCCGACACTTCATATAAAGGAGCTTCTGTAGATGTTTTTCTCTTCCCGCGCCCTGCTGAACACCAGCCTGTGCGGCGGCTTGTCATTGCTGGCCCTGACGCCTGCCTGCGTACTGGCCGACACCACCGACAACCTGATGAACCGTTCGACCCTGACCGGCGACTGGGGCGGCGAGCGCCAAAAGCTGATCGACAAGGGCATCAAGCTGACCGGTGATTACAACTCCGAAACCTTCTCCAACTTGCATGGCGGGATCAAGCACGGCACCCGCTACTCGCAACAAGTGCGTATCGGTGCCCAGTTCGACCTGAGCAAAATACTGGGTAGCGCCGATGCTGGCCTGGTGCAAATCACCGTCAATGATCGTCGCGGTCACAGCGCCTCCGAAGACCTCGTAGGCAACCGCCTGCCAATCCAGGAAAACGCCGGCGGCAACTACACCCGCCTGTCCGAGTTCAGCTACCAGCGCACCCTGTTTTCCGAAGACCTGACCACCAAGGTTGGCTTTATGCCAATGGGCAACGACTTTGGCGGCATGCCGCTGTTGACCAGCTTCGTCAACGCCGGTTTCTGCGCGCATCCGCTGACGCAGTCCAATGGCAGCGGCTGGACCAACTACCCCACCGGCCACTGGGGCGGCGAACTGCGCTACACCGTCAGCCCGGCCCTGACCCTGCAAACCGCCGTGTTCCAGGTCAACCCCGAATACAACAGTCGCTCCTCCGAAGCCTTCAGCATGACCACCAAAGGCACTACCGGAGCGATCATGCCGCTGGAAGCGATCTTCACCAACAACGCCTGGCTCAATGGCCAATACAAAGTGGGCTGGTACTACGACACCTCCAATACCCGCAAGATTGGCAGCACGCAAAAAGCCAACAACCGCACCGGCGCCTATGTGCTGGTCGACCAGGCCATCTGGCGTGATGAGCAAGACCCCGAAAGCGTATTGCGCGCCTTTGGCCAGGCATCCAGCAGCAATGCCGCGACCTCGCCTATGCGCCACTGGTACTCGGTAGGCCTGGTCAAACAAAAGCCGTTTGCCAGCCGCCCCAAAGACAGCATCGCCTTTGCCTACGGCCGCGCCGTATTCAACTCGCGCTCCCGCGACGTGCAGGAAGCGGCAGCCAGCAGCCCGGAACAGGCGGACATGATCGCCAGCCTGGACAGCGGCGAGCAGTTGCTGGAGCTCAACTACGGCGCGCAAGTCACGCCGTGGCTGCTGTTGCGCCCGGACCTGCAATACATCATCGAACCAGGGGCTTTCTACGGCGCCAAGCGCAGCAATGCGCTGGTCGCGGGGCTGCAGGTCAAGGCAACGTTCTGACACAACCGTTTGCGTAGCTTTCACAAAGCTTTAAGGTTTGCCCTCCTATACTCCAGGCAGTACTCCATTCGATTGCTGCCTGGTAGCCCAATGCGTCTGACTCGTCCTGCCCTGCTGTTACTGCTTCTCGGTTGCGTGCTGTTCTTTTTTGCGCTGGGGAATCACCAATTGCAGGGCTCGACAGAGTCCCGCGTGGCAGGCATAGCCATGCAGATGCACCTGAGCGACGATTGGGTAACGCCCAATTTGCTCAATGCCCCCTTCCTGGAAAAACCACCCCTGAGCCTCTGGCTGGATGCAGGAGCCATTCGCGTATTCGGCGGCGAACTGTTCGCCGTACGCCTGGCTTCGGCCTTTGCCGGTCTATTTTGCGTGTTGTTGCTCTATGCAATGCTGCGCAAGCTGGGCCGCCCCACAGCACTGGCCTGGACAGCCGCCGCCATGCTGGCAACCATGGGCATATTTTGGGGCAACACCCGCCAGGTGGGCGAAGATGCCTTGCTCACCCTGGGCGTAACCATGGCCTTGCTGGCGTTTTTTCATGCCAACCGTCAACCCGGTTTTGCCCGGGGCAGCTGGCTGTTATTCGCGACCGGCATCGCCATTGCCACCTTGAGCAAAGGCGTCCTGGGCCTGGCACTGCCGGGCGTGGTGATTTTTGTTTATCTGGTGTGTGAAAGCCTGCTGGAAAAACGCTTCAAGCCGCGCAACTGGCTACGCCCTGCCCTGCTGACCCTATTGGGGCTTATCCCGCTGACGGTCTGGCTGTGCATGCTCTATCAGCGCGGCGGCATGCCGTTAGTCAGCGAACTGCTGCTGACCAACAGCGTTGGCCGTTTTAGCGGTTCCTTTGTCGAGGCCGGGCATTACGAACCCTTTTACTACTACCTGCGAAAACTGCCCGAAGCCTTCCTGCCGTGGAACCTGCTGACCTATCTGGGCCTGTGGCACTTTCGCAAACAACTGCGCAGCAACCCCTTCCTGTTGTTTTTCTGTGTATGGCTGGTCGCGCAATTTGTGCTGCTCAACCTCGCCTCCAGCAAGCGGGCGGTGTACATGATGTCGATGGCCCCTGCGGCTGCAGTGATTGCCGCCGAGTACGCCCGGGTGCTGCTGGGCTGGCTGTACCAAAAAAGCGCGCACTCGACCGTGGCCAAATTCTTCAGCGACAACCATCGCCCGCTTGCCATCGCGCTGCTGGCCGCTCTGGTGGGCGCCTACCTGCTGGCGGCCCATCGGGCACCGCTGGCCGACAAGGAACAGTCTTTCCAGCCCCTCGCCGCTGAGGTCATGAGCCTGCAGGCCAGCGGCAAGCAGGTCGCACTGCTGCGGCCCGACGAACGCCTCGGCGCCGTGGTGTTCTACAGCCAGCAGTTGCAGCACACCCTCAGTTCAACCGAAGAGTTGCAGGCATTCCTCAGCGCATCCCCCGACAATATCGCCCTGGTAGAAAACCCCGAGATACCGGGCATGGCCCTCAAGACTCTCGACAAGCTCAGCGTCGGCCGGCACCACTTCTACCTTGTCAGCCTGGCCGCTTCAGCCCCATAAACTTGATCCCGGGCAACGCAACCGCAGATACCGTGGCCGATCACGGCACATTGACTACGCTCCTTGGACAATTCCCGACCAAGGAGCCCGCCATGACCATCGGTATATCCAGCAAAACACTGAGCGACTACGACGCTCACCTGGCCTTCAATACGGCCACCGCCTTCTTGCGCAAATCCGATCTGGCCAACTATCTGATCGATCAGCTAGAGCAGCAGCATGTGAAACTCAATGTCGAGGTCAGCACCGACCCAGCATTGGCCAATCAGGAGGTGTCGAACAACGGCGCGATTCTATGGAACCTGCGCAGCAACCTGTCACCCGGTGCGAACCTGCCTGACGTGGCCGCCCTGCTCAACCGCATCCCCGAGCAACAAAAGCCCTACATCACCAGCCTGTGGGCGCTGATGCACTTGCTCGCCCAGACGTGCCAGCAATTGAACAACCAGCTCAACTTCCGCGATGCGGATGCGACCTGGCCATGGCTCGACGAAAAAGTGCTCAGCGCCAACGATATCGAAAACGTGGTGGCCCGCGAACTCAGCGACCTGCCATTGCCGGCAGAACAGAACTGGGATCGTTTGTTCAAGCACAATTGAGGGGGGATGGGTTGACTCTATGGGCGCGAGCCTGCTCGCGCCCACGATTAGAACTGCGAGGCTTCAAACCCGTGACGGTTGTTCGGGGTGACCACCGGCACGATATTTTTCCAGTCTTTGGGCTCGATATAGCCCAGCATCTGCGGATCCTCGTTCGCGCCATCGGTCTTGATAAACAACGAAGCGCCATAGCCAAACGTGGTGCTGGTTGACAGGTTCATGTCCATCAACAGTTGGTCCATGCATTCGCTGTGGCTCACCAGAATCAGGTTGTGGCCCGCCACTTTGTGCTTGAGAGCATCACGCAGCATGCTGCCGCGGCAGTTGAACAGCCAGTCCTGCGCCTCTACCGGGCGGGCAAACATGGCATCGGCGGTTTGTCGGGCCCGGGTCAGCAGGCTGCTGTGAATATCAGTATGGCTGAGCCCCAACTGCCTGAAGTCTGCGCCCAGCGCCTGAACTGCTGCTTCACCGCGCACCGTCACGCCGTCCATGGGGCCCAGGCACTGGGCCGAGGAACGGTCGCAACGCTCGCCGTGTCGAACCAGCGCAATCACATCACCCTTGGCCCAGCTGTCGGTGAGCAACAACACACGATCGGCATGGCTGGGCTGCGCCAGATCAGGCGGGGCCGCAGGTGCCAGCAGCCTCAATGTCAGCGCAACGGCCAGCACGCTTGCCACGATCACCACCAGCACATTTTTGTAACGGACCAGAGCACGACGCAACAGCGTACGTTTAATTCCGGTCTGATCAAGACTCAACGTCACGATGCTTATGCCCTCTGCGCCAGCCAGTGATATCACTGACCGACACCCTATAGCGCGAATATGACAACGGGTCGTTTCGCGGCCCGGCGGTATAAACAGACTTGCATAAAGCAGCTCTCTATTAACTGAACATAGGCTAAAAAAAGGGAGGTCAGAGGCAGGTGAAACGGATGTGAAAAAAAGCGTAAAAGCGCAATCCAGGCACGCTATTCAAATGGATAGGTTGTTATGTGAACTGGCGCCCAACAAAACGTTTCAGCTCTGGCGAATGCAGCCGATACCCCTCCAACACAACACTCGGCTGGGTCAAAAAAAATAATTCCCTCCAGCGAACTTAGATCATGCGTGCAGCGTTCCTGGAGAACTCTATGAATAGATGGCTGAGCAATATCAGCGTCAACCTGAAACTGTCCCTGGGCTTTGGCCTGGTACTGGCCCTTACCTGCGTAATGGCCGTCAGCAACTGGATCAGTCTGGGCCAGATGATTGATCGCAGTAACTGGATGAGCGACATCACCCGTTTAAACACCGCGTTTACCAACCTGCGGGTGACGCGTTTGCAATACATGCTGACCGATGGCGACGAAACTGCCGCACAAAGTGTACAGGCCAGCATTGACGCGTTTTCTGCGCAACAAAGTCAGCTGATTGCCACCTTCCAGAGCCCGGAGAACCTCAAGTTGCTCAAGGAGCAACAAGCCATCATCGGCCGCTACGAGCGTGCACTGGTGAGCATGCGCAAGGCTTACGTCGAGTCCGCCGCATCCCGTGCCGACATGGACCGCAGCGCCGCTCTGGCCCAGGACGCCATCACGACGTTGCTGAACCGCGCCCTGCAACTGCCCGCAGGTGACGAAAACCGTTTTGCCATGTACCAGAGCGTGTCTGAAGTACGTGAACAGTTCCTGCTCTCGCGCTATCAGGTGCGCGCTTATATTGCTGCGCCCACCCCCGCCACGGAAAAGGCCGCACGCCAGCAACTGGACGCGGCCCTTGCCAGCCTTGACCGCCTGAGCTCGCACTTTGCCGCCAATGCCGGCGACACCCTGCGCACCCTGAACAAAACCATGGAGCAGTACCAGCAGGCGCTGGAGCTGTACACCAGCACCGACAACACCATCATTGCCATGCGCAAGGACATGACCGAATACGGCTCCAGCATCCTTGGCCGCAGCGATGAGCTGTACAAGATTCAACTGGAACGCCGCGACATCGAAAGCGCCACGGCCAACAGCATGCAACTGATCACCACCTTGCTGGTATTGCTGTTTGGCATCACCGCGGCCGTGATCATCACCCGCCAGATCACCGTGCCCCTGCGTGAAACCCTGGCCGTGGTCGATCGCATCGCCAGTGGCGACCTGACCCAGAACCTGCGCGTCACCCGTCGCGACGAACTGGGCGTGCTGCAACAAGGTATTGCGCGCATGGGTACGACCCTGCGCGAGTTGATCAGCGGTATCCGTGATGGCGTCAGCCAGATTGCCAGTGCCGCCGAAGAGCTGTCCGCGGTGACCGAGCAAACCAGCGCCGGGGTCAACAGCCAGAAGATCGAGACTGATCAGGTGGCCACCGCCATGCATGAAATGACCGCCACCGTGCAGGAAGTGGCGCGCAATGCCGAGCAAGCCTCGCAAGCCGCCGCGGCCGCAGACAATGAAGCCCGCGAAGGCGATACCGTGGTCAACCAGGCCATTGACCAGATCGAGCGCCTGGCGGTGGAAGTGGGTCGTTCAACCGAAGCCATGGCCGTATTGCAACAGGAAAGCGACAAGATCGGCAGCGTGATGGACGTGATCAAGGCCGTGGCCGAGCAGACCAACCTGCTGGCCCTCAACGCCGCAATCGAAGCAGCCCGTGCCGGTGACGCCGGGCGCGGTTTTGCCGTAGTGGCCGATGAAGTGCGTGGCCTGGCCCAGCGTACGCAAAAATCCACCGAAGAGATTCAAACCCTGGTCGCGGCCCTGCAAAGCGGCACCCAGCACGTGGCCACCGTGATGCAAAACAGCCGCACCCTGACCGACAGCAGCGTGACCCTGACCCGCCACGCAGGCACCTCGCTGCAGGGCATCACGCGCACGGTGTCGAATATTCAGTCGATGAACCAACAGATTGCCGCTGCTGCCGAACAGCAATCTGCGGTCGCCGAAGAGATCAGCCGCAGCATCGTCAACGTGCGCGACGTGTCCGAGCAAACCGCAGCGGCGAGTGATGAAACGGCCAAGTCCAGTGTTGAACTGGCGCGGCTGGGTAACCAGCTGCAAGAGATGGTCAGCCACTTCAAGGTGTAGAGCGCTCTGTCCCCTCTCCCACCGGGAGAGGGGTAGTAAGGGGCTCCTGACCTTATTCGTGCTGAACCCGGGCGCGCTTGAGCAACTTCTTGCTGCGCTCGGACAGGTGCAGCACCCGCAGATGCTTACCCGCTTTGCGATAACGCTCGCGCAGGGTGTCCAGTGCCGCAATGGCCGAGTAGTCGACCAGGTTCAAATGACGACAATCGAGCGTCACCTGCGCCGGGTCATTACCCGGATCGAACTGTTTGAGAAACGTCGTAGTCGAGGCAAAAAACAGCGTGCCGTGCACACGGTAAAGCTTGCTGCCATCGCTCTGCAGATCCGCGTCGGCATACATCTGGCGCCCCTGCTGCCAGGCAAAATTGAGCGCAGCAATAACCACCCCGCACATCACCGCTACCGCCAGATCGGTAAACACGGTAATCACGGTCACCGCGACAATCACCAGCACATCGTTGAGCGGCACTTTGTTCAGTACTCGCAAAGAGGCCCAGGCAAAGGTCTGCTGCGACACCACAAACATCACACCCACCAGCGCCGCCAGCGGAATGCGTTCAATAAATGGCGACAGGAACAACACAAACAGCAAAATCATCACACCGGCGGTCACGCCGGACAATCGCCCGCGCCCGCCGGAGCTGAGGTTAACCACGGTCTGGCCGATCATCGCGCAACCGCCCATGCCGCCGAATGCCCCCGACACCATATTGGCCGCCCCCAGCGCCACGCACTCGCGGTCCGGGTAGCCACGGCTTTCGGTGATTTCGTCGGTGAGGTTGAGGGTCAGCAGGGTTTCCAGCAAACCCACCACTGCCATCACGATCGCATAGGGCGCAATGATGCCCAGGGTCTCAAGGGTCCAGGGAATCTGCGGCAGGCTGAAGCTGGGCAAACCACCGGCGATATGCGCCATGTCACCCAGGGTGCGGGTTGGCAAACCCAGCAAGTACACCGCCAGCCCTACGCCCAAAATGGCCACCAGCGCAGGTGGCGCGGCGCGGGTCAGACGAGGCAACAGATAGACGACGGCCATGGTCACGGCCACCAGCCCGATCATCATGTACAACGCCATACCGCTGAGCCAGGTGTCGCCATCCTTGAAGTGATCCAGTTGCGCCATGGCAATCACGATTGCCAGGCCGTTGACGAAGCCCAGCATCACCGGGTGCGGCACCATGCGTACCAGCTTGCCGAGTTTGAACAAGCCGAACGCCAGCATGATCAACCCGCTCAGCAGCACCGTAGCCAACAGATACTGCACACCGTGTTGCACCACCAGGGCAACGATCACCACCGCCATCGACCCGGCAGCACCGGACACCATGCCGGGCCGACCGCCAAACAGCGCGGTAAGGGTGCAAATGATGAACGCGCCATAGAGCCCCATCAAAGGGTTGAGATGGGCGACCAACGCGAACGCAATGCACTCGGGCAACAGGGCGAAAGACGTCGTGAGCCCGGCCAGGACATCAGCGCGCAGACGTGAGAGTTTCATGGTTTACCTAAAATTCGGGACGGGAAAAACGGAGGGAGTTACAGGCAACAGATGGTAGCAAATTGCAGGGGCTAAAAAGCAATTGTGGGAGCGGGCTTGCTCGCGATGGCAACAACTCGGTGAACCAGAATGGCCGAGGTGTCTGCATCGCGAGCAAGCCCGCTCCCACAAGAGTGATGCGTCTATGTGCGTTGCGGGCTTACTTCACCACCATCCCCACACCACGGCCACGCGGGTCGGAGGCGGTTTCAAGCTCAGTGCCTTTAACCCGGATGGCCTGAATATCCCCCATGTTCCAACCCTGATCCTCCAGGGTGTAGCCCATCGCTTTCAGCTCCTGAGCCACCTTGCCGGTAAGTGGCGCATAGGCGTCGAAGTAGATCGTGTCTTTAGGCAGCAACTGGTGATGCACACGCTGTGCAGCTACGGCTTTTTCCAGCGGCAGGTCGTAGTCGTAGATATTGTTCAACACCTGGAAAATCGAGGTAAAAATCCGTGAGCCACCCGGCGTGCCCAGCACCAGCGTAACCTGGCCATCGCGGGTTACCAGACTTGGACTCATGGAAGACAACATGCGCTTGCCCGGCTCGATAGCGTTGGCATTGCCGCCCACCACACCAAAAGCATTGGCCACCCCGGGCTTGGAGCTGAAGTCATCCATTTCATCGTTCAGCAAAAAGCCCGCGCCTTTAACTACAACGCCGCTGCCGTAATCCCAATTCAGGGTATAGGTGTTGCTGACCGCGTTACCCTGTTTGTCGACAATGGAAAAGTGCGTGGTCTGATGGGGTTCCAGGCCCGGTTTGACATTGGCGGTCGGTGAAATCGCTTTCGGGTTAACCTCTTTCGCACGCTTGGCGATATAGGCCGGATCGGTCAGCTCGGCCACAGGCATCTTCCCGAAGGCCGGGTCGCCGAGGTAGTCGGCACGGTCGGCGAACACACGTTTTTCGATTTCGGCCAGCAGGTGGATATAGGGCGCAGAGTTCAGCTCCACACCTTTGAAGTCCGCTGCGCGGTCCTCCTTGATACCGATCAACTGCGCCAGGGCAATACCGCCCGAGCTTGGCAGCGGCGCGGTGTACAGGGTGTTGCCACGAAAATCCACGCGCATCGGCTCACGCCAGCTGACCTTGTAGTCGTTGAGGTCTTGCTTGGTGATCAAGCCCTTGTCCTGCTGCATTTGCGCGACCAGCAGGTCGGCGGTCTTGCCGCGGTAGAACTCCTTGGCGCCCTGGTCGGCAATGCGCTCCAGGGTCACGGCCAGCTCTGGCTGTTTGAACGTTTGCCCGGGCTTCATGCTGCCAAAGTAGTCCGCGAAATTGGTAGTGCCCTTGAACAGCGCCAGTGCATCTTCGCGGTACTGAAATTGCTGATCGGCCACTTTAAAGCCGTTTTTCGCATACCCCACGGCCGGGGTCAGCAATTCGGCCCACGGCAATTTGCCAAAGCGTTGATGCGCTTCCCACAGCCCCATCACCGTGCCCGGCACGCCGGCAGCGCGGGAACCGACCAGGCTCAAGTTCTCGATGATGTCGCCTTTGTCGTCCAGGTACATATCGCGGCTGGCGGCTTTGGGGGCGGTTTCGCGATAGTCGAGGAAATAGGGTTTGCCATCGATGTACATCGTCATAAACCCGCCACCGCCGATATTGCCGGCTTCGGGGTAGGTCACGGCCAGGGTAAAGGCGGTGGCGACTGCGGCGTCGACGGCGTTGCCGCCTTTTTTGAGAATTTGTGCGGCCACTTCGGCGCCGTATTGATCGGGTGCGGCGACTGCGCCGCCGTCCAGGGTGACGGCATACGCCGAAGAGCTGGCCGCGATGGCAGCCGTCAGGGCCAGGGTTTTGAACCACACAATGCGCATTCGATACATCCTTTTATTGTTATCAACTGTGGCCGAACCTTGTCTGAATTCGGCGATATTTTCAAACAACAAACGTAAAAGTGCGCAATGACACACACCCTTGAGGGCAGCGCGGTTCTGCACCAAAACAGAACTGGTAGCAGCTGCCGAAGGAACGAGGCTGCGTTCGACGACGAAGTCGTCGCAAATCCTGCAAACGCGGTATTCCTGAAACACCAGGTTGTAGGGTTTTACGACTGCTGCGCAGCCGGACGCAGCCTCGTTCCTTCGGCAGCTGCTACAGAGGGCGTTATGTGCGCGTTTCGGTGATCAGTGCATCCACCAGACCACGGGCCAGCTCGACGCCGTGAATTACGCACCACAACTGCTCGGCCTCAAAACCGCTGAGGTGGGAACGGATGTCGTCGGCGGTCAGTTCTGCGCCCTTGAGCAACAGCGAGGCATGTTTGAGCGCCTCCTGCATCGGTACGCCGGGGTTGATGCTAAATAGCGACGTGCCCTGATGGGCGGTGGTGAGCAGCGGAGGGTCGGGAACAATTTTTTTCATGGCAAAATCTCTCGAAAACAGGCTGAAAGAACTGCCACTGTCCCGCTGTCAATCGGTAAGGGTGGCAGCTGCGTGCGGGTTGACAGACCGAGGAGAGATATCAAGACCCGGCGCACTCGAAAGTGCCCCGTACGCAGCCGCCGTAACACGATGAAAAGTTGTTGGCGTCCATCTTGATATCCCTCAACGGTCTGTCAAAACCGGTCACTGAAATCAGCGACCCGGCGAGACTAGCCACCCGTTTGCAGCGCCACAAGACAGCAAGGATTCTCTAGGAATCGTCCCTCAATAGAAAGCGACGCAGTAGGTGCAGACGTTGCTTTATATGTAGGAGCCTCACTCAAGCCCTGTGGGCTTGTCGCAGATCGCGTAGCTGGCCAGCTTGGCCTGGATAAAGTCCAGAAAGCACTGAATGCGCAGCGCCAGCTGCGAGTTGCGGTAATACACAGCATGGATCGGCTGGCGATAGCCGCTGTTGAACTCGCCCAGCACCACCTGCAGGCGCCCGGCGCTGATATCTTCGTGGGTCATAAAGTGCGACAGGCAGGCGATGCCCTGACCTTGCAACGCCAGATGACGTACGGTTTCACCGCTTGAGGCACTGATGGCAGGCTGAATGGGCCAGCGGTCGCCCTGGGCATAACGCAGCGGCCACTGGTTGAGGCCATCGTTCTGGGTAAAACCTATCAGGGTATGGTGGGCCAAATCCGCAACATTTGTGGGCATGCCGTGGGCGGCAATGTAGTCCGGGCTGGCGAGGATATTCAGCGGGCTGCACCCCAGGGAGCGGGCATGCAGGGTGGAGTCGGCCAGGGTGCCGATACGAATGGCAATATCGGTGCTTTGTTCAAGCAGGTCGATAATCAGATCGTTGCTGTTGAGTTCCAGCTGAATCTCGGGGTACAGGGCACGGAATTCAGGGATATACGGCACGATGGCATGTAGCACAAACGGCGCGGCGGCATTGATGCGCAAGCGCCCGGAGGGGGTACGCTGGTGCGAGATCAGGCGCTCTTCCAGCTCGTCCATTTGCTCAAGGATCAACTTGGCCCGTTCGAAAAAGAACTTGCCCTCCTCGGTCAGGTCCATGCGCCGCGTGGTGCGGTTGATCAGCGTGGTTTCAAGCTTGGCCTCCAGCCGTGACAGCGTACGGCTCACGGCCGAAGGCGTTTGCCCGGCCTGCTCGGCGGCGGCAGATATCGAGCCGCACTCGATCACCGAAACAAAGATTTGCAGCTCATCGGATCTGGCTTTCACGCGGTCGACCTTATCTACGTGTGGGAGCGGGCTTGCTCGCGATGGTATCACCGCGGTTCGTCATAACAACCGAGTTGCCTGCATCGCGAGCAAGCCCGCTCCCACCCCGGCGTCGCTTACGCCTTCAGGCCAAACACCTCGGCCAGGTGCTGCTCGTAACGGGCCGCATCAACGTCTGGCTGCGGACGCTTCATCACGTCAACACACAGGAAAGTCGGCAGGCCGGTCATGCCCAAAAATTCATTAGCCTTGTGGAACGGGAAGTACACCGCGTCCACGCCCTTGCCTTCAAAGAAGTCGGCCGGGTCATCGAACGCCTGCTGCGGTGCGTTCCAGGTCAGCGACAGCATGTACTGTTTGCCCTGAATCAGGCCGCCGCTGCCGTAGCGCTGCGAAGCGTCGGAACGGGTGCGGCCGTCACTGGCGTAAAGTTTACCGTGACCCTCGGTGAACACTTCATCCATGTACTTTTTAACGATCCACGGCGCGCCCATCCACCAGCCGGGCATTTGGTAGATGATTACGTCAGCCCAAAGAAATTTTTCCACTTCTTCGGCGATATCGTAGCCTTCGTCGATATGGGTCACTTTGACTTCAAAGCCCTGACGATCAAAAAACGCCAGCGCAGTGTCGTGCATGGTCAGGTTGTAGCGACCATCGGAGTGGGCGAATTTTTTCGCACCGTTAAGCAAGAGTATTTTTTTCATCATCAGCCTCCAGGGGGTTAAACCCTCAGCGCTGTTGAGCGACAGGGGGGTTCAAAAACATGTCGGCAGAATATCGTTGCCCTCGCATGAGAAAAACCCGTGATGGGTCAAATCACCTTTGCCGCTACAGCACGAATCCATTGTTAATTATTGATTAGCAAGTGAGTACCCAGCAGCGCCATGCCGATAAAAAACACCCGCTTAAACAGCAAGGCGCTGATGCGCTGGCGCAACCATTGCCCCAGCCACATGCCGAGCATGGCGGGCAACAGCGCCAGCAATGAGGCATTGAGCTCAGCGCCAGCCAGGTTGCCGCGCCAGTACAGCCCGGCGGCAAGGGCCAATGTGGAGACGCTGAAGGACAAACCCAAGGCCTGCACCAACTGGTTTTTGCTCAGGCCCAGGGCTTGCAGATAGGGCACGGCAGGGATCACAAACACCCCGGTAGCCGAGGTGATGACCCCGGTGATCAGCCCGCACACCGGGCCCAGCCAGGGCTCGCGCTGCGGGGCGATGCGCAGGGTGGGCAGGAACAACCCGCTGAGGGCATAAAGCAACAGGGCCGCACCCAGCGCTCGTACCACCCAGCTACCGCCATCGATACTGAGCCACAGCATGCCTGATGCGGTGCCGATAAAAATCCCCAGCTGCATGGGCCACAGACGTTTGAGCAACCCCCGCAACTGGCCGCCGGCAGCCAGTTGCCAGGCGTTGGTCACGATGGACGGGATAATCAGCAGAGCCGCAGCCTGCGCCGGAGCAATAGCCAGCCCGAGCATACCCATGGCGACAGTCGGCAGGCCAAGGCCGATGACGCCCTTGACCGTACCGGCCAGCAAAAAGGTCATAATCACCAGCAGTGACAAGGCCCATCCCAGGTGTTGGTAAAACTCGACAAGTGTTTTCATGGGCCTATGCTGGGGCATGGGCCAGCGCCTGAAAATGCGCCATGCACAGAGTCAGCCTCTTTCCTGACAATAGGCAGAACCCCTCGCCCGTAGCAACTGCCGAAGGCTGCTACAACAGCGGTTTGCGGCGCTATTTAGAATCTTTACAGGATCATCAAGGACCTTTCATGCACTTCGACCTGGTTGACCTGCGTCTGTATTTGAATGTGCTGCAGGCAGGCAATATCACCGCCGGCGCCAGCCTCAGCCATCTATCGCTGCCTGCCGCCAGTGCGCGGATCCGGGCGATGGAAGCGTCCTTGGGCGTGGCGTTTTTGCAGCGCAGCCGTCGTGGCATCAGCCCTACCCCTGCCGGGCAAGCGCTGGCCCAACATGCCCGGTTACTGTTGCAGCAGGTGGAGCGCATGAACCACGACCTGAGCGAATACGCCCAGGGCTTCAAAGGCCGTATCCGCCTGCTGTGCAACACCGCCGCCCTCACCGAATACCTGCCTGAACTGCTCGCCGACTTTGTACGCCAGCACCCTGCCATAAGCGTCGACCAGCAAGAACTCACCAGCCTGCGCATCACCCATGCCCTGCGCCTGGACGCGGCCGATATCGGTGTGATCTCCAACGCGGTAGACACCCGTGACCTGCAAACCCGGCCCTTTCGCGATGACCCGCTGGTACTGGTCATGCCCCTCGACCACCCGCTGGCCCACAGGCCCGGCCTCTCGTTCAGCGACACCCTGAGCCATGACTATGTCGGGTTGTCGGCCAGCAGCGCGCTGGCGGTGTACCTGGAAGAACAGGCACTGCATATGGGGTGTCGCATGCAGGTGCGTATCCGTGCCGAAGGCTTTGACGGGGTATTGCGCATGGTCGCTCGCGGCGCCGGGCTGGGGATTGTGCCCAGGGCCACCATCGAGCGCTGGCAGGCCCCGCGCACCTTTGAAGTGGTGAACTTGAGCGAGCCCTGGGCTGATCGTAAATTGCTGCTGTGCGCCCGCTCGTTTGCGCAATTGCCCACCTATGCCATGGCATTGCTGGAAGCTTTGAGCTTGTAAGAATAGTCGCCGTTTACTGCCAGCCTGTATGCCTTGGTTTTTACCCAGAGTAATATCCGGGGCTTGCGACACCCGGGGCGCCTTTGCCCACGGGTACTTTTATCCAGTTTTGAGAATAACAACTCACAGGGCACCCGATGGCTGACGCTAATTCCCCCCCGGTCACACTCAAACGCGGTTTGAAAAACCGCCATATCCAGCTGATTGCCCTGGGCGGCGCTATCGGTACGGGCCTGTTTCTGGGGTCGGCGGGCGTACTCAAGTCGGCCGGGCCGTCGATGATCCTGGGCTATGCGATCGCCGGCTTTATAGCGTTCCTGATCATGCGCCAACTCGGCGAAATGATCGTCGAAGAGCCAGTGGCCGGTTCCTTCAGCCACTTTGCCCACAAGTACTGGGGCGGTTATGCGGGGTTTCTTTCGGGCTGGAACTATTGGGTACTGTATGTGCTGGTGGGCATGGCCGAGCTGACGGCCGTGGGCAAGTACATCCAGTTCTGGTGGCCCGAGGTGCCAACCTGGGTCAGCGCCGTGGTGTTCTTTGTACTGGTCAACCTGATCAATACCCTGAACGTGAAAGTGTTCGGCGAAATGGAATTCTGGTTTGCCATTATCAAGGTGGTGGCGATTGTCGGCATGATCGTCCTGGGTTGCTACCTGCTGTTCAGCGGCACCGGCGGCCCTCAGGCGTCGATCAGCAACCTGTGGAGCCACGGCGGGTTCTTCCCCAATGGCGGCATGGGGCTACTGATGGCCATGGCCTTTATCATGTTTTCCTTCGGTGGCCTGGAGCTGGTGGGTATCACCGCGGCGGAAGCCAGCGAGCCGAAAAAGGTGATCCCCAAGGCCATCAACCAGGTGGTGTACCGGATCCTTATTTTCTACGTGGGCGCCCTGACCGTGCTGCTGGCACTGTACCCGTGGGACCAGTTGCTGGTAACCCTGGGCGCCGGCGGCGATGCCTACGGCAGCAGCCCGTTTGTGCAGATCTTTGCCTTGATCGGCAGTGATACCGCCGCGCAAATCCTCAACTTTGTAGTACTGACTGCCGCGCTGTCGGTCTATAACAGCGGCGTGTACTGCAACAGCCGCATGCTGTTTGGCCTGGCCGAGCAGGGTGATGCCCCCAAAGCCCTGATGAAGCTGACCAAAAATGGCGTGCCGTTGCGTGCACTGGGCGTGTCGGCACTGGTGACGCTGTTGTGCGTGGTGGTCAACTATGTGGCCCCGCACAAGGCACTGGAGCTGCTGTTTGCCCTGGTGGTTGCCTCGCTGATGATCAACTGGGCACTGATCAGCCTCACCCATATCAAGTTCCGCAAGGCCATGGCCGTTCAGGGCGTGACGCCTTCGTTCAAGGCATTCTGGTTCCCGTTCAGCAATATCCTGTGCCTGGTGTTTATGGCGGTGATCGTCTCGGTTATCTGGATGATCCCCGACGTTCGTGCGTCGGTGTATGCGATTCCGGTGTGGCTGCTGATCATCTACGGCTTCTATGTGCTGCGCCTGCGCACCGGTAAGGCTCTGGCCAACTCGCACTAAGCATTTGGCTGTTACAAAAAAGCCCCGGCACTGAAAACAGTGCCGGGGCTTTTGCGCATCTGGGGGTCGGAACCAGGCATCTGTCAGAGTATCGCTGCGGTTAGGGTGAGGTTCGATAACCCATCACCGGAGGTCTTATGTCTGCGCCAATCACCGTGCTTCGCGACACCCATCCCCTGCCCGTGCTCGATGCCTGCAAATGGGAAAAACTCGAAGGCGACCCCCATACCGTCAACCTCAACGCCTACACCAGCGAAGACGGCAGCAAGATCATGGGCACGTGGATTTGCACGCCCGGCAAGTGGTATGTGGAATATGTGAAGTGGGAATACTGCGATTTCCGTGAGGGCTATTGCATCATCACCCCAGAGGGCAAAGAACCGATCCATCTGCGGGCCGGGGATATCTTTGTGGTCGAGCCGGGCATGAAAGGCACATGGGAAGTGGTTGAAACCGTGCGCAAGTATTTCGTTTTTGCCTGAGTGAAACCACGCAAAAAACCCGGGAGCCCGCCCGACGCGGGCTCCCGGTAAAGCGACCAGTTACTGAGGTTTGCGATAGCTGTTGATGATGGCCGAGAAATCCTTGCCGCCTTCGCCGCGCAGGCTCATGGCCTGATACAGCTGTTGCGCCACGGCACCCATCACCACAGGCTGGTGGGCCTGACGTGCTGCCTCGGTGGCCAGCCCCAGATCCTTGAGCATCAGCTCGGCACCAAATCCACCGGTATAGCCGCGTGACGCAGGGGCGGTTTCAACGATGCCCGGCCACGGGTTGTACACCTCCGAGCTCCAGCAGCGCCCGGTGGAGCTGTTGATCACCCCGGCCAGTACTTCGCTGTCGATACCCAGTGCAGCCCCCAGGGCCATGGCCTCGCTGACGCCGACCATGGAGATCCCGAGCAGCAGGTTGTTGCAGATTTTAGCCACTTGGCCGGTGCCCACATCCCCGCAATGGACGATGTTGCGGCCCATTTGTTCGAGTACAGGGTGCAGGGTGTCGAACAGCGCCTGGGGAGCGCCGACCATAAAGGTCAGGGTGCCCGCCTGCGCGCCACCGGTGCCGCCGGACACCGGCGCATCGGCCATCTGCACGCCCTGTTTGGCGGCTGCAGCGGCGACATCGCGGGCGGTCTGCGGGTCGATGGTGCTGCAATCCACGGCGGGTACACCTGCGCCGATGCCAGCCAGCACGCCGTCCTCACCCAGCCACACGCTGCGCACATGGGCAGCAGCCGGGAGCATGGTGATCACCAGTTCGGTGCCTTGGGCGGCCTCCCGAGGCGAGGTGCTGATATGGCCACCCAGGGCGGCCAGCTCGGCGAGAATGCTTTGGTTCAGATCAAACAGGTTCAGCGAATGCCCGGCCTTGAGCAGGTTGCGCGCCATTGGTGCGCCCATGTTGCCCAGGCCGATAAATGCGATATTCATGCTGTGTGCCCTCAACGAAGATTGATGGTTGTGTTGACGCCATCATTCACGCTGTCATCGTCGAACCAGCGACTGGTGACGGTCTTGGTTTGAGTATAGAACTGCACCACTTGCTTGCCGTACGGGCCAAGATCACCGAGTTTCGAGCCACGGGAACCCGTGAAGCTGAAGAACGGCACCGGCACCGGGATCGGGATATTGATACCGACCTGGCCCACATCGATTTCAGTCTGGAACTTGCGCGCTGCAGCGCCGCTTTGGGTAAACAGGCCGGTGCCGTTGCCAAACGGGTTGGCGTTGACCAGTGCAATGGCCTGGTCGAGGGTATCGACCTCAATCACCACCAGCACCGGGCCGAAAATTTCCTGGGTATAGATTTGCATATCGGTGGTGACCCCGGAAAACAGGGTCGGACCGATAAAGTTGCCTTGTTCGAAACCCGGGACCTTGATGTTGCGGCCATCCAGTTCCAGCACTGCGCCTTCTTTGATGCCGCTTTCGATCAACCCCAGTACCCGCTCTTTAGCACGCCTGGAGATCACCGGACCTACATCCGTACCCGCCTCGCTGCCGGCGTTGACCTTGAGTTTTTGCGCCAGCGCCTTGAGGTCCGGCAGCCATTTTTTCGCCGCCCCCACCAGTACCACCACCGAGGTAGCCATACAGCGTTGCCCGGCTGCGCCAAAACCGGCACCGACCAGCGCGTTGAGGGTTTGCTCGCGGTTGGCATCGGCCAACACCACGGCGTGGTTTTTCGCGCCCATCATCGATTGCACGCGCTTGCCGTGACGGCCCGCCAGGTCATAAACGTGGGTACCGACGGCGGTTGAGCCAACGAACGAAACCGCTTTGATATCGGTGTGGGTGCACAGCGCATCCACCACATCCTTGCCGCCATGCACGACGTTGAGCACACCCGGCGGAACCCCGGCTTCCAGCGCCAGCTCGACCAGCATCAAGGTCGAGAGCGGGTCTTGTTCGGACGGTTTGAGAACGAAGGTGTTACCGCAGGCGATGGCCATCGGGAACATCCATAGCGGAATCATGGCAGGGAAATTGAACGGTGTGATCCCGGCGCAGACCCCGATAGGTTGGCGCAAGGTGTAGGTATCCACCCCGCCCGCAACGTTTTCAGCGAATTCACCCATCTGCAAGGTGCCGATGGAGCAAGCATGCTCGACCACTTCCAGGCCGCGGAAAATATCGCCCTCGGCGTCGGCAATGGTTTTACCCTGTTCGGCACTGAGCACAGTGGCGATGCGCTTGGAGTGCTCGCGAATCAGCGCCTGCAGCTTGAGCATGATGCGCATGCGCGCGCCAATGGGCGTCAGCTTCCAGGTCTGGAAAGCGCGCTGGGCGGCAGCGATGGCGGCGTTGACTTCAGCGGCAGTGGCAAACGGTACTTTGGCCAGCACTTGCTGAGTGGCGGGGTTGATGATGTCGTGCCACTCGGTGGTCTGCGACTCGACCCATTCGCCATCGATCAGCAGGCGGGCGTTTTGGTACGGGGTGGTAGAAACGTTCATGGAAGTCTCCGGCATTATTATTTTAAGTAGGGCTGTCCAGATTGGTCGCAGGACTGTTTTTGGAGTATAGGTGTGCGTTCTTCTAATAAGAACGCACATAAAAGCCGATCAAACATGCAAAAAAACATCACATCGTTAAGCGCATTGAACTGGGACGACCTGAAGTTTTTTCTCGAGGTGGCCCGTACCCGTAAAGCCAGCACTGCGGCCAAACGGCTGGCGGTGGACTACACCACCGTATCGCGACGCATCAGTTCGCTGGAGGCTGCCCTCGGCACACTGCTGTTTGAAAAATCACGCACCAACGGCTTCACCCTGACCAACGAGGGCCAGCGCTTGCTGGGCTATGCCGAGGCCATCGAAAGTACCCTGCATATGGCCTGCGAGCAGGTGTCGGGCTCGGGGGTGGCGTTGTCCGGGCATGTGCGCATGGGTTGCACGGAGGGGTTCGGGAGCTTTTTTATCACCCCTCAGCTCAGCCATTTTGTCGACGCCTACCCGGCCATTTCAGTGGATATCCTGCCCCTGCCGCACTTCATCAGCTTGTCCAAGCGCGAGGCGGATATCGTGATCGCGCTGGAGCGTCCGGAACACGGGCCCTATGTGTGCTGCAAGCTATGCGACTACCGCTTGCAGCTGTATGCCACCCAGGAGTATCTGGACCAGCACCCGCCTATCAACCGGGCGGCGGATTTGGCCGAGCACACTTTTATTAGCTATGTGGACGATCTGGCGTTCAGTTCGGAGCTGCTGTACCTGGCCAACGTGCTGCCCGGCGCCAGCGCCAACCTGCGCAGCACCAGCGTGATTGCGCAATTCGTGGCAGCGCAGCAGGGCCGCTCGCTGGCGATTTTGCCGTGCTTTCTGGCCGCCCAGGACCCGCGTTTGCTGCCGGTATTGCCGGGCGAGGTCACCCTGACGCGGCAGTTCTGGATGTACTGCCGCGAAGATCTGAGGAAGTTGAAACGCATCACCCTGCTATGGGATTACATCCGCGAAGTGACGGAACTGAATGCGCCGCTGTTGCTGGGCGAGACCCGGGGCATGAGGTTTGTGGACTGACCACACCGCCCCGTAGCAGTTGCCGAAGGAACGAGGCTGCTGCTACGGACCCGGCTTATCAGTCGGCAATCACCACAATCGACACACGGCGGTTTTCCGTACGCCCGGCCCGGGTGTTGTTGCTGGCTACCGGCTCGCGACTTCCCAACCCACGGACCTGGATATTCTCAGGGCGCATGCCAACTTTGGTCAGGGCCTTGACCACGCTGTTGGCGCGGCGTACCGACAGTTGCTCGTTGTAGGACTCCTTGCCCGAAGAGTCGGTGTGACCATCCACCCGCACCCGCTGGATATCGGCACCCAGCAAGGCCGTGCCGATACGCTCAACGATTTCCTGGCTCTGTGGGTTAAGCACTTCAAGGTCGCTGCCAAACAGCACTTTGCCCGACAGGCCAAATGCCCAGCCCTCTTCGGTCAACTCAAAGCCCTGTTCCTTGAGGACCGCAATCTGCGCCGGGGTCAGACCCTTTGGCGGGGGAGTCTGGCAACCGGTCAACGACAACGTGGCCAACAACAAGGCAACGCTGAAAAACTGCAGATAACGCTGGGTCAATGCACGCATTTTTGAGTTAGCTCCTGATATTTACGGTGTTTGCGGGGTGCTCCGACTCCGCTACATGTTGCCCGCCTCGGGCGAGGCGCTTGGCCTGGTACATCGCCGAGTCCGCTGCACAGAGCAGTTCCTGGGCGCTTGCACCATGTTCGGGGTAGACGGCAATGCCGATACTCAGCGATGTCACGACACTCACCTGCCCCGGCAGTTCGATGGCCTCAAGCATGCTGGCAATGATCTTCTCGGCAATGCGCTGGGCATCTTCTATTTTGTGCAGCGGAGTCAGCAAGATCGCAAACTCGTCACCGCCCAGGCGCGCCACTACGTCGTCTTCACGCAGTTGCGCACGAATGCGCGTTGCTACCGCTACCAGCACCGCATCACCGGCGGCATGGCCGTAGGCATCATTGATGCCCTTGAAGCGGTCACTGTCGAGAAACAGCACCGCAGCCTTGTCCCGCGTTTTATTGAGCGAGCGCAGAGTGCGCGTCAACCGAGCTTCAAAGTAGGCGCGGTTAGGCAGGTTGGTGAGCGAATCGTGGCTGGCCTGATGGGCCAGGGCCTCATTTTCGTTTTGCAGATGGCTTTGCCATGACTCCAGCTCGTCGAGCAGGGCATTGAAGTCGTTGCCCAGACTGTCGAGCTCGGCAATATGCGCGGGCGGTACGCGACGATCGAACGCACGTTCACGACGGGCAGCGTGGGCCACTTGCGCCAGCTGCTGCAAAGGCCCGGTAATGCCATCCAGCAGCCGGCGCGACAGGTACAGCGCACTCCAGGCACTGAGCGCGGTACACACCAGCACGCCAAGCAAGCCGCTAAGCAAAAAACGCAGCATATTGGCGCCATGCCCGCGCAGAACGACCCGGCCAACCTCCTGACCCTGATGCAAAATCGGCATGCTGATCGGCTGCTGCAGCAAGCCATCGGCCAACAGCATCTCGACCCTGGACAGCAGATCGGTTTGCGGACGCTGCCATTGCGCGAGCAGTTCACCCTCGGCGGTATACACCTGAGCCTCGGCGACCGCTTCGGTGGAAGCAATCAAGGCCAGGGCCTCGGTTGCTGCCCCGGGGTCGTCAAACACCACGGCCGCTTCCACGGTGTAGTTGATGGAGCGGGCAATCAGGTGCAGGTTGTGATCGGCATAGACCTTGAGCGCCAGCACGCCCAGCAGGGTCATGGAGGCGCTGGCCAGTGTCACCGCAACCAGTGCCACGCCAAGATGCCCACGGCGCAACACCGAACGTAGCCGGCGACGTCGTTGCGGCGCATTCAACCCGCTCATGGCTGCGCCGCCCGACGGCGTGACAGTTGCAACACGCTGGGGTGAATACGTACACCGCTGCGGGCGACGGAGTCGAGGTTGACCTCAAACGACACTTGCTCATCACGCACATGCAGGCAAAACAGGCTACCCACGGTGCATTGGTCACCGTCTTCGCTGATGCTCAGCACCGCCTTGGTGTTGAGGCTGCTAAACAGGCGACTGCGCTCGTCGGCGCTCAGCTTGCCCAGGTATACCGCGTTGCAACTGCTGGCGATGCCGGGGTCACTCGCCAGCACGCGACGCACCTGCACCGGTCGGCCAGTAGACTGGGTCGCGCCCTTGAGCAGGTCATCGGTGTATTCGGTGGGGCCGATCACGCACAACTGCAGTTGTGCCGGCTCTGTGGGCCAGCGCGCATAACTGAGGATGCCCAGCACAACCTGGGTCACGGCCTTGGCGCGCTGATCCGCCAGGTTGATGGGCGTTTGAGCCTGAACCAGACAAGGAGTGCTCAGCAGTAACAGGCAAAAGGAAATCAGCCGTAGCCGCCATCCAAAGTGCTGTTCTGTCGATGAGACAGCCACATCCATGCGGGATTTCTCTGAGATCTTTATGGGAATAGTGTCGTAACGATAGCACGACAACCGTATTAACTGTGATACAGGTCACATTGGACGCGCCATTTCTTGTGGGAGCGGGCTTGCTCGCGATGGCATCACCCAAGTTTGCCAGCTCCCACAAAAAAGTACCCCGATCAGGATCAAGACTTCGGCTAACCCAGCCCCAGCATCAACCCGCTCAGGCGCTTGACCTTGCGCTGTACGGCCTCCTCAAAAACTCCCGCACGCGGCTCTATCAGACTGAACCAGTGCTTGGCCCGGGTGATACCGGTATAGATCAGTTCTTTCGTCAACACCGGGTTGAGCGCTTCGGGCAGCACCAACGCCGTATGGGAAAACTCCGAGCCCTGGGATTTATGTACGGTCATGGCATAGACCGTCTCGACATCATTGAGCCGGCTTGGCAGTACAAAACGGATGCCGCCCTGCCCGTCGTTACGCGCGAAAGCCACCCGCAATACATGACGCCGGGCCTGACCATCACCCTCGGGAAGGGTGAGGGCGATGCCAATATCGCCGTTCATCAGGCCCAGTCCGTAATCATTGCGGGTCATCAGCACCGGGCGGCCTTCGTACCAATGCCGGTCGCCATCAATCAGCTTGCGGGCAAACAGGGCGCCGGTGATACGCTCATTCAGGCCCTCCACGCCCCACGGTCCCTTGCGCACGGCGCAGAGCACCTGAAAGGCCTCGAACGCCTGCAGCACGTTACCCGCCCATACCGCCCAACACGGGTCTTCAAGACCGCTCTCGGTGTCTGGTCGCTGATCGCGCAAAACCTCCAGGTAGTGCCGATAGCCTTTAGCCTCTGTACCCCGCCCTTCCAGCGCCAGGCGCTCAAATGCGCGGTCCTGCTCACCCTTGAGGGGCAACGCAAAGAGGTCGGCATGGCTGCCTGCCGCCAGCAAGGCACGCGCTTCGCGGGGCAGTTGCTGGTTGACCAGACGCGACAGCTGGCCAATACCGCTGCCCTCACCAAAGCGCCGCGAGTGGCGCAGCATCACTACCTGCTGCGCCAGCGGGTGCGTACTGTCCAGGTCTTGCTGCAAACCACTGGCACTGAGATTTTCGCCGCTGACCTGCTCCAGCCAGTTACGGGTTTGCGGGGTATACCAGCCCGCTTCGGCGTCGCGGCACAAATCACCCAGCACGGCACCGGCTTCAACCGATGCCAACTGGTCCTTGTCACCCAGCAGCACCAGCCGCGCATGAGCAGGTAGGGCATCGAGCAAATTGGCCATCATTTCCAGATCGATCATCGACGCCTCATCAACCACCAGCACGTCCAGCGGCAGGCGATTGCCCGCATGATGGCGGAAATGCCGCGTACCGGGGCGGCTGCCGAGCAGCCGATGAACAGTGGTCACGTCGCTGGGGATTTTTTGCCGGACCTTGTCGTCCACTTCCAGGGATTTGACTTGCAGGCTGATCGACTCTGTCAGGCGCGCAGCCGCCTTGCCGGTCGGTGCCGCCAGGCGAATGCGCAAAGGCGTGCCCGCCTCTACCGCCGGTGCTTGCAACAACGCCAGCAAACGCACCACGGTGGTGGTCTTACCGGTGCCGGGGCCACCAGTGACAATGCTGAAAGCTCCCCGCGTGGCCAGGGCGCAGGCCAGTTTTTGCCAGTCAATCGGCGCATCCTGTGCAGGTCTGCCAAACAAACCGTCAAGGCGCGTAGGCAAATCCGCCGGTGTCGCTTCAGCCATCGCCAGACGTTGGCGCAAGGCACCGTCGATTCGACGTTCATAGGCCCAATAGCGACGCAAATACAGACGCCGCTCACTCAATACCAAGGGTCGGCTGGCTGCATCCGCAGACGACCGGCCCGCGTGTTCAACCAGCGGGCTGGCTTGCAGTGCCTTGCACCAGGCCTCGCCGTCCAGGGCCTCAAGCAGTTGCGAAGGCAGCAGCATGGCGCCGGTTTGCACATCACCTTCGGGGGGTAAAGAGAGTGCAAAATCCGGCTCTTTCAGGGTTTCAAACAAATCCAGGCACACATGACCGTGGCCCAGTTGATGGCTGGTCAGGGCCGCCGCCAGCAACACCAGGGGGTCGCCCTGCGGATCGCGCTCATGCAGGAACGCGACGAAGGCCTTATCCAGAGCGCGCAACCAGCCGCGCTCGACCCAGCGTTCAAGTAACAACAGCAAATCCTCGGCCCGGCCCAGCGGTTGAAGCAGGGCCAGGCTTTCGGCCGTCAATGGCGTAGGCAACAGTTCGGCAAACGAACGACTCATAACAACACTCCCTGTTCCCACGCCGGTTCAGCTGTTTTCGGCAGCGGTTTGCCCTGGAACATCAGGTCCAGGCTTTCGATCAATAGTCTGGGCGGGCGGGTGAAAAACACGCCCTGTCCCTGGGCGCGGGTACCACGCAAAAACAGATACAGTGCGCCGCCCATATGCTGGTCGTAGTCATAGCCGGGCAATCGAGCCTTGAGCTGACGATGCAAAGCCAACAAATACAGGACATATTGCAGGTCGTAGCGGTTGTCCAGAATGGAGGCGGTCATCGCCTGCTCGGTGTAGGCCGAATCATCGGTACCCAGCCAGTTGGATTTGTAGTCCGCCACGTAATAACGCCCCTGATGCTCGAAGGTCAGGTCGATAAAGCCCTTGAACATGCCATTGAGCAGGCTCGGCTCGGCCCCCGCCCGCGCGGCGCCACCGTGGGTATGCTGACGCACCAGTGTGTCCATCTGCACAACATCGACCTTGTGGCTGGCAAACCAGAATTCCATTTCAATCTGGTACTGGCTCAACTCACTCAAGACCACAGCGGGCTGACCATTATTCAGACGCAGCGGTTCATCTTGCAGATGCTGCAGCCAGTCACTCAAGGTCTCGATCCAGCCTTGCCAGCCACGCCGGTTGCAGCGCCGTGCTACAGCGTCCTTGATCGCTTCGGGGTCGGCCTTGAAGCCTTCGCTGCCCGCCCACTCAAGCAGGCCATGGAGAAAAGTCCCGGGATTTGGCCCACGGGGGAAGCGGTGAATATCACCCCCACTGAGCAACACTTCACGCGGTGCCTCAGGGTCGAGGCGCTCATCATCCGAGAGCTTTTGCGCCAAGGCACTTTCAGGTGCTTCGGCCGGGCTGAGGCTGTCACCAATGCGCAGTGCGCTATAGGAAGCGATCCACCAGTTTTCAGCGGCGCGGCGGCCCGGGATCAGCGGCTCAAGCAAGGTTGCCTGGTTGAGCGGTGGATAAAAATGCGCCGCGTCAGCAGCTGGAACGGGTTCGCACTGCAAGGCGTCGCAACCTTGCTGCACCTCGGCCAACCAGCTCTGCAAGCCCGCCGACTCGGCCAGCATGGCACCACCACCCAGCAAATAACCCAGGGCGCAGAGGTGCAAGACCGAGCGATTGCTATTGCCGCGCTTGAGGTCGGCAACCCCCAGCCAACACGCATGCCGGGCACGGGTCAGGGCTACGTACAGCAAGCGCAGGTCTTCGGCCAGACGCTCGTCATCGGCCTGGGCAATCAGCTCTGGCGTCGGTTTCAAACTGACCTGGGCGTTGCCCGCAGCATCGTGGAAGTGCAGCGGCAGACGACTGCCATCCACCGGTTTTGCGGAGCAGATAAACGGCAAAAACACCAACGGGTACTCCAGCCCCTTGGACTTGTGGATAGTCACCACCTTGACCAGTTGCTCGTCACTTTCCAGGCGCAGGATCTGTTCTTCACCCGCCTGGCCGGACAAGGCCAGGTGCTCGGCCAGATGACGGATAAGCGCCTGCTCACCGTCCAGCTCGGCTGCGGCTTGCTGCAACAATTCGGACAAGTGCAAGACGTTGGTCAGAACGCGCTCGCCATCGGGGCGGGCAATCAGGGCCTGGGGCAGTTCAAAGTCATGCAGCAGACGACGCAACATGGCGAGTACCCCTTGCTTGCGCCAGGTTTCGCGGTAACCGCGGAACTGCATAACACGTCTTTCCCAGGCCAGTTCGTCCTGGTTCAGACGCTCCAGCTCAACCAGCGGCAAGTCCAGGGTGATACAGGCCAATGCGGCACGCAGTGGGCGCTCGACGTCAGGCTCGGCGCAGGCCTTGAGCCAGGCCAGCACATCATGTGCTTCCTGCGCGGCGTACACCGAATCCTTATCCGACAGGTAAACGCTTCGCACACCACGGCTCGATAATTCTCTCCGCACGGCCTGAGCTTCCTTGCCGTCACGCACGAGAATCGCGATGTCGGCAGGTAATACGCCACGCAGTGCTTCGCCGTCCTTGATAAAACCGCAGCGCCCTTGCTGGCCACCATTAAGCAGCTCGACAATCTGGCTGGCACAGGCGGCCGCCAGATACTGACGATACACAGCACCCGACAGCGGTTGCTCGGAGGGCAATTGCCAGAGCGTCAGGGCGCTGACAGGCTGGCCATCAAGCTGCAGGACTTCCTTACGCCCTTGGGATTTAACCGAAACAAAGGGCACGGGGTTTTCTGAACCCTCGCGGAACAAAAATGCACCACGTCCGCTATCGCGCAGCTCCGCCCGCTCAAAGACATGATTGACTGCCTTGACCATGGCGTGACTGGAGCGGAAGTTGGTATCCAGCGTGTGCAAGCGCCCTGCAGTCGCCTGACGTGCGCGCAAGTAGGTGTAGATATCCGCCCCGCGAAAGGCATAGATAGCCTGTTTCGGGTCGCCAATCAAAAACAGCCCGGTGTCTGGGCAATTGTCTTCAATCCGGTAGATGGTCTCGAAGATACGGTACTGCACGGGGTCTGTGTCCTGGAACTCATCGATCAGCGCCACGGGGAACTGTTCACGAATCAGGGTCGCCAGGCGATCACCGCCATCGGCCTGCAATGCCGAGTCCAGGCGCAGTAGCATATCGTCGAAACCCATTTCGGCACGGCGGCGTTTTTCTTCTTCAAAACGCACACTCACCCAGTGCGCCGCATGCTGCAGCACGGCGGCGTCCGGGCTCGGCAAGGCATCGAGCGCGGCCTTGAGGCCGGGCATGGCATCCAGGCCCGGATGCTGCGGGGCAACGCCTTTCCAGGCTTCGGCCATACCGTCGGGAGTCAGACGCGTGAAGCCGGTACCCAGATCAAGCTGCTCCTGATCTTCGTCAGCCGCCCAGGCGCTGAGCTTTTCAAACCAGGGTTCAAAATACCGGGCCTGCATTTTACGACCGTCGACCGTTTTGCTGGCCACGCCCTGCAGGCAGATCTCACGCAGCTCTTGAGCCCATTGCAACCAGGGGGCTTTGAGCTGCACCAATGCCTGGCGGCGCTCCAGCAAGCAGGCCTCGATCATTTGTGCAGGCGTTTGTTCAGCATTGGCTGGCTGGCGCGAGCTACCAAACAACGCTCGCACGCGCGGCATCAAGGCGGCGGGGCCGCTCCAGTTGGCACGCACCCAGTTCAGCGCGTCGCCGTGCATGGGGTAGCAAAACAGCCGCCAGTAATCGCGCAGCACTTCGCCCAGCAAGTCGCTGTGATCGGTTTCCAGGGTCTGGGTAAACAGGCTGCCGCTATCGAAAGCGTGCTCGCGCAACATGCGCTGGCACCAACCGTGAATGGTCGAGACCGCAGCCTCGTCCATCCATTGGGCGGCGATATCCAGACGCCCGGCGCAAGCAGCCCACTGTTCGGGAGCAAACTGGTCACGCAGTTCTTCGACCAAGGCATCCGGCGCGTCGATCTCGCCACGAAAATAGCGTGCGGCTTCTGCCAGGCGGGTACGGATGCGGTCGCGCAGTTCTTTGGTGGCAGCATCAGTAAAGGTCACCACGAGAATTTGCGGTGGTAATAGCTCACGGCCAAAACCCGATTCTACGCCGCCATGCCCCAAAATCAGGCGCAGGTAGAGTGCCGAGATCGTGAAGGTTTTACCGGTGCCTGCACTGGCCTCGATCAATTGGCTACCGCGCAGGGGAAATGCCAGGGCCAGCGGTAATGTTTGCTCGCTCATTAGCGGGATGCCTCGCTGTTTAATGAGCGCCAGGGCGCATCAAAAAGGGGTCGATAGAGGGCATCGCACCACTCTTCGAATTCGTCGCCAGCCATCAAGGCCGCATAGTCAGGAAACTGCCGGGCCAGGGCGGCGCTTTCACGGCGCTCGCCGTCACTGGTTTGGCCATCACCCTCATAGGCTTTTTGCGCCGCCGCATCGGCCTTGGCCGGATCTGTCTGGGCCAGCCAGGCAAAAGCAGTTTTTACCGCGACAGGCAGCGGGTGGCTCATCCCGACTTTCCAGGCAGTGAGCAAGTTGCCAAGAATCTCCCGGGCCTGCTTGGTGTCCAGAGGTTCGAGCAGCAAGGTGTCATCACTGGCCACCAGGGCGGTCGTCATCTGCAGGCCACAGGCGCAGGCTGCCAGATGGTTTACCCATGGCCGGGTCAAACGGTGCCATTTCCGGGTTTTGATCGCACCAATGCTATTAGGAATAGTGGTGACAGACAGTAAGCCCTTGTCGCTACGCTGGTGCAGATTGCCGAGCCAGCCTTCCAGCGTCAGACCTTGATCCTCAAAACTGACAGGCAACGCGCTGTTTAGCGGTGTAGGCCAAAGAGCCAGCAGTTGCTGATAGCGCTGTAGTACATCTGGTAATGGCTCGATTAGTTCGTGTTGCAGGCACTCTCCAAACCCGGCCATGGGCAGCAAACCGCTGCCTTGCAGGCGCTGGGCACGGGTATGCAAGGCGCTTTCCAGTTGATCCGGCTGCGCCAGTGCAGCTTCAAGCAGGCTGTCGCTCAAGGTGTAGCGCTGCAATGCGTCGAGTACGAAAGGTTCTTCATCGGCCAAAGGTACTTCCGCTGCCTCAAAGAATACTTTCAGGCGCTGACTAAAGAAGTGGCGCACTGGGTTTCGCAAAAAATCCTGTAACTGCGTCAGGTTCAGTGGTTCTTCCTGGATATGCGCGCCAAGCGTGCCGGGGCCAACGGGCTCCGGTTGTGGCGCATGCAAGCGCTGCCATTCACGCGCATAGCTGAACAGGTTAGGGTTGCCTTCATGAAAGTAACGAGTGCTAAAGGGTTGCAGTGGGTGCTCTTGGGTCATGGCCTCAAGCAGGTCGCCGCCCCCTTGCAGATGCCAACCACTGGCAAGGTGGTCACGCAGCTGGCCAATCAGGACACAGGCCGGGCGCTCGCTGTTGTCGCGAATACTGCGCCCTACCCAGCTGATATAAAGCTGATCACGAGCCGAAAGCAGCGCTTCAAGAAGCAGGTAACGGTCATCTTCGCGGCGCGAACGATCGCCCGGGCGGTAATCGCTGCCCATCAGATCGAAGTCCAGCGGCGGCTGGGCTCGCGGGTAGTCGCCGTCGTTCATGCCCAGCAGGCATACCAGCTTGAAGGGGATGGCCCGCATCGGCATCAGGGTGCAGAAGTTGACCGCCCCGGCCAGGAAACGTTGTGACAACTTGCCCTGGTCAAGCCCGGTAAGCCAGGCCTCGCGTACTACGGTCAGCGGTAACTCATCCTGCAGACCAACCAGTTCACAGGTTTCGAGCCAGGTTTCGCGCAGCTCTTCAAGCTGGGCCAACAGGTAGTCGTCGTGCTCTGTTTCGGCCTGGAAAAACAGCTGCACCAAAGCCTGCAGGCGCTCGCCCCAGAGCTGCGGCAATGCCGGTTGCGAGAGCTCCTGATGAGCGATTTCCAACGCATCGAGCAAAGCTACCAGCGGGCCGATCAGTACGGCATCCAGCCCCCCGATCTCATCGTAGGGCTCAATACCGTCGCAGGCCTCACCACTGCCTACGGCATATCCGAGCAACATGCGGCGCAAACCAAAACGCCAACTGTTTTGCTCCAGTTGCTCGGGCAAACCAAGACCGGCACGCTGCTGCGCATTCAACCCCCAGCGAATGCCAGCGCCTTCAATCCAGCGATGCAAGGTTGGCAAGTCGCGCTCTTGCACCTTGAAGCGGGCGCGCAGTGATGGCACGTCGAGCAAATCCAGGATTTCACTGACGGGGAAACGGCTGTCAGGCAATTTAAGCAAGTGTTCGAGAGCGATCAGCAATGGATCACGACCACGCTGCCCCTGGTCGGCCAGGGTGTAGGGAATAAAGCGCCGATCATCACGTTCGATTTGCCCAAAAACAGCACGGATATGCGGCGCGTAACTGTCCACATCCGGCACCATCACAATCACATCACGTGGCTGCAACTGAGGGTTCTCGCTGAAACGTGCGAGCAACTGGTCGTGCAGGATCTCGACTTCACGCTGCGCACTATGCGCAACATGGAAGCGTATTGAGCGATCCTGTGCCAGATCGATGGCGGGCCATAGCTCCCGGGTTTCGTTGAGCGGGCGCAGCTCAAGAATATCGTCCTGCAACTGGTTGAGCAGGTTAAGCGGTTCAACTTCGCTGAACAGGTCGATACGGCCATCGCGAAAAGCTGCGCGATAACTGTTGGGCTCGTCGTAGCTGTCGAGCAGGTTGATATAGTCACGGCCTTGTTTACCCCAGGCAGCCAGCAAGGGATGGGCATGCTGATGCAGGGTATCCAGATCAAGTGCTGTAGGCATGCCGCTTTTGCGGGCCTGACGTTTGTACTGATGACGCAGCAGATCTTTATCGGCAACGATGTCAGACCAATGATGGCGGCAAGGGTTGTGCACACACAACAATACCTGGCTGAAGCGGGCGAGCCCGGCCAGGGCTTCAAGTGCCTGAGCAGGCAGTGACGAGATGCCAAAAACGATCACCCGCGCGGGCAAGCCGGGCGGGGCTTGCTCGAGGCTGTTGATCTTGTCCATAAAACGCTGATGAACGCCGGCACGGCTCTGTGACATGCCCTCTTCACCTACATCGAGCAGAAGCGCACGCCACAACTCGGCCTGCCAGCAGTTAGCCGGGCTCAGGGCCGGGCTTTCGCCCCGGGCGTTACGCAATTGATGGCGACCTGCGGCCCAGTCCTCCAGCCAGTCGGCGCGATACACCTGATATTGGTCGAACAGGTCGGCAAGACGCTCAGACAGCTGATAGCGCTTGCGCAGATCGGTGTCGTGAGTCAGGAAGCGCTGCAGGGGTTCGAAGTGCGGCTGATCGATAAGGGCAGGCAGCAGGCGCATCAGACGCCAGGTCAGCGGGGCTTTATCGAGCAATGACTTGGCGGGGATTTCTTCACTGCCCAGTACCAGCCGATAGAGCTGCCACAAAAAACTGCCGGGCAACTGCACGTCCACGGCTGCAGCAATACCGCAGCCGCCGAGGTCGTCGTCGCGGGCATCTTCGGCAAGAGCCAGCTTTAACCATTGGGCGATGCCGTTACTCTGCACCAGAGCAATTTCGTTCTCCAGAGGAGCCAGCGGGTAAAGGCGCATCCAGCTGACAACCAGGCTGCGTAACTCATCGAGGCGGTTGCCATGAACCACCATAAAACCCGCATTGAGAGGCGTAGCAACCGACATGACGGCATCCTTAGGAGAAAGCGAAATCCAAAGGCGAACCTTAACATTGCTCGGCAATGGAGGCTTGAAGCTGCGGCTGTTTTTCTGCCCACAAA
>NZ_CP146078.1 GCF_037023725.1 Pseudomonas bubulae
CAGCAGCAGTTCCAGAAGCAGGGCAAGGCGATCAATGACAAAGTGCGCCTGTACTCCAAGATCGGCCAGGCGCTGCTGGAGGCAAAGGAAAGCGGCAGCGATCCCTACGCCGCCATCGAGGCGGTGATTCCCTGGGACGAGTTCACCGAGAGCGTCAGTGAGGCCGAGCTGCTGGCCCGGCCGGAGGGCTTCGACCACCTGCACCTGGTCGGCGAGAACTTCGCCACCCTGCGCCGCTACACGCCGGCCCTGCTGGAGGTACTGGAGCTGCGCGCCGCCCCGGCCGCGCAAGGCGTGCTGGCAGCCGTGCAGACCCTGCGCGAGATGAACGCCGACAACCTGCGCAAGGTGCCGGCCGATGCCCCCACTGCCTTCATCAAGCCGCGCTGGAAGCCGCTGGTGATCACCCCGGAAGGCCTCGACCGGCGCTTCTACGAAATCTGCGCGCTGTCCGAGCTGAAGAACGCCCTGCGCTCCGGCGACATCTGGGTCAAGGGCTCGCGGCAGTTCCGCGACTTCGACGACTACCTGCTGCCGGCCGAGAAGTTCGCCGCACTCAAGCGCGAGCAGGCCCTGCCCCTGGCGATCAACCCGAACAGCGACCAGTACCTGGAAGAGCGTTTGCAGCTGCTGGACGAGCAGTTGGCCACCGTCACCCGCCTGGCCAAGGACAACGAGCTGCCCGATGCCATCCTCACCGAGTCAGGGCTGAAAATCACCCCGCTGGATGCGGCGGTGCCGGATCGGGCGCAGGCGCTGATCGACCAAACCAGCCAGTTACTGCCGCGCATCAAGATCACCGAACTGCTGATGGACGTGGACGACTGGACGGGCTTCAGCCGCCACTTCACCCACTTGAAGGACGGGGCCGAGGCCAAAGACAGGACGTTGCTGCTGTCCGCAATCCTCGGTGATGCGATCAACCTCGGGCTGACCAAGATGGCCGAGTCGAGCCCCGGCCTGACCTACGCCAAGCTGTCCTGGCTGCAAGCCTGGCACATCCGCGACGAAACCTATTCGGCGGCCTTGGCCGAGCTGGTCAACCACCAGTATCGCCACGCCTTTGCCGCCCACTGGGGCGACGGCACGACCTCATCCTCCGATGGCCAGCGCTTCCGCGCGGGTGGCCGGGGCGAGAGCACCGGGCACGTCAACCCGAAGTACGGTAGCGAGCCGGGACGGCTGTTCTATACCCATATCTCCGACCAGTACGCGCCGTTCAGCACCCGCGTGGTGAATGTCGGCGTCCGCGATTCCACCTATGTGCTCGACGGCCTGCTGTACCACGAGTCCGACCTGCGGATCGAGGAGCACTACACCGACACGGCCGGCTTCACCGATCACGTCTTTGCCCTGATGCACCTGCTAGGCTTCCGCTTCGCGCCGCGCATCCGCGACCTCGGCGAAACCAAGCTGTACGTGCCGCAGGGCGTGCAAGCCTACCCGACGTTGCGCCCGCTGATCGGCGGCACCCTGAACATCAAGCACGTGCGTGCCCACTGGGACGACATCCTGCGCCTGGCCAGCTCGATCAAGCAGGGCACCGTCACCGCCTCGCTGATGCTGCGCAAGCTCGGCAGCTACCCGCGCCAGAACGGACTGGCCGTGGCCCTGCGCGAGCTGGGCCGGATCGAGCGCACGCTGTTCATCCTCGACTGGCTGCAAAGCGTCGAGCTGCGCCGTCGCGTGCATGCCGGCCTGAACAAGGGTGAAGCGCGCAACTCCCTGGCCAGGGCGGTGTTCTTCAACCGCCTCGGCGAAATCAGGGATCGGAGCTTCGAGCAGCAGCGCTACCGGGCCAGCGGCCTCAACCTGGTGACGGCGGCTATCGTGCTGTGGAACACAGTGTATCTGGAACGCGCCACCCAGGGGCTGGTCGAGGCTGGTAAGCCGGTGGACGGCGAGCTGCTGCAATACCTGTCGCCGCTGGGTTGGGAACACATCAACCTAACCGGCGATTACGTCTGGCGGCAGAGCCGCCGGCTTGAAGACGGGAAGTTCAGGCCGCTACGGTTGCCCGGAAAACCTTAGCGTACGATTTTTTCCGTTTTCTCTATTCGCCCCTTATTTGACGCCCATACACGCTCGTTCGGCTCCTTGGGCGGCGTGCCGCGCCGGGGCATCTACGACAACATGAAGACCGCCGTCGACAAGGTCAATAAGGGCAAAGGCCGGGCGGTGAATGCGCGCTTTGCGGTGATGTGCGCGCATTACCTGTTCGATCCGGACTTCTGCAACGTCGCCGCTGGTTGGGAAAAGGGCATCGTTGAAAAGAACGTGCAAGACAGCCGCAGGCGTATCTGGCTAGACGCCCAGGACTGCCAGTTTCACTCCTTCGAGGAACTCAATGCCTGGCTGGGCCAGCGCTGCCGCGCGCTTTGGAACGAGCTGACGCACCCTCAATACAGCGGGCTGAGTGTGGCCGAAGTGCTGGAGTTGGAGCGCGCTGAACTGATGCCTGTGCCAGCGCCATTCGACGGTTACGTCGAGCGGCCTGCGCGGGTCTCCAGCACCTGCCTGGTCAGCGTCGGGCGCAACCGCTACTCGGTGCCGTGTGAGTATGCGGGTAAGTGGGTCAGCAGCCGTTTGTATCCGACGCGAATCGAGGTGGTGGCTGACGACGCGCTGATCGCCAGCCATGTCCGCTTGCTGGATCGCGACCAGGTCAGCTATGACTGGCAGCACTACCTCCCGCTGATCGAACGCAAGCCCGGTGCGCTGCGCAACGGCGCGCCCTTTGCTGATCTGCCGGCGCCGCTGCGTCAGCTTAAGCACGGTCTGGGGCGTCATGCCGGCGGTGACCGGATCATGGCGCAAGTTCTGGCTGCCGTACCGGTCGCCGGGCTCGATGCGGTGCTGGTGGCTGTTGAGCTGGTACTGGAAAGCGGCAGCCTGAGCGCCGAACACATCCTCAATGTCGTGGCGCGCCTGGCCGCGACCGAACCACCACCCAGCGTCGAAACCCACTTGTCGCTCAAGGAAGCCCCCGTCGCTAACACGGCGCGCTACGACCGCCTGCGTGGCCAGACCGAGGAGATCGGTCATGCGTGATTTGATGGCGGAACTCAAGGAGCTGCGCCTGCACGGCATGGCCACGGCCTGGGCGGAGTTGACTGCGCAGGGTGAGTCGAACACAGCCTCGTCCAAGTGGCTGCTCGAACACCTGCTGGAACAAGAGCACACAGATCGCGCCATGCGCTCGGTGAGCCACCAGATGAACATGGCCAAGCTGCCGATGCACCGCGACCTGGCCGGCTTCGACTTCAGCGCCTCCAGCGCAGACGCTCGTTTGATCAGCGAACTGGCCAGTCTGGCCTTTACCGACACCGCGCAGAACGTGGTGCTGATCGGTGGGCCTGGCACCGGTAAAACCCACCTGGCCACTGCGCTGGCCGTGTCCGGCATCACCCGGCACGGCAAGCGCGTGCGCTTCTACTCCACGGTCGATCTGGTCAATCTGCTGGAGCGCGAAAAGCACGACGGCAAAGCCGGGCGGATCGCCCAAGCTCTGCTGCGCATGGATCTGGTCATCCTCGACGAACTGGGTTATCTGCCCTTCAGCCAGGCCGGCGGTGCGTTGCTGTTTCACCTGCTATCCAAGCTGTACGAACACACCAGCGTGGTGATCACCACCAACCTGAGCTTCGCCGAATGGTCGAGCGTGTTCGGCGACGCCAAGATGACCACCGCCCTGCTGGATCGGCTGACCCACCACTGCCACATCGTCGAAACCGGTAACGAGTCCTATCGCCTGCAACACAGTAGCTTGGCGGCCCAGGCCAAGATCAAATCACGGGAGCGAAAGCGTAAGGGCGGCCAGGAACCGGAGGACGATGAGCCGTTCTGATTTCATGGCGACGACGGCCTGCTACATGGCTGCGTGTGGCAGGTCTTAAACAACTGAACTGGGCTAGCGAAGGAGTGGGGGCAACAGCAGCTGCGCTGGTAGACTTATCCACAGTTGCTGGTAACAAAATCAGCAATCCGCCCTGGGTCAAATTTCAATCGGCAGGGTGGGTCAATTTTCCATCAGCGCCAACACACTAAGCAACCATCAGAAAATTTTGACTGTACGCCAAAAAATTCGCATCTACCAGCATCTAAACAGGCGTTGTTGATTATCATAAAACACTGACACTGTATTATATAATCGTGCTTTTGTGTTATTTTTTTAATATTTACTGATTACGTACTTGCTTAACCACTCAGTTGCGCTAGAACTAATAGACGCGAAATTTAAATCTCTAATTTTCCAACACTTAGTAAAACCTCGTTTGCCATCCCACTACCATTGTAGGAGCAAATCAGGAGACATAAAAAATTAGCGGTAGCGTGCCTGGCCCTCTAGATAAGTATTGGAGACTGTAATGAAGTTTGAAAAGTCACAGACAGCAATCGACCACCTGACTCCCGAGCAACACCGAATTACCCAGGAGGCGGGCACCGAAAGGCCCTTCACGGGCGAGTACAACGACAACAAGGAGCCTGGCATCTACGTCGACATAGTGTCGGGAGAGCCACTGTTCGCTTCGACGGACAAGTTCGATTCGGGTACTGGCTGGCCCAGCTTCACCAAGCCGATCGTTTCGGCAAACGTGAACGAGGTGCGGGACAGCGCACACGGCATGGTCCGGACGGAGGTCAGGTCAGTACACGCAGACAGTCATCTCGGCCATGTGTTCCCCGATGGTCCTTCCGACCGCGGCGGTCTGCGGTACTGCATCAACTCAGCGTCCCTTCGCTTCATCCCGCGCGACGAGATGGAGTCCGAGGGATACGGTGAATATCTCGATCAAGTAGAGGAGGCTTAACATGCATCAGCGCGCTGTTCTCGCAGGAGGATGTTTCTGGGGCATGCAGGATCTGATCCGCAAGCGGCCCGGCATCATCTCGACCCGTGTGGGTTACACGGGCGGCGATATTCCGAACGCCACGTATCGTAATCACGGCACGCATGCCGAGGGGATCGAGATTGTCTTCGACCCGACAGTGACGAGCTACCGGAACATCCTGGAATTCTTCTTCCAGATCCACGATCCGACGACGCTGAACCGCCAGGGCAATGATCGTGGGCTCTCCTACCGGTCGGGCATCTATTATGTCGACGAGGAGCAGAAGCGCGTCGCCGAGGATACGATCGCCGATGTGGATGCCTCGGGGCTGTGGGATGGCAAAGTGGTGACCGAGGTCCAGCCGGTCGGCGAGTTCTGGGAGGCCGAGCCCGATCACCAGGATTATCTGGAGAAGCGCCCGGGCGGCTACACCTGCCACTTCGTCCGTCCCGGCTGGGTGCTTCCGAAGCGCCAAAAGGTTGACGACGTACAGCCAGCGGCCGGGACCGCGGCGGAATAGGCTTCACTGCCGTTGCCACTGCGCCGATCCGGTCCGCAATCTTCGTGACCGCGTCGTTCAGCGACGCGGTCATCGAACCCTACTTCAGAGTGACGGCTCGTTCCAGTCAGTCGCCATCGCAACACCAGGATCGCAGATTTATGCCAGACCTCTCGTCCTTTCCGATCACGCAGCGCTGGCCGGCATCTCATCCCGATCGCCTGCAACTCTACGCAGCCCCTACGCCCAATGGCGTCAAGGTCTCGATCATGCTTGAGGAGACTGGCCTGGCGTACGAGCCCCACCTGATCGACATCTCGAACAACGAGTCGAAGGATCCGGCGTTCGTGTCGCTGAACCCGAACGGACGCATACCGGCGATCATCGATCCGGCTGGCCCTGACGGTAGACCCATCGCCTTATGGGAATCCGGTGCGATCCTCCTCTATCTGGCCGACAAGACGGGTCAGTTCATCTCCACCGAACCAGGCCAGCGTTACGAGACCCTAGCGTGGGTGTTCTTTCAGATGTCGGCCATCGGGCCGATGTTCGGTCAGCTCGGCTTCTTCCTGCGATTTGGCGGCAAGGACTATGAGGACAAGCGGCCGCAACAGCGCTTTATCGACGAATCCACGCGTCTGCTGGGGATTCTGGATCGCCGGCTGGAAGGCCGCGACTGGATCGTCGACGACTATTCGATCGCGGACATCGCGACGCTCGGCTGGGTGAATGCGCTGGTGGAATTCTACGCTGCGGGTGACATCCTTGGCCTCAGCAGCTTTTCGAACGTCCGCGCATGGCTTGGACGCGGGCTGGCTCGACCGGCCGTCCAGCGTGGCCTCCACATTCCCGCGAGGCCAGCATGAGCATCATCGCCGCCTATTATTACAACGAAGGCAAGCGAGTTCGCGAAATCGCGCTCGATGAGCACGTCAAGTTGGGCGAGAGTCGCTCGGGCTTCTGCTGGATCGCGCTTAGCGAACCCACCCCCGAGGAACTACTCGCGATCCAAAGGACATATAATCTTCATCCGTTGGCGATCGACAACGCGATGCACCCGCTGTGCCCGCCCAAGCTCGAGGTCTACAACGATGAGTTGTACGTCGTCGCGCAGACCGCCGAGCTGGTCGGCGACCGGATCAGCTACGGCAAGATGGCGATCTTCACCGGTCACAATCACCTTATCACCGTGCGGCACGGCAATGCCGGAGCGCTGGGCAAACTTCGGGAGCAACTCGAGGCATCGCCGACGCAGTTCGGCAAGGGTGTCGACTATGTGCTGCACGCGATCTTGCATCGCGTGGTCGACCAGTATCTGCCCATCTTCGAAATGATCGAGGACGACGTCCTGGCGATGGAGCGACGGTCGCTGCACGATTTCCTCGGGCCAGAAGAGGTGGCGCGAATCTTCGAACTAAGGTCCGAACTCACGCGGTTCCAGCGCACGCTCGGGGCTATGGCCGAGCTGGTGCGAAAGCTCGTTCGCGGCCACTTTCCCTGCATCAGCGCCGAAATGACACCATATTTCCACGACGTCGCGGACCATGTCCACCGCGTGCAGTCCATGGTCGACGGCCTCCTGCTTGTCCTGTCCACGGTCTTTGAGGCCAGCAGCCTTCTTGAAGCGCAAAGGACGGGGGTGATCACCCGCCAGCTGGCGGCTTGGGCGGCAATACTGGCAGTCCCGACGGCGATCGCTGGAATATACGGCATGAACTTTAAGCACATGCCGGAGCTGGACACGGCCTACGGATACTTTGTCGTGCTCGGAGTGATAGCGATATCGTGCGTTTTCCTATTTGTGCGCTTCAAGAAGGCTAAGTGGCTGTGAATACTGCCCATCGTTTTCTTCGCCGTCATCTGACGGTTACAGCGGGCCTTATACGGAAGCTTGTCCAATCCAACTCAAGATGAAGGTGCGTCCATGACATAGCAGCTGACCGACGCTCTACAAGCAGTTCAGTCCTTCATCGCCAAGGGCTAAGACCGCGAATAGCGCGTCAAGGACAGCAATCTCGTCGATCTCGAGCCAGGATCAACCATCGGTCCGTGCGGCATCTGCGTCGACGCGGCGTTTCGCCTCGGAAGCGGTGATGATGGCGATAACGCCTCCACCCTCTACGCGATCACCGATCCGGCGACCGAGCATAAGGGCCTGTTGATCGACGTGTTCGATGAAATCTGCTACCGCGACCCAGTTCAAGAGTCGGGACCTCAATGTAGAAGAAGTTGACTAACGAGCATTCGCGTCATCCGATCAAGCAAGCTGGAGACATTTATGAAAGCCATTGGTTACAAGGTTCCGGGACCCATCGCCGCGGATGCCGCGCTGGTCGACATCAATCTGCCTCGGCCTGTCGCTGCAGGATACGATATCCTGGTTGAGGTGAAGGCCGTCTCGGTCAACCCGGTCGACTACAAGGTCCGCAACAGCACGCCGCCGGCAGATGGCGATTGGAAGGTGCTGGGATGGGATGCCGCCGGGATTGTGCGCGAGGTCGGCCCCGACGTCACGCAGTTCGAGTTAGGCGACGAGGTCTATTATGCCGGATCGATCACACGGCCCGGTACCAATGCGGAGTTCCATCTCGTCGACGCCCGGATTGTCGGTCACAAACCTGCGTCGCTCTCCTGGGCGGAAGCGGCGGCGCTGCCGCTGACGACGTTGACGGCCTGGGAGGCGATGTTCGACCGCCTGGACGTGGCGAAGCCCGTACCCGGTGCGGCGGAGGCGATCCTCATCATCGGTGGCGCGGGCGGGGTTGGGTCGATCGCCGTCCAGATCGCGCGACAGCGCACGGACCTCACCGTCATCGCCACAGCCTCTCGACCGGAAACCCAAGAGTGGGTAAGAGGGCTTGGAGCTCACCACGTCATCGACCATTCTCGTCCGCTCGCGCCACAGATCGCCGAACTCGGCATCGGTGCTCCCGCTTTCGTCTTTTCGACCACACATACCGAGCAACATGTCGCCGACATCGCCGAACTGATCGCCCCACAAGGACGGTTCGGACTGATCGACGATCCCAAGGCATTCGATATCATGGTTTTCAAGCGCAAGGCGGTGTCGATCCACCACGAGCTGATGTTCACGCGGTCGATCTACGGCACGCCCGACATGAATGAGCAGGGCGAGATTCTGGATGCGATGGCAGCGCTGGTTGACGACGGCAAAATCCGCACGACGCTGACCCGGCGACTGTCGCCGATCAATGCCGCCAATCTGAAGACGGTGCATGCACTGATCGAAAGTGGCGCGGCTAAAGGCAAGATCGTCCTCGAAGGCTTCTAACGACCGCGATCGCCAAACATCTTGTCCAACCTCAAAAAGCCGAACGGGTTATGCCCCAGCGATGAGAATCCCATGACCAAATCTATTGCCACCGCCTCGATCAACCGCGAAACCGCAGTCGCCCTCATCGACGCGGCGCTCGCTGCGGCCCGTGCCATCGGCATCCCGGCTGCCGTCGCCGTCGTCGACGCCACCGGTAACCTGCGCGCGTTCGAGCGCACCGACGATGCGCCGTTCCTTACCGTCGATGTTGCCATCGACAAGGCCTGGAGTTCCGCCTCGTTTGGGTTCCCGACCCATGTCTGGAACGACTATGTGACCAACGATCCAAAAGTGGCGCCGCTAGCCTATCGCCCTCGGATGGTCGCTGTCGGCGGCGGTTATCCGATTCTGGAGGATGGGAAGTTGATCGGCGGCATAGGCATCTCCGGAGGCAACTATCAGCAGGATCAGGATGCGTGCGTCGAGGCACTCATGAAAATCGGGTTCCAGTTGCCAGCCTGACGACTGTGAGGCCATCACCGGTGGTAATGGCCAACAGATCCAACCTTTGAGAGGCCTAATGATGGAAGCGTTCGTCGTCTTTACGCGGGAAGAAACCAGCGACCCACATGCACTCGCAACCTATTCTGCAGGCGTCGGACCATCGTTCGATGGTCACGACGTTACCTTTCTCGCCGCTTATGGCGCGATCCAGCATTTGGAGGGGCCGCCCATCGAAGGGGCCGTAATCTTGCGTTTCCCGACGATGCAGGCCGCTCGCGACTGGTATGACAGTCCCGCCTACCAAACCATCGCTGCTCAACGCTTTGCCGGTTCCCGTTACCGCGCCTTTATCATTGAAGGGCGGCGGTGACATACCGACAGAAGCACTTCGGCGCTGACCACGAGGTATCGGCGTGTGAACTCGCATCTTGGGAATCTGTGGGGGGGACCAAGACAGCGGCGCTAGGGGCTCATATCGTCGATCGGATCAGAGAGTTGCTCGGCGAGAATGGGTTATCTATTGCCGAGCTGACGGAGCGGAGCCGCCCTCTCCCAACGGATTGATTCAATCGTTGACGCTCCTCCTATCCGGATCCGGGTTTTCGCACGCTGATCAACAGAGTTACAGCGCGCAACGCCTGTAGTGGGCATCAGGGGATGGGTGGCAATCAGGATGATTGCCCACCTTCCAACGATTAACCTTGCTCAAGTTGCTTCACTAGTCGCTCCGCGTCGAGATGGAAGTCCGAGAAAACAATGCTACCGCCAGCGTCGATAACCGTAAACCACGGAGTTCCTCGTGTGCGGTAGTCTTCCATGAAGGTTGGAAACGGCGAGCCGGTCGGTTGCTCGTCGTGACCGAAAACGATAGGAAGCTCATACTTGAGCTGGTTCACGCGCAACTTCTCGAAGGTATTCTCATGCGTTCCTTCGAAGACGGTCTGGATCACTGCGAACCCCACGTCTTTTGAGCTCAACGCTGCATGCAACTTTTGTAGCGTCGGAAACCCATGCAAATGGCAACCTTGGCACCAATGCTGGAAGGCAAACAAGATTTTCGGGCCGGGCCCGATATCTGACAGTTTGAACGGCGCGATACTTTCCCCATCTTTGCCAATCCATTTTTGCACCCGCAGCTCAGGCGCTTGTCGTTCGATCTCGTTCATCTGATCCTCCAACCCCGATACAGAAGCTTAGTGGATGATCGCGCGTCGCGACGGTGCGCGAACGTCCGACCTTATTTTCCCTATTTCCTGAAGCCAGAATAGATCAGATCGACATTTCGTCCTTAATATACTCAAGCTGCCGGCGAGCGCGAACTGGGCAACCATGCGCTGGTGAGCCTTGAGCTTTGCACGCTGCCCATCCGTTTGAGAGCGAACCTGCAACTTCCGCTCCGCATACCGCAGATCAGCGTACGCAGCCTTGGGGTTATCTACCCTATAGCCATTGGGTATTGGGAATCATGCTGGCCTGACGCTATGTTCGATACGCGATTTTTTACGATGATAGAGCATCTGTATCTGATTTTTAGTCGATTGGCTTATTCGGCGGATGTGCGGGCAAATGCTTTACGCAGAGTACTGAAATGAAGGCCGGCTTCGGTCTGCCGTATCGAGCAAGAGGGGTCACTATGGTCACCAGAGGTTTCACCGGTCGCGGTTCAGGCGACCAGTCCGATCGGATTCCGCCAGGTCAGCATCTGGTGGAGGATTTCCCTGTTCTGTCGGCCGGCCCTACGCCGAGGGTAGAGCCCTCCGACTGGAAATTCACAGTCAAAATTGGTCCGAAGCCCGTCAAAACGTGGAATTGGGGCGAATTCAACACTCTACCAAAGACCCAGGTGACAAAGGATATTCACTGCGTCACCTCTTGGTCCAAACTGGATACCGTTTGGGAGGGTGTACTCATTGAAGACATCCTTGCAGATGCAGAGCTTGATCGGCCTACCGATTTCGTCTTGGCGCACTGCTACGATAATTATTCGACAAACGTCCCTCTGACGGATCTGCTTTCCGGGAAAGCGATGGTCGCCCTCAGTTATGCGGGCAAGCCACTTTCCCGCGATCATGGGGGGCCGGCGCGTCTTCTAGTGCCGCACCTTTACTTCTGGAAATCCGCCAAATGGGTGAATGCGCTGCAATTCACGACGCGTGACGAGGCCGGCTTTTGGGAGCTGCACGGCTATCACATCTACGGCGATCCGTGGCGCGAACAACGATACACCCATGACTGAAAACGAAGCGCAAGTCCGTTCGTGGCAATCATGCGTGATCGACGACATCATCCAGCAAACACCGAGTATCAAGAGCTTCTTCCTTCGGTTGAGCAAGCCGTTCGCGCACACCGCAGGTCAGCACGTCGATATCCGGCTGACCGCGCCCGACGGCTACAGTGCAATGCGCAGCTACTCGATCGCGTCATCGGCAGTTTCGACCCCGATCGTCGAGATAGCTATCGAGCGCATGCCGGATGCCGAAGTTTCGCCGTTTTTTCACGACATCGCGGCGATTGGTGACGAAATCGAAGTTCGCGGTCCGCTCGGTGGCCATTTCCTTTGGCCTGAGCCTGCCATAGATCCGGTTCTGTTGATCGGGGGAGGCTCCGGCCTCGTGCCGTTGATGGCAATGATCCGGCAGCGCCGCGCATTGGCCCAAGCCGTTCCGACAGCGTTGCTCCTGTCCGCACGAACCGCCGAGGACGTTCTCTTCTCAGAAGAACTTCATTGCATCGAAATCAGCGATCCGGCGTTCGTCCTGGCGCTCGCGATTACGCGCGAGAAACCGGTTCGCGCATCGGACTTTGCGCGACGGATCGACGGCATGATGGTCCAAGAAATTCTAACCAGGCTTCAGGGAAAGCCGACGCAAGTGTTCGTCTGCGGGTCTAACGGATTCGTCAACATCGCAACCGATAGCGCGCTGCTGGCGGGCTTGGACGCCTCCATCATCAAGACGGAGCGCTACGGGGGCTAGCGGCGCGAGCTATCTCACGTCGCGCCGATCGTAGACGTGCGCCCTGGGAAGCTTTGGCGATCAACGTGAACCGTTTTGCCGAACACAGTCTTCGTACCCCCCGGCCTCTAGAACGCCTTCGCTCGCGATACCTGGCTCGACATCAAGCTCAATTTGAAAGTTCCTGCACTATCCGTCGTCCTGATATGCTCGACCAGCATGATGGGCGATTCGAGCGGGACCGCTTCCGTCCCAATCGAGGCTCGGTTACCTTAGAGCATCGGCTCGGCGCTACAGGAGGCGCGTGCGGCCTCTGCCTGGCGGTGAAAGCACTTTGGGCCATGTCGCCTGGATAGCGGCCAATCGTCAGCATCTGCTCCGATGTCGGCCAAGGTGCAGTCGCCATCTTTGAACGCCGCGAATTGGAGATCAACGCCATGACAGCGATCCGCGTGCAACTGCCGGAGATGCAATATGACAACTGATGTATTGCTGTACACCACGAATTGGTGCCCGTTCTGCCGCCGAGCGAAGGCGCTCCTCAAGGAAAAGGGCGTGCGATGGAAGGAGCTCGATATTGAGGCGGATCCGGCTCACCGGCAGGCCATGGCGGAAGCGTCGGGGCGAAGCTCCGTGCCGCAGATCTTCATCAATGGCACCCTTATCGGTGGCTCCGATGAGCTATTCGCGCTCGATGTCAGAGGCGAGCTCGACAAACTTCTCGGGCGCAACCCGCCTGCCACCTGAGGAGGTGCGGCTTGGGGCAGCCAGCCCGCGAGCCTTCGCCGGTTGATGAATACAAAAGGAGAGTCCGTTGGTCTCAGCCATCTGGAAAGACACTACTATCGCCACAAGCGACGAAACAGTCATCGTCGAGGGAAATCACTACTTCCCACCGTCAGGAGTCGACCTGAGCCTGCTTGAGATGAGCCCGCACACATCTGTCTGTCCGATCAAAGGCGCCGCGCGCTTCTTTCATGTTCGCGCGGGTGACGCGCTCAACGTGAACGCCGCTTGGACCTATCCCGCCCCCACTCCGGATGCCGAGGGTATCCGGGATTACATCGCTTTCTGGAAAGGCGTGGACGTTGCCTAGCAGACTGGACGGACGACTTCGCTGATAGCCATGCGGGCGCCGACATCTCAATTATCCTGCCCACCCCGGGCCTCGTCGGCTGCAGGAATCTGCCCGGCACCTTAGCGCGACCCGGCACTGGCGGTCTCGCACCCGCCGCGCCTCTGTTCTATCAATAAGGATGGATGACATGGAGCATTCCGAGTTCGATGCCGCTTTCGCGAAGCTTGCGGAGGGATACAGAGAAGGGACTTATGAAGGCCGGCGTTTCAGCTTGATCGTCCGGCGATCTGGGGACGGACGTCGCAACAGTCTGTTCGCCAGGGAGTTGGACGGGACTGACATTGTCAGCTTCAACCTCTTCCGCGTTACATCAGATAGGACATTGTTGAAGCCGTGCGAAATGTCCGCCGAAAAGGTCGTAGCGTTCGTGCTGGAGTTCCGACCGGACACCTGACGGGCAGAAGAAGATCCCGGCCAACCGGCGCGCCTGCGACGGCCGGCTATCTAAGGCTGCGCAAGCCTATAGCCGCAGCTCATTGCACTTCGTCTGGCGAGGAATTCAACATCGATACGTCGCCATCCGCGGGGATATCGGTACAGGCGCCCGTGTAAGCCAGATTGAGAAATCCTAAGCGATGACTAACACCAATGACGCCACCCTTCCGACACATTCTATTCTTGAGGAATGCACAGCGATGGCTGTCGTCAACGCTCTGAAGATTATTCTGAAGAACAGCTACGCGATCTACCTTAAGACAAAAAATGCCACTCGGGCGCATCCCGCCCCTACTTCAGGGACTTTCACTTGCTTCTCGCTCTGTCACTCACAGCATCGGCACGCCCATGACGCATGGTATCCAGGCCTCATAATTTTCCCATATAACCTTCTTGTCTTTTGCGCACCCAGAAAGACTCGAGGCTTTAACTGGACAGATGAGCCCTCGAGGGTAGTGTTCACCTGATTGGCTTTCTCATATCTGATGTTGATTCGCACAGTGTGCCAACCAGGTGATAGTTTCAAAAAACCTGCGCTTCAGAGCGAATTAGACGATCTTCGATAAGAGCGATCCGCCTCAAAATCCAAAACATCTAACATTGTCCTAGAGCCATATTTGTACCTAGTACTATGGCGCTCCCATTAACACATTTGATGATGCACAGAAAACTTAGCTCATGATAGCTTTCAGCTAACAGCTATTCGGAAGCCCGAAAGGATTCAACCGTTTAAGCGTGAACCGTCGATTATAAATACTTTCGTAAGTTAGCTTTAAAGGACGCTTTTAGTCCTTGTAAATACGCATTACGACTCCACAGCTACCAAATCCATACGGCGCCAGCAACCATTAAAACACCCGACACTACTAAAACAATAGTAGAGGCGCGATTGCTGCCTTTCAAAGTATGACCAACACCCACATCCATAACTAGGTGTCGAATTCCGGCTACGAGATGATAAATAAATGAAGAGTATACCAACCAGAAACTAACTTTGCCGAAAGGTGAAGAAAAAATCTCCTTGACTTCATTAAAACCCTTTTCTGACTCCAACGATTTGCTCAGCATATACAGTATCAGTCCCAGAAAAATAAAGAGCATAATTCCTGAAATCCGGTGCAGAATCGATGTAAGCGCCGTGAGAGGAAGCTGAATGGTTCGAATATCAAGATTAACCGGCCGCTTTTTATTCATTTTGACTCCAGTCAACAATTCTAGTGGGGGATTTCAGTTTTCGATCTCATTCATCATAGCAGCTGTAACTAAGGCTGGCGGCGACAATAATGGAGATATTCGGGGCTTACGTTGCATTTTGAGGTCGCAAGTGCATGTGCGTAAATTGAAGCAAATTGCAAGGTTATGCCCAATAGGTAGCTAGCTTATTAATTTAACAAAAGTGACGTGTGTCGTTCTGCAGGGCATGCTGTTCCCCAACCCTGGAAAACCTATCCTCTTTAACACGTCAAAGTCGATTGATAGGCTTGCTGCAACAGCTATCTGCCCGGTTGAAGTCGAAGATCGATGTATCTGTAGGGTTTGGAAATAAATGCGGGCGCCCACCGCACTCACGGCTCAGTTACCATTCTTTGTGCATCGCGGCCGCGCGGCTAGTTGGTAGCTGTTCTAAGCCTAGTCAGTGCCGCCCTTCGCCCCAAGCCCCATAGTCAGATTTGAGAAATGACAGTAGGCGATGCCGCAACGCGCTTCATCGACCTATGTAAAACGACTCCTTTATCGAAATAGTGCACTCATCGCTCTCCACGGCGATCCCTTCATCGCGAATTGCACCGCCCAAGACGATCTGCACTGAAATCAATACTTTCTGATGCCTCTTGATTAGAGATGCCAGCCATAATCATCTCATCGCCAACGCATACGGCGTTCGGCAGCCAACACACTCTCACTCACTACTGGAAGCTCAGACATGAAAACCATAGGCATTGAAAACTCGAAGTCCAGCGTACAGGCCCACTTAACGCTTGGAACCAAAACTATGGGGCTAGGTATCTATGGCGCGTACTTGGCTCTCGCTATTATTTACTTCTGGTTCGGCGGCATGAAATTTACCCACTACGAGGCCGAGGGCCTGGTTCCACTGGTGAGCAACAGCCCGCTTTTGGGATGGGTGTATAGCATTTTTTCGGTCGACATGTTCTCCAGCCTGCTCGGCATACTAGAGATTTCGATCGGCACTCTGATCGCAGGCCGCATGCTGTCGCCCAAACTATCCGTGGTAGGAGGCGCTCTGTCTGCAGGCCTGTTCTTCACAACCCTTAGCTTTATGTTTTCCACTCCGGGCGTCATTGAGCCTAGTTTAGGGTTTCCGGCGATTTCCGTTGCGCCAGGTCAGTTTCTGCTTAAAGACTTAGGGTTGCTTGCTGTTTCGATATTTGTGGCAGGCCATTCGCTGGTTGAACTGGAAAAACGTAAAATTAATGCATAATTTTTTCAATGGCTTAAGGCAGTAATGCCTTAGGCCTTTTTGCCATCATTTTCCCCCGCCAGATCTTTCAACCAGTCACGAGGGCTCAACCCCGTCTTGCGTCTAAATGCGCGAGACAGCGCCGAAGGACTTTCGTAGCCGACTTGAGCTGCAATCAGCGTAATCGAGCGCCCTTCTCGCATCAGCTTCTGAGCCAGGCTAACTCGCCAACTCAACAAATAATCAGCAGGCGTCTGTCCGATGACACTCTTGAAATGCACGGCATACGCAGCGCGTGACATATTTGACTCACTGGCCAGCTCTGCTATTGACCAGGCATGTTCCGGGGAGTTGTGCATCTGTAAAAGCGATCGGGCAAGCCGCATGTCGGCCAGTCCAGCCATCATTCCGGTGCGCAACTGGTGATGATCGAGCAGGTAACGGAGCAACAGAATGATTAGGAGCTCAAATAAGCGCTCAAGCGCGGCTTCCCTTCCACAATGCACATTTGCCGCCTCGGCAAACATCCACTCCAACGTGTCTGCCAGCATGGGCAGATCATCGAGTGCGAGCACCAAACAGTCCGGTAATGAAGCCGACAAAGGATTATCAATTCCGCCCTCAAACTCCATGGAAGCACACAACAACTTTGCGCCATCGGACTCACCCGCAAACAATTGATGCTTGGCGGGGCGTGGCATAAAAATCAAGCTAGGGCGAGTGAGCTGCAAATCCTTGCGATCGGGACCAAGCAACGTCACGCTGCCGGCCTGAAGCAGATGGATATAACCTCGCCGCTCGGCGCCATCGTAAGATGCAGAGCCGCATAGGTCGCCGTCATAGAACAGATTGGCCCGCACGCCGAACCGCGAGAGCAAATTAGACAAACGATCCATTGGCCGATCCTTGACGAGTCAGAACGCACAGACCATACCATCTGCGTTGTCGTTCAGTGCCTGTAGCGAACATGCCGGCGTAAATCAGCCAACGGATAAAGTGATCACTGAGCAGCTCAGCCTCCCTTTCCAGTTCGGCTGTTAAAAAAACAACACCGTTGTTTGAAAGCACCAGCAAATCAAGTGCTCACTCTTCTATTTTACGGGGTTGTACGCCGGAATCCCAGAAATTTCCGTCAGCCCAGCTCCAGTCCCGCCACGAGCGCATCCAGGTCGATGAACTTGCCGTCAGTCTGGAAGGTGTAATGCCCGTTCAGCAGGATGTGCCGCCAGGCCGCTGGCGACATCTGCGTGATCAACGCCAGCGCCTTGGCATTGCCAGCTGCCTCGTACTTCGTCAGCAGCAGGGACAGGATCGCCGAGTTGTAGAAGATGATCGCGTTGCCGATCAGCCTGGCGCACTGGTTGCTGATCTCGATTTCGATGTCGGTGCGGCCGGTCAATTCCTTCTTCCCACCGACTTGGGCGATGGTCGAGCGTAGCTGGTGATAGGACTCAATGCGGTTCTGCGAGCGGTGAACATTACGCTCCAGTTGCGGGTCGCGCAGGTAGCGCAGTGTGTAGATACTGCGGATGAGCTTGTCGAACTCGAAGATTGCGCGCCGCGTCGGGTTCGGCGCCGTATAGGTGCACAGCTTGCGGATCAGCGTGCCCTGCGTCATTTCCTTCAGGCCCAGTGTGGCGACGATTCGGTCGATGTTCGCCTTCTCACCGACGATGAGTTGCCGGTCGATCTGGCCAGCCGGCCGGATCAGGCATTTCTCGTACAATGCCAGATCATCGGCGCAATACAGCTCCTGCAACTGGTCGTCGAGGTCGGTGAAGCGCGGCTCGAAACGAAGTCCGAACCAGTGCAGGATGGCGAAGTTGGCCTTGTTGATGCTGTGCATGTCGCCGGTGATCGCGCTCGGCACGATGTCCGACGTGTTGCGGTACCAGATGTCGAACACGTGGTGAGCCTCGTACTCGTGTGCGCCTATCAGGTAGCCGTTCAACGGCACGTGATTGCACAGCAGCGTGTAGGCGACGACGCCCTTGCCGCGGCCGAAATATTTGCGCGAGTAGCGCGCCTTCACAGTTGGTCGCTCGACGCCGAATTTCTGCCCATCAACGGCACCGTACAACGAATCGAGGTCGAACGAGTAATGCGGGAAGATCGGCAGTGCGGCGATGGCGTTGCTGATGCAATCGTTGGCCACATGTAGCGTCGCCTGGCGCAGGTACTGCTGGTAGGTACTCTCCAGGACGTGGTACGGGATGTCGCTGGTACGTGCCATAACCTGGTTGCCGTGGTTCATGGCTTGGGCAATGATCACCGCCATCAGACTGTCGGCGTCGGCTACCTTCTTCGCATAGCGTGGCTGCAATGGTGTCAGCGCCGACAGGAACTGGCACTGGCCGTTGACGAAGCGAAACACGTCGGCGACATCGCAGTATGGCAGTTGCTCGTAGAGAGCTTGCTCGCGCGCCTTCTGGTTCTCCCCCTTGGGCTTGCGCCAGGTCAGTCTCTGCGTGTCCTTGTCGTATTCCAGGTGCGTCAGCTTGCCCTGTTTCAGCTCGCGATTGAACGCCACCCATTGCGCACGCAACTCGGTCGCCAGTGCATCGAGCTGGGCACTGACCGGCTGCCGCAGGAAGGGGATGTCCATCTGCGCGAGCACGGCGGCTTTCTCGTCCATCGAAACCAACTCGTCGGACAAATGCCGGTGCTGCAAGCTATCGTCAATGTAGAGCTCGCCCGCCTGGAAGCGTTTCCTGACCTGACGGTAAAGCCAGAATTCGTAACGATCGGCATGCAGGCCTGTCGGCGTGCCTTCGGCATCGAACATTAGCAGGTACGGACGCAAGCGTTTCGGCAGCGTTGCCGCCGGACATTCGTCGAGTGGCCGTTGTGATAGGCGCTGCTGCTTGGCGAACACGCTCTTGGCCCAAGTCAGCGCCGCGAGCCATGGGTTATCGGGGGCCGTGCCGGCGAAGTCGAGCGCGACGTACAGCGGCCGTAGATGGCGTCGAATGCGTTCGGCCAGGCCGTCCACCGCCTGCCAGTGCAGCGCCAGTTTGTTCAGTGGCTTGACGCTCATGCGCTGCGCCGTGTTTTGCAGCAATTCCCTGGACATGATTTTGTAGGCGCGTTGGCGCACCTCGCCGAACGGCGTCGGATCGGCCACGCTGTCGTCCACGTACAGCGACAGCAGGCGGCCAACCTGCGGCGTTTCCTGATGGCGTCGCAGCTGTTCGGCGACAAAGGACTGTTTCGCACCCGTGCGGCTCTCGTCCTCAAGTTTTTTCATGTGGAAGGCCATCGCGTCGACCAGGTTGTCGGTGAGCTGCCGGTAACGTACCCAGGCATAGCACAGCAGGTAGAGCCGGGTCTGCTCCGCCTTCAGGTGGCGCAGGTCATGGACGGTATAGAAGTTCGCCAGGCTCGCGTAGTACAGCAGGTTCTGCTGCGAGATGCCGAGCTTGGGCAGCAGCGCCTTGGCGATCCCGTGCAAGGACTTCAGCGTGGCGCGCTTCTCGCGCTCCCCTGCCATCTGACGCCAGCCGAAATCTTTAGCGTCCTGCTTGAGCGCTGCCAGTTGAGACAGGGTGTCGTCACGCACCAGGAGCTGGCCCAGCGCAGCTTTGGCCGATTCTGTCGTTTTCAGAAGACGGCTGCACTGAACGTCAGAAGCCGACTGCACTATAGCAGCGGAGGGGTTGGATCCATCAGGCAACGACGGGCTGCTGCCGGCCATCAGCGGACGCAGGGAGGACTTTCCGCAACCGGCCGTTCGATGCGGCACCGATGGCCTTCGCGCAGGGGTAGTGAATCCGCCAGGATTGACTTGCGCTGCCCTACCTCTCACTAGTGAGGGGCGGCAGCGCATCAAGCGGTGAGCGCACTCCGGCACCGCCAACTTTCAGCACATGCGTGTAAATCATCGTCGTAGAGACGTCGGAATGGCCGAGCAGATCCTGCACGGTTCGAATGTCGTAACCGCTGCGGAGCAAGGCCGTCGCGAACGAGTGGCGGAGGGTGTGCGGTGTGGCGGGCTTCGTGATGCCTGCTTGTTCTACGGCACGTTTGAAGGCGCGCTGAAAGGTCTGGTCATACATGTGATGGCGACGCACGACACCGCTCCGTGGATCGGTCGAATGCGTGTGCTGCGCAAAAACCCAGAACCACGGCCAGGAATGCCCGGCGCGCGGATACTTCCGCTCAAGGGCGTCGGGAAGCGCAACGCCGCTGCGGCCCTCGGCCTGGTCCTTCAGCCACCATGCCCGTGCACGCGACAGCTGCTCGCGCAGGCTGGGTGCCAAGCTCTCGGGTAACATCAAGGCCCGATCCTTGGAGCCCTTGCCCTCCCGCACGATGATCGTGCCGTGATCGAAATCCAGATCCTTGACCCGCAGTTGCAAACCCTCACTGATCCGCATGCCCGTTCCATACAGAAGCTGGGCGAACAAACGATGCTCGCCTTCCAGAAAACCGAGGATGCGAACCACTTCATCCGGGGTCAGCACCACCGGCAAGCGCCGCGACGGCCGAGGTCTTCCGATCTCCTGAAGCCAGGGCAGATCCGTGCACAGCACCTTGCCGTAGAAGAACAGCAAGGCCGCCAATGCCTGACGATGCGTGGAGACCGAAACCTTGCGCTCGTTCGCCAGCCAGGACAGAAATGCCTCGACTTCGCTGCTGCCCAAGGTTGCCGGGTGACGCACACCGTGGAAACGGATGAAGGCACGAACCCAGTGGACATAAGCCTGTTCGGTTCGTAAGCTATAATGCAAGTAGCGTATGCGCTCACGCAACTGGTCCAGAACCTTGACCGAACGCAGCGGTGGTAACGGCGCAGTGGCGGTTTTCATGGCTTGTTATGACTGTTTTTTTGTACAGTCTATGCCTCGGGCATCCAAGCAGCAAGCGCGTTACGCCGTGGGTCGATGTTTGATGTTATGGAGCAGCAACGATGTTACGCAGCAGGGCAGTCGCCCTAAAACAAAGTTAGACATTTAGGGCACCCATCACATGAACAATCATTATTCATTCATTGGCGGTTCCGAAGGTTCATGGCGAGTCACAAGCTGTGAAACCGTCATTGGCATGCCTCTTGAAATGGTGCAAAGGGTCAATGTCGTTAATATGCCCTCAATCAATTTGGTCGAACGTGGCACCTGGACACTTCAAGGCTTTACAAGCAATGTACGGTACGCTGAACGGCAGGAGATCAATCAACTTCGTGCAAAGCAGGAAGACTTAAATCGTCCTACGTCATCATGTGCAGCGCTCATTCCAATAAAGAAAAGTCCAGAGTGGTGGGCCATGTCGCAAGAGGAACGGCGCAATATTTTTGAAGCACAGTCACACCACACAGAGATTGGGCTGGCTTATCTTCCAGAAATCGCAAGACAACTGCATCATTCTCGTGATCTCGGTGAACCGTTCGATTTCTTAACTTGGTTCGAGTTCGCCCCGGAGCATACTGCCTTATTTAACAAACTATTGGCACAGTTACGTTCATCAAAGGAGTGGGAGTACGTCGAACGCGAAATAGATATCCGACTTGTGAAAAATTTCTAACAATTGGTTCAAATCGCTCGCTGTGCTCGCCGGGACGGGCTAAAGCCCGCCCCTTAACCAAACGTTAGACTTTTGGGCGGCGCGAATCTTGCTGCCCAAAGGCTTGCATTTGCGGAGCAAAAAATGAGCACTCACCGCGTGTATAAGTCCCATGAATTCATGCAGCCAGCCGAGAAAGAACCAATACGGTCTGTTGTTGAATCTTCGCATTCAGTTATCGTGGCTTGGCATGTGGAGCCCGGCCAAACTATTGCGCCACATATTCACCCCGACGGACAAGATACATGGACCATCCTTTCAGGGGAAGGTCAATATCAAATTGACGAGCAAGGCAACACCGTTGCAATTGTTCCGGGGGATATCGTAGTTGCAAACAAAGGGCAGGTGCACGGTGTTCTTTGCACCAGCGTTGGCCCACTTCGGTTCATTTCAGTGGTTGCGCCTTTGGATGCTGGTTATGAACCGCTATCAGCAAAAACATAGGGGATATCAAGTGCAACAAGCTGCCTCCGCTCCCCAGCCTAACTGTTTGGTCAAGCTGACGCCAACAGGCTCCGCCTGTTGGTACCCTCCGCTTCGCTCCGGCGCAGCTTACCGCGGGCGTTAGATGCTTTGCTGTGCGCACAAATTTCGGCCAGCAACAAGACTGTTTTTTTTCTTAAATCGAACCTAAAATTTCTTCGCGGAACTCCATGGAGAAATATTTTGAAAAATTGGTTATTTATGGCTACGGCCATTATTTCTGAGGTCATTGCAACCTCTGCGCTCAAGTCTAGTGAGGGCTTTACTAGGTTAGTACCGTCTTTTATCGTCGTAGCGGGATACGCTGCTGCTTTTTATTTCCTGTCGCTGACACTCAAATCGATTCCTGTTGGAATCGCCTACGCAGTTTGGTCGGGCCTCGGGATCGTCTTGGTCACTGCGATTGCATGGGTTTTGCATGGTCAAAAACTAGATATGTGGGGATTTGTTGGTGTCGGCTTCATTATCAGCGGCGTTGCTGTGCTCAACTTGCTATCTAAGGCAAGTGTTCACTAAAACGGTCGCATCTAACCATTCCGTCGAGAGGGACCGCCCACAAGCTGCGCTTGCGGGTTCCCTTCGCGGCTTCGCCGCTACGGCGGCCCCTCACGTCAAACGTTGAACGACAGCTTTCCCAAAAGCTCTACGGCTGCTCTGGGTCGACACCGGTAATCGGATCGTTGCCGCACTGAACAGCGCCCCGTTCCAGGTCGCCTCCATTTATGCGGCTGAACCGAGGGAGAGCAGCTTTACGCCGTCTGGCCGCAGTTCGCCCTTGGGCGACACGTGCCGGTAGAGCGTCTGCCGGGTAATCCCGAGTTCTTCGCAGAGATCGCCCACCTTGGTTTCCGGTTGCCCCATGCTGGCCATCGCCAGGCGTAGCTTGGCGGCGGTCATCTTGAAGGGGCGCCCCCCTTTCCTGCCGCGAGCGCGCGCCGAGATAAGTCCAGCGACTGTTCGCTCGGAAATCAACTCACGCTCGAACTCGGCCAGCGCGGCAAAAATACCGAACACAAGCTTGCCGGCGGCAGTCGTCGTGTCGACCGCCGCACCGTGACCGGTCAGGACCTTCAGGCCCACGCTACGCGCAGTTAGGTCGTGCACGGTGTTGATCAGGTGGCGCAGATCACGGCCAAGCCGATCGAGCTTCCACACGATCAGCGTGTCCCCTTCACGAAGCGCCTTCAGGCAAGCAGCCAACCCTGGGCGATCATCGCGCCTGCCCGAGGCCAGATCCTCGTAAAGGTGCGCAAGGCTCACACCAGCGGCGATGAGCGCATCGCGTTGCAAATTGGTGGACTGGGATCCGTCCGCCTTCGATACCCGCATGTAGCCGATCAACACCTTTTCACCCGTCACGTATACGTTCGATTAAGTGACAGCCTGCGGCAGAAAGGCCCGGGCATCAAAATTTGTCACTTAACCCGTAATATAGTCTAAGGCATGCAAAGGGTGTATCAGGAACCTAATGTGACAGAAATTCGATTGTCATTTCCAGAGGTGCAATCGACTTCTGACATTGGGTGCAGTCGTCTTCTGAAAATGACAATAAGAGCTAGATCAGCCAACCGCACCTAAATGAGCCAGGATTTTAATTTCACAGGGAACGATTGCAGCGTAAATCCGCGGCTGACTGCTCTACGGCGAAGCCCGGTGCGCGGAACGTGGAGGCCTGCAAGGCCAGAAAGGGCGAGGGCTCGATGCGCAGCTCAATTGCCTGATTTAGCGATATAGTCTCCATCGAAAGTGACGGAGCCGGATCTGTCAGCATAAGCAAGCAAGGGGATTGGGATGACAGATGACGGTAAGCAGGAACTGCGTGAAAAATGGGAAGCTATTGTTGCAGCGCTCTTTGAGGGGACTATCCCTGAGGCTGCGGAGTGGACGGATTCAAACGACATTGTTCGCGTGCTGAACGCGATTTCCAGCCCAGTGAACCATATGTTCCATCCTGACGGCGGTGGGCTCGACTTGAGAGCGGCCCAGCTTTCGCGGGAAGGTACATTGGAGTGGGCAACACATGAAGGAGGGCTGGAAAGTTTCGTCCACGTCGTTCGGCCGGTAAAGCTCACATTCTGGAATCCCGGACTGTACAAGCATGAGGCCAATTTCGTGCTTGAGGTCGACGCACTCGACCCAGTAGGGGAAGAACACGCGCGTAGTGAGTACGTCGAAGAACTTACTGAAGTGCGCCTTGGCACGTATGAACCATTGTCCTCGTGGGACAACGGTTACAGCGAAAACGGTGATCCGCTTGATGGTGCACGTCGTTTGTGCCGCATTATCAAGGGTTCTCGGTTCGCAATATTTGGCAAGGGCTCGCTTTACAACTCGTTCTCCGACAAGGGGTTCGATGCCTACAGCGCCTACCATAACGACCCGGTGAAGTTTGCGAAAATCGTTGAAGAAATGGCCAAAATCGACCTGTAACGACTGCTCCTGAAGAATGCCCGATTAGGGCATTCTTATTTTGTGGCCGCTCTACGAGCAACTGACACGCCATAACTGATCGAGCTTCGTCGTGTAACTCTGGCTCATGAGGCTGCGCCGCATGGCCCATTCTGGGCTCGTTGGAACGCTGGCCACCCGTAGAGTGCCGCGACCCCATCGATTGTTGATTTCATCCAGTACCGACATAACCTTTGTCGAGTCGGTGGGCTGGATGCTTGCGAAAAGATCATCAGTGTATTCACCTGGCTGACATAGATTCAGCAGCATCACTTCGGCTTTGCTGTATCGGTAGCCTTGGCGGTACACCCGCTCAACGGCCTTGGTGGCGACCTTCGTGAGCATCCGAACATCGTCAGTTGGGTAGGGAAGATCAACGACGACGCTGTTCGCGTACTGGGCTTCTGAAGCGTTGAACATTCCAGTACGGATACCGACGCGAACCTTTTTGCACAATGAATGCTGAGCCCGTAGCTTTTCGGATGCCCGCATCATGTAGGTGGCCACCGCCTCTTGAATCGCCGGTAACTCAGTCAAACGCTGGCCAAACGCCCTGCTGCAACATATTTCCTGTTTGGGAGGATTTGGCTCATCCAGCTCCAGGCACGACGTGCCGGACAACTCCCTTGCCGTTTTCTCAATCACCACGCTGAATTTCTTGCGCAGGGTCCACGGATCGGCTTTTGCTAGGTCCATCGCGGTTTTGATACCCATCGCATCCAGATGAGCTTTCATTCGCCGGCCGACTCCCCAAACTTCGGAAACATCGGTGCTGCGCAACACCCAGTCACGCTTGAAGGTATCGCAAATATCAACAACCCCTCCCGTTTGCGCTTGTAGCCTTTTTGCCGTGTGGTTGGCCAACTTGGCCAGGGTTTTTGTGCGGGCAATGTCTATTGGTTAAAACACAGTGATGAACCTGTAGCCGGGAACAGCGTTGGTAATGACGCGATAACTGCCGCACAGCCGCGCCGTGTGCAGGATCCAACCCCCAAGCGTCAAGCGGCGCAGGTCGCTCCTGTCAGCAATGACGGCAGCACTGCACCCGCTGACACGCCGCGCACTGTGGTAGACCGTCAAAATCAAACCGGTATGAGCGAAGCCGAGAAGCGTCGCCAGGCCATTGAGCTGCAACGTGAGCTTGAAGAACAGAAGATGCAGGCCGCACGTCAACGCTCGGCCATCATCGCCACTGCGAAAGACGAGGGCTTCACGGATGAAGCTGAGGGTCAGAAGGGTGGGTCTGGATCCTTGGGCGTGGGGAGCGATAGAAACGCTCCTGTCCCGTCAAATGCCAATAGCGCTTACGCATCCTCGACGTTCACCGATGGGGTTACGGTATCCAAGGTACGCAAGATGGAAAACCTGGAGTACAAGGTTCTGCAGGGCGCTGTTATCGAGGCTGTGTTGCAGCCCCGCGCCCAAAGTCAGTTGCCGGGGCAGATCTGCGTAGACATTCAGCAGGACGTTTACGCGGCTGTCGGTCGTCGGGTTCTGATTCCGTGGGGCTCGACGGTTTGCGGCAGCTACAACGCCAGTCTTCGCCCTGGTCAAGAACGGTTGTTCACCATCTGGAATTGGTTACGTACGCCGAACCTGCCTGGACGCCCAGCAACGGAGATCGCGATCAATAGCGCGGGCTCTGACCAGTTGGGCACCGCTGGTCAAGGTGGCGTAGTCGATAACCATTGGGGGCAAATCTTCGGTGTTGCTGCAGCGGTTTCGATCATCGGCGCCGGTGCCTCGAATACCGGAGTGTCGTCCGGCGATCAGGAAAACTCGGCGTCACGCTATCGCACGGAAGTACAGGAAGCCGCGTCTGAGTCGGCCCAAACGATCCTGGGTCGCTACGCCAGTATCCAACCAACTTTGACCGTGCCCCATGGCTCGCGTGTGGTGATCTACCTGCAGCGCGATTTGGATTTCACCTCGCAATTCGAGGCCGAGATCGAGCACGCCAAGAGTGGCGGCGTCACCTTCATCCAGTGAGGAAGCGGTATGTCTGAGATTGCATCGTTCCGCGCCAAACTGAAAAACCTGGTCACGCTGCTGGACGATCCAGAAGTGACCGAAATTGCGATCAACGGCCCTGGCAACGTCTGGGCCGGTTATCACGGCAGTCGGTTCATGAAGCCGGTGCAGATCGAGGGGGTAACAACTGGATTAATTACCTCGCTCGGTGAGGTGATTGCCGCTCATACCGGGCAACAGGTTGACTCGTATACGCCGATTCTGTCGGGCCGTATTCCGATCAATCTCGCCGAGGGTGTGCCAGACAACCAGCGCGGCGATTACCGCGTGCAGGTTGTCTTGGCGCCTGCGGTCGAACAGCACATTGGCGGCATCGTCTGTATCCGTAAGCCCGGTATCAAGCAAATCACCCTGGACGAATACCAGGACACCGGGGCTTTCGAGCATATCAACGAGCCTCGGTTGCACAGCGATTATTCCGACGATCACCTGATAGCGCTGTATCGCGCTAAGCGCTGGAAAGAGTTCTTCATCGGGATCATGAAAGCCCGCAAGAACATCATGATTTCAGCCGGGACCAACGCGGGTAAAACCACCTGGCTCAACGGGATGCTGGAGCACATTGATCCGCATGAACGTCTCGTCACCATTGAAGACACCCGCGAGATCCGCACACCCAACAAGAACGTGGTTCACCTGATCTATTCACGTGGCGGTCAAGGTCGCGCCAAGGTCACACCGTTTGACCTGCTTGAGTCGATTCTTCGACTGACCCCCGACCGGGCAATCATGGGCGAGATCCGCGGCGGCGAAGCCTTCCCGTTTTTGGAGCTGTTGAACACCGGTCACAGCGGTTCACTTTCCTCGATTCACTCGGACTCGCCGGAAATGATGTTCGACCGCCTGGCGTCTATGGCTGCGCGTGGCGGCGCCGAAATGAACAAGTCGCAACTGATCGAATACTCGCGGCAACTGATCGATGTCGTCATTCAGTGGGAGTACGGCTTTGATGGCCGTCGCTACATCTCGGAGGTTCAATATGCAAAAGCTGCCTAAGTTCGCGGTAACGCTGTTGGCACTGGCCTGCACTCTCGGCCAGGCCTGGGCCGATGAACAAGCCCCGGTGCCGTTCTCTGAGCTGGCCGTTAAGTGCGCGCCTACCGTGCATCCGCAGACCCTAAAGTCATTGATCGGCAATGAATCGACCTACAACCCTTACGCTATTGGGGTTGTCGATGGCCGATTGGAGCGTCAGCCCAAGTCGTTGCGTGAAGCGGTGGCCACCGCCGAACGGTTGGAGCGCGAAGGCTTCCGTTTCTCGGTCGGTATTGGCCAGTTCCTGGTGACGAACATGCGGGCTCTCGGCCTGAGCTACGCCCAAGCGTTTGAGCCGTGCCGCAACCTGCAGGCGATTAGCGAGCTGATGGTCAAGAACTACACCAAAGCCCTGACCGCGAATCCGAACCCACAAGAAGCCCTGCGCGACTCGCTCTCGATGTACTACAGCGGGAACCCTGTACGTGGTTATCGCCCGGACAAAGAGGGTGATCTGTCCTACGTGCACCCAGCATCAGACACGCGGCCGACTTCGCCTACAGCGCTTACTATTGGCGCAGTTGCACCGTGATCGCACTGGTGGGCCGCGTGCAGCACAACAGGATGTCACCGTTTTGCGGAGCGTCCAGCGGGTCGTCGAAGTACTCGACCGTACCTTCGCGCAAGCTCACCTGGCAGGTATTGCACAGGCCCGCCCGGCAATTGAACGCCGGAGTCAGGCCCGCCTGTTCGGCCAATTCGAGCAATGAATGGCAGTTTTCATCCCAGGCTACGCGGGTGCCGGACGGCATGAAGCAGACACTTACGGCACCGTCCTTTGCCACAGGTTCGCTCAGCGTCGGCTCAGGTGGCGGCGCTGGACTGACGTCGTCTTCCTCAAGCACCGTCGCCGGGCCAAAAAACTCGTAATGAATTCGTTCGCGGGCCACCCCAAGGCTGCGCAACAGCCGCCAGTTGGCCTGCATGAAAAGTCTGGGGCCGCACAGGTAGATATCATAGTCGTCCAACGGCAGCAGGCTTTGCAGGGTTTGGCGACTGATCAGGCCCTGGCTGTGAAAGCGGTCACGATCCGCCTCGCTCGGATTGCGATAACAGAAGTGCACTTCAATGCCCGGGCGCCGGTCGGCCAGGGCCAGCACTTCATCGCGAAACCCATGCACCGCGCCGTTTTCGCAGGCGTGCAGAAAGTGCACCGGGCGCATCGACTGGCCGCTCAGGCGATGCAGCATGCTCAGCATGGGCGTCAAACCGACGCCGCCGCTGAACAGCACCACCGGCCTTGGACTTTGCTCGTCCAGCACAAAGGTGCCTGATGGGCCTGCGATGTCGAGTACGTCGCCAACCCGCACGCCGTCGTGCAGGTGGTTGGAACCTTGTCCGGCCGGCAGGTCTTGGCGATCGAACGGGGCGGGTTCACGCTTGACCGAAATTCGTACCTGGAGCGGGTTGTCCGTGAGGGCACTGACGCTGTAGTTACGCAGCACTCGAGTGCCGTCGCCCAACACCAGCCGCACCGTGAGGAACTGCCCCGGACGAAAGTCCATGGGTGCAGGACCGTCCTGCGGCGCGAGGACGAAGGAAGTAATGACCGCGCTTTCCGGCGTTTTCTCGATCACCCGCCAAGCCTTGAAACCTTGGGGTTGGCTGCTCATCTCAAACCCCCGCTGTTTGCGGTCTGGCCTGTACCAGCGGGATCAAGTCCGCAGGTTGTTCCTGGGCAATCAATTTGGCCAGGTTACGCCGGAAACGCAGGGGTCCCGAGTCGGAGGCCAGGTCGATATTGGGGCTGCACTTGTTGGCCATGCCTTGATGGACGGCGGCGAGCACCACGCGGTCTTCGGCGAAAGCGTGACGTACGTCCTCATCGAACTGGCGCGAGACTTCCTCGTTGCCCTGGTCGAAGTTGCGCACCTGGAACCAGTAGTAGCGGGTGGTGGATTCATCGATGGGGGTCATGAAGTTGTAGGAGTTCATCAAGAACACCTGTTCGTGCACCGGCCCGGCATCCGATCCGGTGCCGGCCGGGGTGAAGATGGCCTTGATGATGGCCTGGGCCGGGTAGTGCACTTCGTAATGCTGCTTGCGGTCACAGTTGCCGCTGAACTTGACGAACTTGGCGTAGAACGGCGCCACTTCGATGTCGCGCATCCACCGCGACACGATCACGCCGACGTCTGTCACCGTAGTTTGCAGCGGCTCCTGGGCGCATGCGGCGCTGCCAAAGGAGGACTGGTGAACCCAGGCCACGTGGGAGGGGTCGAGCAGGTTGTCGGTCATGTACAGGTAGTTGCAGGGGATGACCATGCTGTCGCCACGATTCAGGCCCCAGGCCGGATCGCCCCATTCGGGCACGTGGCAAATCTTGCTGGCGTCGGCCAGCTCGGCATCGCCCATCCAGATCCAGATCAGGCCGTAGCGCACGGCCAGCGGATAACTGCGCACCTTGGCGCCTTGGGGAACGTGCTTACTGCCGGGGGCGCGCACGCAACTGCCCGAGCAGTCGAAGGTTAGGCCGTGGTAACCGCATTCGATGTCGTCACCTTGGCGCCGCCCTAAGGACAACGGCAGTTTGCGATGCGGGCAGGCATCTTCTAGGGCGACCGGGGTGCCATCGCCTTTGCGGTAAAGCACTACCGCCTCATTCAGCAGCTTGACCGCAAACAGTTGCTCACCGAGTTCGGTTTCACTGGCGGCGACATACCAGGCGTTGCGCATAAACATGGGGTCTCTCCTTATTATTCTTCGGATCGTGGCTAACGACGTATCCAGAATACGAGAGGCCAGTTGAGTAAGAATAGATGGATAAAACTGATATTTGGTTTAGGTTCTCTTAAGTGTTTATCGCGTCCCCACGAACATCTCCTGTGGGAGCTAGCTTGCTCGCTCCCACACTGGGTGCTGTGCGTTTTACAGACCGCCGCGCGTGCCTATCGCGGACAACGCCCGTTCCCAGATCTGCCGCGTTCGCACCCACACCAACTCTTGCCAGTCGCTGTCCGCGGGGAAGAATTGTTCAAGCAGTTGCAACTTGATCTGCCGTGCTTCGGGGCCGGTTGGGTCGCCGTGTAGGTGCAGCCACTGATCGTCGCGCAGCACCGCATGGATTTGTTGACCAGGGTAGGTGCCGCACTCGATCACGAACGGCATCAGTTGCACATGAGGCAAGGCGTTGATGATGGCCTGGGAGGTGTAACCGGTGGCAGTGGCAGCAACGCCGGTGTCACTCTGGCTGTTGGCGCTGGTCATCAGGGTGAACAGCCAGGGCCCGAACAACACCTGGGCCTGGGGCAGTGCCGGGTACGAGGCCTGGGCAATGGTCATCAACATCGGATGGCCATAATCGCCCGCGCCGGTGTGCAGGTCGAAGCACATCGCGACCTCGGCGTGTGCCAGGTGTTCGCCGAGGATCCGGTGCAGGGTCTGGTTCGACCAACTTGAGCTGTTACCGCCGTAGAACAGGCCATCGGGATGGCGATACTGACCGGCCTCGACAATCGACATCACCGCCGACCAGCCCTCGCGGCTGATCCGTTCATTGAGCTGGGCATCGGCGCGCTCACGTTCGGGGCCACGCAGTTGGGTACAGGTGTAGATCGGGTGCAGAGTTTCATAAGCCGCGTTGTCGGGTGGTGTCTTAGTGAAGTCCAGGTAGTTGCGGTTGAGGTCGATGTTGTCCTCGTTGACCCGACGCATCCAGGCCGTGCCCCACGGGTTGATCAAGTGGATCATCAGTACCGCGACGTCGTCGGGCAGGCTGCGCTCGCTGAAGGTTTGCAGCCATTGGCGCTGGCAATCCGAGCCGTAATAACCTTCCACGCCGTGGGTGCCGCTCAAGGCCACCAACACCCGTTTGGCCTGGGGGTTGCCGAGCAGGGCCACATCTGTGCCCAGGGCCTCGGCGAACGGGCCGCGCAATGGGTGCGGGTAATGGCTAAGACGGGCGCCGACGGCCTCGGCGGCGGCGAGGAATTGTTCACGCTGCTGGGTAAAGCTGCGGTGTGATGGAAAACCGTTACTCATGGTTGTCTCCTGTCGAAATGGGGTTACTTCAGGCGGCCGGAGAGGAACTGGGTCAAGCGCTCGCTTTGCGGACTGACCAGCACTTCACCCGGCGGACCTTGCTCTTCAACCCGGCCTTGGTGCAGGAACATCACATGGTTGGAGACGTTGCGCGCAAACCCCATCTCGTGGGTGACCACGACCATGGTGCGACCTTCCTCGGCCAGGGCCTGCATCACTTTCAGCACCTCGCCCACCAGTTCCGGATCCAGCGCGGAAGTGGGTTCGTCGAACAACATCACTTCCGGTTCCATGGCCAAGGCACGGGCAATGGCGACCCTTTGCTGCTGGCCGCCGGACAGGTGGGACGGGTATTTTTTCTCAACGCTCGGGTCCAGACCGACTTTATGCAGGTACTGCCGCGCGCGTGCCTCTGCGTCCTTGCGCTTGACGCCCAGCACATGCACCGGTGCTTCGATGATGTTCTCCAGCACGGTCATGTGCTGCCACAGGTTGAAGTGCTGGAACACCATCGCCAGTTTGGTGCGCACTTTTTGCAGCTGACGCGGGTCGGCCACCCGCAGCGCGCCGTTGAGATCCTGTTTGGTGCGGATTTGCTCGTTGTTTACCGTGATGGTTCCGGCGCACGGCTGTTCCAGGAAGTTGATGCAACGCAGGAAGGTGCTTTTGCCCGAGCCGCTGGAGCCAATGATGCTGATTACGTCGCCAGCTTTGGCCTTGAGCGATACGCCCTTGAGTACTTCGTGGTCGCCGTATTTCTTGTGCAGCTCATCTACGCTTAGCTTATACATGTTCGATGTCTCCAAAAGGACGGTCACTCAATGCGCCTGCGGTTGCAAGAAGGCCAGCCAGCGCACTTCGCAGCGACGAAACAGCCAGACCAGGGTAAACACCATCAGCGCGTACAGCACCGCCGCCAGGCCGAAGGCTTCGAACGAGGAGTAGGTCGCAGAGTTGACGTCGCGAGCGACCTTCAATAGATCGGGCACGGTGGCGGTGAAGGCGAGAGTGGTGGAGTGCAGCATCAGGATCACTTCGTTGCTGTAGTACGGCAGCGAACGGCGCAATGCCGAGGGCAGGATGATTCGCCGGTACAGGGTGAAGGTGGACATGCCATAGGCGCGGCCTGCTTCGATCTCGCCATAGGGCGTGGCGCGGATGGCGCCGGCGAAAATCTCCGTGGTGTAGGCGCACGTGTTGAGGGCAAAGGCCAGCAGGGTGCAGTTCATGCCCTCGCGAAAAAACGCATCGAGGGTCGGTTGGTCGCGCACCACTTGCAAGCTGTAGATCCCGGTGTAGAGGATTAGCAGTTGGATATACAACGGCGTGCCGCGAAACACGTAGGTGTAGAACCATACGGGCATGCGCAGCAGCGGATTGGACGAGACTCGTGCCACGGCCAGCGGCACGGCCAGGGTGCCGCCGATGGCGATGGAAGCGACTAGCAGCCAGAGGGTCATGGCCACGCCTGAGAGTTGGTAGCCGTCAAACCAAAGGTAGGCTTTCCAGTACTCCTGGACGATATCGATCATAGCTGCGCACCTCTGACGCCCACCGAGTAGCGGCGTTCAAGCCACATCAGCACGCCGTTGGAAACGGTGGTCAGGGCCAGGTAGATCAGGCCGCCGACCACGCTGAAGAAAAACAGGTCCATGGAGTTCTTGCCCGCGTCCTGGGTGACTTTGACGATATCGATCAAACCAATGATCGACACCAGCGCCGTGGCCTTGATCAACACCTGCCAGTTGTTGCCGATTCCCGGTAGGGCGAAGCGCATCATTTGTGGAAACAGCACCCGCACAAACACCTGCCGACGATTCATGCCGTAGGCCACGGCAGCTTCCAACTGGCCGGCTGGCACGGACTGAAAAGCGCCGCGGAAGGTCTCGGTGAAATAGGCACCGTAGATGAAACCCAGGGTCAGCACCCCGGCCGCGAAGGGGTTGATGTCAATCTGTTCGGTGTCCAGCCATTCAGTCAGGTTGTTCAGCCAGATCTGCAGGCTGAAGAACAGCAACAACATGATCACCAGGTCCGGCACGCTGCGAATCAGCGTGGTGTAGCCGGCGGCCAGGTGACGCAGCAGCGGTTGTTTCGATAGTTTGGCTGATGCGCCGATCAGGCCCAGCGTGACGGCCAGTACCATGGACATCAGTGCCAGCTGGATGGTCGCCAACGTACCTTCGAGAATGAGCGAACCATAGCCCTGTAAAAGCATGTTCTGTCTCTCCGTTGGCAAGGGCGGCCCGGGGGCCGGCCCTTGCGCGAAATGGATGGGCAAGGCGCCGGATCACCAAGCCGCGAGCGTTCCGGCACCGGTCAAGCGCAGGGCTTTTAGTTGTAGATGTCGAAGGTGAAGTACTTCTTCTGGATGGTGTCGTAGGTGCCGTTCTTGTGCATTTCGGCCAGTGCCCGGTTGATGGCTTCCATCAGCTGCGGCTCGTTCTTGCGCAGGCCGATGGCAATGCCTTCGCCCAGCAGTTCCTGGTTGTACACAGCGTCGCCGGCGAAGGCGAAACCGGTGTTCTTAGGCGTTTGCAAAAAACCCAGTTCGGCCACGGCGGCATCGGTCAGGCTGGCGTCGATACGGCCGCTGACCAGGTCCGGATACAGCAAGTCCTGATTGGGGTAGGTGACCATGATCACCCCTTTAGGCGCCCAGATTTTTTTGACGTACGTCTCTTGGGTAGTGCCTTGGGCTACGCCGACGCGCTTGCCTTTCAGGGATTCTGGCGTAGGCAGCAGACCGCTGTCCTTTTTCGCGATCAAACGGTTGGGGGAGTTATAGAGACGGTCGGAGAAGTCCACGTTTTTTTTGCGCTGGTCGTTGATGGTCATTGCCGACAACACGGCATCGAACTTTTTCGCCCGCAGCGCCGGGATGATGCTGTCGAATGCGTTTTCCACCCACACGCACTTGACCTTCAGCTCGGCGCAAATGGCGTTGCCCAGGTCGATGTCAAAGCCCACCAGTTGACCGTCGGGGTTTTTCGATTCGAACGGAGCGAAGGTCGGATCGACGCCAAAGCGAATGACGCTTAAATCCTTGGCCAGGACGCCGGTGGAAGCCAATGCAAAGACGGTGGCGAGGACAAATTTTTTCATTGTTGTTTTTCCTTTCTCTGACGGATCGAACGCTAACGATGTATTACAGAAAAATCTTTATATGATAGTACCTGTATATACATAAATGCAAAATGCAGGCCAATTCACGGAAAATTCCTGCAAGGTGCTGTTTTTCGCGGTGCTGATAAGCCCGGGGTGGCTGAGTCGCCGGGCCACTATGGTTTTTTGTTACGCATGGTTACATCAGAGGCTGCACCGTATCGGGTCTTGCGCAACAACATGGGGCGTCTCCTGACCGGGACAGGTAAATACCCGCCAAAGCCAGAATACGAGGCTTTTCATATAAAAAAAATGTCGAAAACTGTGGCTTGCTATAGCTCAGCTAAAGTATAAAACCGTCGATTGCTATGGAGATGATGATGAACAGCTTGCCTTCCCTGCGCGCGCTGCAGGTTTTTGAAGCCGTGGGACGTTTCGGCGGCATTGTCGAGGCCGCCAAGCGTCTGGGTATCTCGGCCGGTGCCGTCAGCCAACAAATGAAACTGCTGGAAGACACCCTGGGCTTGAGCCTGACCTTGAAGGTCGGCAAGCGTATTCGCCTGACCGCCGCCGGCCAGCGTTATCACGATAGCTGCGCAGCGGCATTCGAGAGCCTGCGCATCGCCCAGGTCGAGGTCGAGCGGTCGAAAAACGCCAGCAACCTGCGCATCAGCGCTTTGCCGTCATTGCTGTCGGATTGGTTGGCACCGCACATCTATGCCTGGCAGGACGAGCACCCGGAACTCAATTTGTTTCTCGATGGCAGTCACGCCGAACCTTCGCCAGAGGGCTACGACATCGATTTTCGCTTCACCTACGGCGACTACGTGGCCACTGAAAACGCCATCGAACTGTTTCGCGATTGCGTGGTGCCGGTGTGCAGCCCTTGGTTGTTGCGGCCTGATGTGCTGCTCAACAAACCGGCAGACCTGCTGGCATATCCGCTGCTGTCCATCGACTGGCTACCGAAGTTTGCCTCGCCGCCTTCGTGGCGTGACTGGTTCAAGGCCCAACAGGTGGACTGCGAAAGCATTCGCGATGGCTACCGCGTGTATTCCTTGTCTGCCATGGCAATCCAGGCCGCATTGGCGGGGCAGGGTGTGGTACTGGCGCAATACTCAATGGTGGCTGATGCGTTGTCAGATGGGCGTTTGATCAGGCCGTTTGCCCGGGCCTTGCCCTTGCCGTCGGCGTATTTTTTGGTGGGTGCCAAGGGCGCGTTCGACAAGGCCCACTGCCGCGACTTCCACCGTTGGATTGTGGCGCGCGGGCGTGAGCAAATGGTGATCAATCAGCGGTTGCTGGCGTAGCCGTCACTAGGCTGCGCTTGAGCTCAGGTTTTCGTCGGACAGTTCGCTGTTGGAGCGCCGGCACAGGTAGTACTGGCGGCCGTCATCCACGTGCAGGTCGAACAGCTTTACCAGTTCGCCGCTGGCGACATCGGCGCCACCAACGGCTCGCGCAGCAGCGAGCAACCCAGGCCGGTCAGCGCCAGTTGCCCGTCTTCGAGCAGCAAGCCATTGAGCGCACTGGCGTGCTTGACCTCGGCGACTTGAAACCATTCGGCCCAGGTGCCGCGTTCTTCGTCGTGCAGCAACGGCAGTTGGCTCAAGGCCTGGGGCGAGTCGATGGGGGCGTGGCGCTGAAGGAATTCGCGGCTGCAATAGGGCGAGACGGCACCCGAGATCAGCGGCTCGCTGTGATTGCCCGGCCAGTGGCTGGTTCGCTGGAATAGCTGCGGTGGTTTGCGTAGGTGACGTTGATGTCCAGTTCCGGGTTTTGCGCCAGGAACTCGACCTGTAGTGGTCAACTGATCCCGGACACTGAATTGAGTTTTTCCTCAGCGACCGCAGGCTCTAGCCCTCCGTTGAACTGGTGCGGTCGCCGCCAGTTGTATCGCTCCATCAGGAACCGGCCGATATCCTGTTGCGCTAGCGCAGCGCTTAACGAGCTGCGCGCCGAAGGATTTGAAGTTGAAGGCCGGCCAACTGACCTCACTGATGAAAGTCAGGTACGTGAATTCAGCCTATGGGCAGAGTCAGTCTGGGGGCGGGTCGATATTCTGGTGAACAATGCCGGTATGGCCATGCAAGGAAGCCCGGAGGTTTTCTCGGAATTGGTAACGATGGAACTGCATGACTGGAATCTTTCAATGGCCAGGAATTTAACGACCGCTTTTCTTCTGACTCGGGCCGTTCTGCCCGGTATGAGGGCGCGAAGTTACGGACGCATTGTCAATATCAGTTCCACCACGGGCACTAGGGGAAGCAATCCGGGAGAAGCCGGTTATAGCGCGGCCAAGGCCGCGATGGTTGGTATGAGCATGGGACTTGCACTTGAAGTCGCCAAGCAGGGGGTTACCGTCAACAGCGTGGCGCCCGGATGGATCACCACCGGGTCATCCACGCCTGTTGAAGCAGAAGCGGGGCGCTTTACCCCGATCGGGAGAACAGGCAGCCCCCGCGAAGTGGCCGCTGCAGTTGCGTTTCTGTCTTCGCCTGACGCCAGTTACATCACGGGTGAAGTCCTCGTGGTAGATGGCGGGAACTGTTTGATCGAGAACAAGGCCCCTCACGGCTGAGGCCAAGACGCAGACGGTTTATTCTCTTTTGGCCGGAAGTAAAACAGAGTGTTTAACTCCTCCAACTGGCGCTTACGTCGCCAGTATTGCGTGGGGCACCAATTTCGCCGTGCTTCATGTGTATCTCCTTTTGGGCTTGTCGCGTGAAACGCTCCAGGTCAACTGTGGCCGGTTGACCGTTATGGGTGAACGTCAGCGGCTCGGCCTGCGGCTGCTGCTGGAAGCGCTCCAGGTTGATCGTGGCTGGTTCACCGTTGTGGGTGAACGTCAGCGGCTCCGGGGCTACTGGACGCTTTACTTCGACCGGGGCTGGCTGTTCGGCCTGCGGTTGTGGCTTAAAGCGCTCCAGGTCAATCGTGGCCGGTTGACCGTTATGTGTTAACGTCAACGGCTCGTCCTGCACCGGCTGCTGGAAGCGCTCCAGATTGATCGTGGCTGGTTCACCGTTGTGGGTGAACGTCAGCGGCTCGGGGCCGCCACTTTCTCCGTGCTTCATATGTATCTCCTTTTCGTCTTGTGACACTTGTGTTCCGTCGCGCACGACACCTCCTAGCGGTTAATGACGCGACGGGTTTGCTGCTTGTCCTCGATGCCTTGGACGCGCTCCTGGATGGGCTGCTGTACCTTGACCTGGTGCTGCTCGATGACCTTGGCAACGGCGTTGTTCACTTGGCGTTCCAACCCCTCGCGCTCGAGTGAGCTTTTTGTTGCAAGGTCGTTGAAGTCAGTAAGCCGTTTCATTTTGTCCAGGGCTGCAAGCTGCGCATCGCTGAGCATTTCTGCCTTCAACGTCGCTGCTCGCTTAGATTGCGCAGGATCGCCGACCGAAGGGCCATCTTGGCTAATCAACGCCTTGAGTTCTCCAGCCGCTTGCGTGTGCTTGCGATAAGCCTGGGGGGTGATTGCCGGCAGCGTGTCGGGGTAAACAACCTCTCCAGGTGCGAAGGTAGGGAATATGGCTTTCCCTCCTACTGCCTTGGCTGCTTCAACTGCTTTCGTTCGGCCAGCATTAGTACCGTGGGTCATGACCTGGTGCCGATCGTCGTCGCCGGCGATGACGATCGGCTTATCAGGGAATTTCGCGTGCAATGCTTTCGCCACGGCCGGCAGATTGCCGGAGTCGAAAGCGGCCACGGTTGCATGGCCAAGACTGGATGCCAGTGTGCTTGCTGTGGCATAGCCTTCGGCAATGACGATAACCGGTGCCGCTGCAAGAGCATCAAGGCCACCCAACGGGTGAAAACATCCCTCCTTCCGACCATCCTTGGCAAAGCGCTTGGTGCCGTCTTTCTGGATGTATTGGGCTGTCCACTGCTTGCCGTTTTCGTCTATGGCCGGAATCACTGTTTCTTTGCCGGCTTTGTCGGTTAGGACGCCAGACAAGGGCTGGATTCCTTTTGCACTCATATACGGGGTCAGCTCGACCACGGGCACTAGGTTTTCCATGCTGCGAGTTACTTTCGCTGCCACGGCTTCATGCGTTTTGAGCAACGCGGCTTCCCGGGCCTGTAGCTTGGTTGCAGCCTCGGCCTGCAAGGTTGCTTTTTGCTCGTCGGTAAGGGAATAGCCTTTGCTTTTCCACTTCATATCGACGCCGGTTTTGTTGTTTATCAAAACGCCTGCGGGATGACCGTCTAAATGAGCAACATAGAAGCCGTCTGTTGCGCCTGTTCTGCCACCAACGACAGGAACACGGTGTTTTTTTCCATCCATGATGGGATGGTTATCTTTCCCTCCTGGAATCAGGCCCACGGCCTCCATAGCGCCAATGAACTCTTCACGAACATCCAGTGCCGGCGACTGTTCGTTGCTGATATTTTCAGGCTTCCAACGGGCCAGGGCGGCTGTATCTCCATCTGGTCCGATGTACCAGGACTTCGCAGCCTTATCCCAAGCGGCTCCAGCGGCTTTGGCAGCCGATCTTTCGCCGTAGGGAACCGCCAGGTACTCGCGTGCGGATTTAGGCGTGGATGCCACTTGCGGGGCCTCTGTACGCTCTTGCGCGGTTTCCGCGGCTTCCACCTTCGGGGCCGGATTCAGCCAATGAGCGAACGCCTCTTTGTCGAGGTCGGCCGGGATGTACCAGGACTTTTCCTGCCGATCCCATTTGGCTCCCAGTTCCCTAACCTGCTCCTTCTCCTTGAATGGAACATGAAGGTAGGTTTTATCCGTGACCGGTGCCTGGTGGCTCTGCGCGGCCTGTTCTATTACGGCCTCGCTTTCTTTAGCCACCAAAACCGGTCTGTCGATGGCACTCGCCTCAACCTGGGCATGGCTATTGATCGCCGCCAGTCGGTCGGCCTGATCTTGTGCTTCTTCCTGGGTTCCGTAATCAGCCAACCAAACGGCCTTGCCTTCCTGGTCGCGGGCATACAGACCGTAAAACTCCGGCGCCTCATCGCCTTCAACCATGTGAACGCCTTCCTTGTCAGGATCTGTAGCAATACCCACGACCTGAGTTTCACCCGACCAATCACCCGGCAATTCGTAGCCCAACGCCTGCCCACTGGTGACGCCAAGCAGGCGTCCAAAACTTGCCTTTAATTCAGGCTTCGGCTCGCTGCGTACATTGCGCAGTGCGGTCGCAACCATCTGCTCGTTAGGGTTTAGCGGCATTGGCTCAGGCGCAACATTAACGCTTTCCTGCACCTGGTCACGCTTCGCTACATCAACACGGCGGCGCTGTTCATCGACAACGATTTCTTGCGCACGCTGGATTTGCTCGGCAACGGTGTCCACGTCATTAAACATCGCCTCCATCGCTTCTTCGTGCTGCGCCCAAAAAGCATTGTCGTTGGCCAGCGGGTGCATGGCGGTCAGCACCTGGTCAAAGACTTGCAACTGATCGTCAGTCATTCGCCGTGCTACTTGGTCAAGGTCTGCGCGCTCGATGGCACGCAAAGCCCAATCCTCAGCTTGAATGTTCGGGCGCTCTGGCTGTGCTGGGATCTGCATACTGGCCCCCTGCTCGTCCGGCTCATCCTGGAGCCTTTGAGGTTGTTGCGTTTGGCCCTGCGTCTGGATCTGCTGCTGCTCCAGGCCGAGAACAAAGCTCTGGATTTTTTCTGCGTCAGAGGCTGCGCGGAAAATCTCCAGCGGGTCGTTCTGCAGAGCCTTAATCCAGGACTGAACATAGGATGCGTGCTGGCCTGGGTCATGCCCAATGCCCAGCTCGTCACCGAGGATCATGCTTGCGATTTCAGCGCGCAATTCTTCTTTGGCGTACCCTTCCGACCCGAACGGATGTGACAAGTCCCGATCAAGGCGCGAGCCGTGGCCCGTCCAGTGGCCCAGCTCATGAAGCGCCGTTGCGTAGTAGTTATCGGCGCTGGGGAATTGGGCCTTGTCTGGCAACTGAATGTTGTCAGTAGATGGCCTGTAATACGCCCTATCGCCACCGTGCCGAATATCAGCCCCGGAGGCTTGCAGGATCGTCTCTGCACGCTCCAGGGCATTCCACGTCTGGGCTGGTTTTTGATAAAGAGGCAAGCCGTCGATCTGCTCTGCGTTGAAGACGTTCGCCATGAACATTTTCGGCCGCTCCAGGCGCACGCGAACCTTGACCGGATCGCCCTTACCGTCCAGCACTGGTTTGTTGTTCTCGTCGCGCTTGGTTTGTTCTTCTTCAAACTTCCAATACTGGATGGATGTGCTTTTTTCGCCCTTGCGTACCTGGGCGCCGGCTGCTTTGGCCTGGTTGAACGTCAACCAGCGCTGATCGTCGCGGCCCTGAGAAAGCAAATGAATGGCGTTGATACCCTTGTACCGTTTTCCGGTAGTAGGGTTGAAGGGCATCATGCCGCCGCCGTCTCCGGCCTTCCAGGGCATCTGCCAAGGGGCCGTGCCTTGCTTTAGCTGCTCGATCAGCTTTTCGGCCACGACTTCGTGGAAAGGTTTTTTAGCGTCCATGGTCTGTTCCCGCTTGAACTGGGCATGATCTGATTCAGGGAAATTTTGTTGCGACCGGCTGCGGTCGCGCATCCCTTCGGCAACCATCGTGGTGACGTTGATTAGGTCGCGGATCTGCATCGGGCGCGAGCGCTCGATGCAGGTTTCGCGAAAAGATCGGGTGCCCTCGATGACATTGCCGCGCGTCTGCGGCTCGATGGCTTCACACGCAAAGGCAAACACTTCCTCGGCTTTAAGCGAGTCGTTGGCCTCTGGATAGAGCTGAGCTACTTCGGCCCAAAGTTCGGACATTCCAGGTTCATTGCGGGCCTCAATAATCCCGTCTAGGACTGCTCGTTTTTCGGCGGGGTTGAAGGTGTTGATCCCAAAGTGTCCAAGGACTTCGTGCCTAAGAGTTTCTTTAAACTCGTCTTCGTTACGAAAATTGGAAGTGGCGAAGTCTGCTTGTCGGCTTCCGGGACGAAATGAACCGAGGATTCCTCCAACGGCTTCTCTTGTGGCTTGCGGTCCATAAAGTTCCTCCTGGGTTGCTCTGAGCTTGTAGCTAATTGTGGACGCTACCGGGTAGGTAGCGCAGAACTCAATTACTAACGCCTTGGCATCATCGACGGATAACGTCATTGAATGTCGCCTCCGTTATTGGTCGCCGCTGCTGTCAGCGGCGTCCTCGACGCTCAAGGCGTCTTCCGTGAAACTGCCGGCCTGGTCGGCTTCGTCGGGGTCAAACTCGACCTCAAAACCAGGCACCATTACGTCGGTCAGCTTTTCGTTAAGTGCTTCATTTTGGTCACTCATGGTCATGCTCCTTTCGCAACGGCGGGCTTGGCGATGTTTGCCTTGGCCAGATTCGGTTTGCCTTTGAAATCGGGATAGCTAGCGGTGCAAGTTGGGTACCCGCTGCACGCCCAAAAATGAGTATTGGGCTTCTTGCCATCGCGGCGAATCAGGCCCTTCTGGCATTGGCTGCATTTGTAAATGGTGGAGACTTTCGGCGCCTGCTTGGCTCCGGCGATTTTTACTGCACCCTGGTTGGCTTTAGCTACCTGGTCGCGGATAAGCGTTTCTTGCTTATCCATGAATGCCTGCATATCACCGCCGCCCTGCTCGATGGCGAGCAACATGCGCTCATACATCGCGGTCAGCACTGGGCTTTTCACGACTTCTGGCAAAGCGTCGATCATGCTGCGGCCCAGCTCGGTACTGACCAGGGCCTTGCCCTTGTCGGCCAGGAAGTTGCGGCGTTTCAATTCTTCGATGATTGAAGCGCGAGTAGCTGAGGTGCCGATTCCGTCACCGTCGCGGAGCATTTTCTTATGCTCTTTGTCGTCCACGTACTTGTGGATGTTCTCCATCGCCTGGGTCAAAGAGCCTTCGGTGAATCGGGCCGGTGGCTTGGTCTTGGAGTCGCGGCGCATAGCTTTGAGGCAAGCGGTCTGATCGCCAGTTTTCATACTCGGCAGGCTTTGCGACCCTGCGTCTTCGCCATCGCCTTCGCCTTCCTCGGAGTCGTTGGAAGCGTCAACGCCGAAAGCGTCTTTCCAGCCATTTTTTGTTACCACGTTACCGTGAGCAAAAAACTGTTCGCCGGAAACATCCAGCTCGACAGCGGTATTCAGATACTCATGGACGGGGTAAAACTGAGCCAGGTAGTAACGAACGATGAGGTTGTGAATGGCTCGTTCTTCACTGCAGAGCTTCGACGCATCACCTGCCTGAACGGTTGGAATGATGCCGTGGTGCGCAGTGATTTTTGTGTCGTTCCAGGTCTTGGATTTGATTTTTGGGTTGGCCCCGTCAATCAGACTTTCCAGCTCTGGCACTACACCTTTGAGCGCTTCCAGGATGGCCGGCGCATCAGCAAATTGCGACTCGGGCAAATAGGCGCAATCAGTACGCGGGTAGGACGTGAGCTTGTGAGTTTCATACAGCGATTGGCAGGTGGCCAAAACTGTAGCGGCGCTGTAGCCAAAGTGTTTGGACGCCAGAACGGTAACGTCTGTAAGCGACAGTGATTTTGGCTGTGCTTTCGTCTTCGGCTCTTGCTTGTAGCTTGTGATTTTGCCGGTCTGTCCGGACAACGATTTGACCAGGGCATCTGCCACGGCGGTATTGGTCAAGCGACCTTCTTCGTCCAAACCTTCCTGATCTTCGTGCGGCCTCCAGTCGGCCAGAAACTGACCGCCTTCGTGCTTGAAGGCTGCACGGATTCCGTGAAACGGAATCGCCTTGAAGCCTTCAATCAGACGGTCACGCATAACAACCAAATTCAAGGTCGGTGTTTGTACTCGACCGACTGTCAGCAGTGCCCGCGAGCCGCCTCGGATCGCGCGCAGCGTGAATGCACGACTAAGGTTCATCCCAATCAGCCAGTCAGCGCGCCCGCGCGCTTCCGCTGCATCTGCGAAGCCCGCATATGCCTTGTTGTCTTTGAGGGAGTCCAGACCCCGGCGCACGGACACTGAATCAAGCGCACTGCACCAGTAACGCATTACTGGTTTGTTGTTGCCGAACAGCAGTCTTACCGGCTGATCGACAAGCAGTTGCCCTTCCCTGTCCGGGTCGCCGGCATGAACAATTTGATCGGCTTTCGCGTAGAGCTTGGCAACAATGTCCAATTGCTCCTGGGCGTCGTCGCGCGGGTTGTATTGCCATTCTTCCGGGATAATTGGCAGATCTTCGATACGCCAGATTTTTTTCCCGTTCTCCGCGCGCGGTGCGTCTGCGGCAGTGTAAGTATCAGGGTCGGCCTGCTCCAGCATGTGCCCGAAAAACCAGGTCACTATGTCAGAACCGCACTCGATGTAGCCCCTGCCCTTTCCGGTTTGGCCCAGCTCGGCGGCGATTGCTTTTGCTACGGATGGTTTCTCTGCGATGAATAGACGCATAGGATCATTCTCCTTTCCAGGTCAGTACAGGCCGAATCACCGACGTGACCTGGCTGCGAGTAATCGGGCCGAAATAACGGCCATCGAAGGATGTAGGGCTGCTATCTGACATAAGCAAAAGCTCTGAGGCGCCCAGCGTGTAACGCTCCGAGGAAAGCTGTGGCAGTGGACGGCCTACACCGTCTTCGGCTACAGGTTTGCTGTAGGGAAGGACTTCACCGTTGACCGTCACGCCCTGCGGTGTCACGGCGATGGTGTCGCCTTTAGCAGCTAAAATTTTCTTCATCAGGTGGCCGAAGTTTCCAGGGCAAAAACCGGCGTCGATGTATCCCCGCTCTTTGGCGTCCACAAAGACTTTCCGCTCTGGCGGGCAGAACATCACATAAGCGCCTTTAGTGATTGGCGCGTCAGTAATCCAGTACAAGCCAAGCTCTAGGCTCTTACTCGTATTGAATCGACCACCTGCTGCGTAGATGCCGCCTGCGACTACCCCCACGCCAATACTTGCAGCGAGGGTGATACCTGCGACGATCCGAAGGCCCTTGCGCATAGTCATATGGCAATGGCCTCCTTAGCCGTTGGTTCGTTTTGCAGGCGCAGCCTGTCGGTGTCCTTTGGTTCCTCGACGGCCGCGCGTGCGGTAAATGTCGGGTCTTGGAAGTACAGAGGCTGCTCGCCATAAATGGCCGGGAAGCCTGCGACGTAAACGACCATATCCCCCGCCTGGGTAATCTGGCCTTCCGAGTCTTTTTTAGGGCCAGGCATGCGCAAGCATTCATCATCGGTCAGCAATGGCCGCTGGACTTCTTGCATCGTCCTGGATACTTGTCCCATGAACACACCAGCGCGCTTGCCGCTGGTAGTGATTTGCTCCTTCACGACCGTAGTAACGCCGGTCAACTTGGAAAGGTGCTGTGCGGTTTCGATCCGGTTAGGTGGATAGGCATTCTGTACGTGGCAGTTAGAGGTAATCGTTTCGTCAGGGCCGTAGCCTGTTTCGCGGCTCTTGAGCTGATTAATATCCTGGCAAATCAGATAGAACTTGATCCCGTAGCCAGCAACGAATGCCAGCGACTCTTGCAGGATTTCCAGCTTCCCGAGGCTTGGGAGTTCGTCAATCATGCCAAGCAGGCGATGTTTGTAATTCTTCTTGGAACGAACGTAGGAAAGGGCCTGCTGTTTGAACCCGAGTCGATCTAGGAAGCGAAGCCAGGCCGGCATTTCTGCCTTGACGCGCTCAAACTCCATTTTGTCTGCGAGCAAGCGAACAATCATGTTGACCTGGACGCGCACCAGTGGCCGCAACCGAGCCTTGTCGTTTGGTTGGGTAACGATGTACAGGCTTACCGGGCTGTCATGGTTCATCAGGTCTTTGATGCGCCACTGCGACTTGCTGACGTTACGCGCTACAACTGGATCACGATAAAGGGCCAGATACGATTTCGCGGTAGACAGAACTGAGCCGGCTTCTTCTTCCGGCCTATCCATCATGTCGCGTCCAGCCGATCCAATGACCGGATGATTCTCGCCATTGACGTGACTGTACTGCGTCATTTCCATCCATAGCTCGCCAACGTCCCTGTTGGGATCGGCAAGCATGGTATCGACGTAAGGAAGCGTAGCCGGAGTGCCTTCGTGCTTTGCCTTGTACAGAACGTGCAGAATCATGCCGACCAGGAGGGCTTGCGACGTTTTCTGCCAGTGGGATTCAAGGCCCTTGCCGTCTGGGTCGACAATCAGGGTCGCCAGGTTTTGAACGTCGCCAACCTCGTACTCGGTTTCAAGGCGAATTTCATCAAGCGGGTTCCAGTATGCGCAACCTGTCAGGCTGGCCGGCTCAAAGCGAATAACCTTGTTACCGGCGTGTTCCTTTCGCCAGCCGGCCGTCATGGCCCATAGCTCGCCTTTTAGGTCAGTGACAACGCAACTGTGGGGCCATGAAAGGAGTGTCGGAACAACCAGGCCGACACCTTTACCCGAACGAGTCGGGGCATAGCATAGGACGTGTTCAGGCCCGTTGTGACGCAGGTACTGGAGCTTGCCGGACTTGTCACGCCAGGCTCCAACATAGACGCCGCCATCGCGGCCATCGTTGCCCAATAAACTAGCGTCCTCAATGTCCTTTTTGTTAGCCCAGCGAGCCGAACCGTGTAGGTGTTCGTTAGCTTTGGATGAGTTTGAGGCGATCACCTTTGCGGCTGCGGTGACGATCAACCCCCCGGCCGCGACCAGCGTGCCGACACTGCCGGCTGCGGTCAGCGCATCGGGATAGATGCCGTTCCACTTGTGCCACCAATCAAAAATCGCCCAAGGCGCATACAGGTGGTTGTAGTTCGCACCAAGAACAGCTTGGTACTCAAATTTCCATGCAAAAAATTGGGTAGCGGCCGCCGATCCGGCGACAAAACTTGCAAGGCCAAGGGCGGGTACAACCTTACTTTTCCCTGGCTTCTTGCCTCTGGTTTGCGGCCCAACCGCATTATTGGCTTTACTCATCTGCTCCTTCCTTTTTTCGTAACTGCGCCCTTGTCATTCAAGGTGACTGCATCACCCAACGAATAACGCTTGATACGGCGGGCGGTGGCCGCATCGACTGGCAACACAATGATTTCTTCGTCGCGCTTCAAAAGAGCCAGGGTTTCCCCTTCTATTTGCCGGGTTCCGGCAAACAAAGCGGCGCCTTTATCGTCCTGAGTATAACGCCTATGATTCGGTATATCGAATCCTTTAGCCAGTTTTGAGGTGCGTTCAGCAATGTATTTATCGGCTGCCGACTTCGGTTGAGTCGGCATGGTTTTCTCAGGCACAGGCTTTGGCATCGGTGGCCGTGGCATTCCTGGAACACTGATAGGGCCATCTACGGGCAGCTCGCGAATCTTGGACATAGGCTGCAACCGTCTTCGCAACATGGCCGGTGGCTTGCCACCGACCGGGACAACGCCAGGCTTGTTGGTTGCACCAGGGCCACGTGGTTTTTTCCCTACCCTTCTTCCTGCCCCAGAAACACCCCGTCGCATGCCTCCAGCATGTTCGGCTCCTTCGTGCTGCACGTTATGAGGAACATCACGCGGCAATAACACTTCACTTCTTTCGGGGAGGCGAACCACACCGAGTTGGGACAGCTCTCGCAGACCGTTCCCGGACAAGGCCGGCGGCTTGGGTCCAACCCCTCCAAGACCGGACTTATTTGTTTGTCCTGGTCCTCGTCGAATTCCGGTTCTGGCGTTTCTTCCGCCACGCTTTGTTCTAGATCCGCCATCACTGCTGCTAGCTGATCTTCTTCGCTCATCGGCACTTCGGTTTGGTCTACTTGATCGGTCATTGCCGCTCTCCTTACTTGTTAAACGCACCAGCTCTTGGCGCCGCGCTTCCAGCGCAGCGTCATTGAAGGTGATGTTGAGTTTTGAAGTCGCCGCGACACGGGCAATCTTCTCTTTGAATTCGTCACTGCCGTTGACGGCGATGTTCTGGCCGTAACGGTGAACAGCCATCCGCAATACGGCCTCCAGCCCAGCGCGATTAGAGCCGCGCGCCACTTGGAGCGCTTCGCCATCGTCGCGAATGGCAGAGCCAGCAAAGCGGTGAATTACCGTGCCGTCTTTGGTAACGCTGTCCACCTTTAAAGGCATAGGGCTTAAGCGCTTTGCAGGGCCACTACCGGCAACGGTGTCGCCAGCGCGGGGCTTGGCAGTCTTGCGCGTGCGAAGTGCCTTCAGCGCCTGCTGATCGCCTTCCGTGGCCTTTGCCTGGAGCCAGTCAGCCCATGCTCTTTTTGAATACTCGCCGTGGATAGATTGCCGCTCGGCCAGGTACTGGGTATTGGCTTTCTGGATCTCGGCATGAAGGGCTTTGCTGACCAGGGCGTATAGGAGTTTTTTGTTGACGCCGGGGCCGCTGAGCATTTTTATCGCTGCGCGCTTGAGTCGGCCCGTGCGCTTGGCGGCCTCCACAGCCTTGTCTTTGCTATTCTTTGCGGCCCCCCACGCTGTGGCGCGAGCATGAACCTTGATGCCCTGTTCGGCCTTGTAGCGGGCATACAGCTCGGTTGTCGCCGCACTCCCAGCACTATGAATCGGCCGACCTTCGTAACGCTTGCCTGGCTCGCCCTCGATTGCCCCCAGTTGTGACAGAGTGCTAAGCCGACCTTTACGCATGGGAGGTGGCTTACCACCTACCGCCACAACAGGGGGAGCTTTACGATTATGCAAACCCGGGCCGCGCTTTGCTGTCGCCTTCTTTTTGGCGTCCCCTTCAAATGCCCCTAGACGCTTTTCAAGGTTCGGCTTTGACAGATTTCGGGAAACGGAGCTGGCCTTTACCCCTACTCCGCGGCCATCTGTGATTACCAGACCGTTGCCGCGCTCTTGCAGCTCCAGACCGTTCTTGCGTATGACTTCATGCAAGTCATTCCAGGTATGGGCCTGAGTCAGTTGGTCTGCGCATTCGCGCTTGATCCAGCCCAACAAACTTTCGATACCGGCGTGCTGCTCCATATCGTCTGCACGGTTTTCACTGCCACGCTTTCGGCCAGTGTGATTCGTGACTTGCAACCCATGTTCACGCTCAAGAATCGCCGCCATATCACCCATAGTCTGATAGGCACGATACGGCTCGTGGATGGTGTGACGCTCGGGGTGAATCTTGTTGATTGCGACGTGAATATGCAGGTTGTCAGTGTCATGGTGAACCGCGCTAACGCGCTGATGCCCTCCAAAGCCAATGGCGGCACATATGCGATTTTCCACATCACGCAAAACATCTGCGGATGGCTGCTCACCAGGCGCAAACGAGATAAGCAGGTGGTAGGTCTTATCACCCTCCGCGCGCTGGTTTCTTTGTTGAACATGCAGGGCCTCAGTAATGGCCCAGTCCAAGGACTCGCTTTGGAAGTTCGTCAAACGAACCTCGCCAACCCGCTCCTGCTTTTCTTGCGAATTGGTGATGTATTTGGCTAGGCCGGCAAAGCTGCTTAGCTTCGCTTCCTTCATCGGAACATGACGCGCGATCACGGCAGGCCCAGCCAGATTTTAGCGGCTAAAAAAATCATAGTTTTTTGACCGACTCGTACATGACTGCCTGGGTGTCCTCAATACGCTTGAGCAACGCGCGCACTGTCCCCTCCGTCAAGGCATGGCCGGCTGCGGCCAGTTTCTTGTCGTCTGTAAGCCAAAGTTTTAGTAGGCCGCCAAGTCGCCCCAGGTCGGCATTTACTTTCACCAGGTCGCCAACGAGCTGGCTATCCAACGTGCTTTTTATCTCGTACCCAATACCCACATTGAGCAAATAGCTCGACACGGTAAGGCCGACCGCCTGGGCGTTTTCAGTGATTTTTGCGCGCTCACTTGGCAAGCAATACACCTTCAAAGGCGGGCTGCTTTTCCGCGTTACGGTCTTTTGATTCGATGGCTCTTGATCTGGCATTTGCTTCTCGCTTCTGTCGGCGGCAGCCGGCGCCTCGCAGAGCAAGATCCCCCGTTGAGCACGAAGTGCGAATAAGGGGTAGTGAAGGAGGAGCCGCCCGGAACGGGTGGGCCTACTTCACCTATCTTGCCCGGCTAATCGCCGTTGATACTCCAAAACAATACCATGCTCAGCGCCGTTCCCGTACCGTTTTTTCGGTATAAACGACGTTTTCCGCTCGCAATCGAGCGCAAAGCACGGTAAAACAACGGTGTGTGACAGAAAGGAACGGCAGAATTATGGAAAAACAACGGTAAAAGCACGCTAGAGGAACGCGAAAAGACTATGGCTAAGAATCTGTCAGAGCGGATCGCTGACCGGATGCGCAATAAGAAAGCCACGGTAGGAGCGCAGAACCGGGGGGCTTTTCTCGCGCTGAAAGCCGAGATTATTCAGGCCCTTGATGACCGATGGCCGGTCAAAACAATATGGGAAACGCTGCATGAGGAAGGAAAGGTGACGTTCAGTTACCAGGCTTTCCGTAACTATGTGAACAGCTTGATCCTGGAATCCAAGCAAGGCGCGGCACCGAAAGCTCCAGTCGAGGAAGCACGCCCTGGAAGCCAGGCCAGCAACGAGAAAAAGACTGTGCCGGCCACTCCGCGCACTCCTGCACCGAAAGCAAATCCAGTCAAACCACCGGCACCGACTGGCTTTAACTTCGATGCAAAACCTAACAAAGAGGACTATCTGTAATGGCAAAAATCCACATGATGCTCCAGGGCAAAGGCGGTGTAGGCAAGTCGTTTGGCTGCTCGGCCTTGGCGCAGTTTTACTCGTTCAGTAACCGCGAAGTGACGTGCATTGACACCGACCCTGTGAATGCGACGTTTGCCGGTTATGAGGCGCTTAACGTGCAGCGCCTTGAAATCATGAACGATCAGAAGCAAATCAACCCTCGGAACTTCGATAATCTGATCGAGACAATCGCCACGACCGACCGTGACATCATCATTGATAACGGCTCATCTTCCTTCGTACCACTGACCCACTACCTCATCAGTAACCAGGTGCCAGCTCTAATTAAGGATATGGGGCACGACCTCATCATTCACACGGTCGTTACTGGCGGGCAGGCTCTGTTTGATACGGTTTCCGGCCTTGGTCAACTTGCGAGCCAGTTCCCACAAGAAGCTGAGTTTGTTGTTTGGCTCAATCCGTTTTGGGGGGCAATTGAGCATGATGGTAAGCCCTTTGAGCAAATGAAGGCTTATAAGGACAACAAGGCGCGCATCACCTCTATTGTCCACGTTCCCAACCTTGACCCGGACACGTTCGGTCAAGACCTCAGCAGAACACTCCAGGATCGCGTCACCTTTGACCAGGCACTGGCAAACCCTGAGCTCACGGTTATGAACCGCCAACGCCTGAAATTGATCCGCACCCAACTGTTCGGCCAACTGGAGACTGCGGGGGTACTCTGATGGCCGACGACCTAGAAAGCCTCCGGCAAGAAATCTTTCGCGTCCACGGCATTTCTGTAGGCAAGGATGATCCGATCATGATTCTGTTCACCCTGAACAACCGGCTTTTAGCCGAGGGTGCCAAGGCTCAAGAGGAACAGCTTGAACAGTTCAAAAGCGAGCTGGAAGGGATTGCCTACCAGTGGGGTAATGACGCAAAGGAAAAAGCTGAGCGCATCCTGAACGCCTCGCTGACGGCCAGCAAGGAAGCTATGGCAAGTCTCATGAAGGCAAGCGCGAGTGAGGCGGCAAAGGCCATGCAAGCCGAATTCGACAAGGCATTGCGCAGGGCTGAGGCTCCTGCGCAAACCGCGCGAAACCTGGTTGTTCTCAACGTCGCAGCGTCCGTGATAACTCTGGCCGCCGCGCTCCTGGTTGTCTGGTCTTCGCTGCACTAGCTGGCCAGTGGCCACGCATAAAAAAACCGGCCCTTGGGCCGGTTTTTTTTGACTTCCCGTCAACTGACCGAGCGATTCAGATTGAGTGATTGAGTCTGGCCCCGCCCTACCGTTGCAGACTGCTCACGCTCGATCTTGATCCGCTTTTCTTGATCCTTCTTGCGCATGAGGGCTTCATGGGCGCGCTGCGCTGCGCGCATTTCATCCCAACCCTCGGCCAACTCCGGTTCAGCGTGGCGCAGCTTTCGGGCCGCCAGTTCCTCTACGCGGGGGCCGTGAAGACCCATGCCGTCTTTGATTTCTCTCACGCCTTCAAGGCGCCCATGAAGGCGCTGTAAAAGCGCTTGCTGCTGCTGAACCTGACTCTGCCAACTCGCCCTGGTGCTGGGCATCGACAGAATGCCTGGCTGCTTGGCCTCGATCTGATGGAGCTTTGCCTCCTGCTGCTCAATAACCCCCTCTAAGCGATCCTCGATGCGCTCCACCTGATCGTGTTTTGCCTCAACCTGAGCCGCTAGGGCGGCGGCGTATTGGGACTCCAAAGGGGAGGTCTCTAACAGCACCTGCTGCTCGCTATGGGCGTCTTCTGCTTGCTGTTCCAGGGCGTCAGCCTCTGGAACTACTGTTCCTGCCGATTTGGCTGGAACGTCCGACAGGGGCTTTACGGGCTTATGCGTCTTGTCGTTAACAGCATTCATAAGGACACTCCATTTTAGCGGCTAAAATTAGCGCTTCACCCCCCTACTCTGCGTTTGCGCCGGGGTATCCACCTGGGCGCGACCGGACTCCGCGCTATAGGTGATGGTTTTTGCGCTACCAATTTCAGGTACTTTATCGAAATCTGAGCGCTTATGCTGCACAAAATCGCGTCCGCTTTGTTGGTAAATACTTTCCTTGTCGGCGTGTAGGATCACGCCACTGTGCGCAGCCGTTTTGTCGGCCTGCTGGGACAAGTAAATGTTGTAAATGGCCGGTTTCAACGCTCCGGCTTTCTCCACATTCACGGTTTCCCACTTACCAGGCGCTTTCTCATCCTGAACGAGCTTCTGTCCGTTCATCACAAGTAGGCGCTGCTTCATTTATCGCTCCGTTAATCGCTGCTTTGGCGATAACTAAAAAAGTGTGTCGGGGCCAGCGGCCCCGAATCCTCCGATTTTTATATCGTTGGAATCATTCTAGCCACTCTAACTCGATAAATAAGTTTTATTTACAGGGCATTAATGCCGCAAGTCATTATTGCGCTTAGTTTTTTTGTTTTTTTGACGGCAGGAATTTGTCAGATGGGTTTTCGATCCCTATTTACCCGCCAATGCACCTTCAACATCAGGCATGGCTTCCTCGGTTTCTTCCGCTGGGATCTCAGCAACTTTCTGATGCTCCAGGCCGCTGCACGGCATGGCAACCTCAGTAATACGAGCAGAGAAGTATTTGTCGAAGGGTTCCCAGTCCTGATACTCATCAGGAGACACCGCCATCGCTGTTAATCGACCGATCAAGCCGCAGATCCAGTCAGCACATTGGAGTGTCTGAAACAGGTAGCTTTCGCCTTGCAGCGGTGGCTCGATCATTGTCCGGCATTTTTCCGAGGCGTCTTCGAACATGGCCAGTGTGCAGGCCTCTACGTTCTTCTCGCGCCATTCGTTCCCGGCCTTCTGCTCATCGAGTACCAGAATGAAGGTCGAGCCTTGCTGAGCGCAAAAGCGGTCGATCTTGCGTACCGATTGCAGCAACTGACGTTTGAAAGTCGCCGTAGAATCATGGGCGATAGGATCTGTTGTTTTGTGTTCACCGGTATAGAACAGGTGCCCGCCGATGCTTTTGATGTGATTCAGGAGGCGGAAGGTTGACCGTCTAAGGGTTTCGTACTTCGTGACGTTCCGGAGGGAATACAGCTGCGAACCCTTCTTTTCCCACTGATAGGCAGGCAGGTTTTTGGGGTTGTCATTGACCAAATCCCAAGCCAGTAGCTGGCATTTCAGCTTGTAGAAATAGATTGCGAATTCACGCACCTGATCGGCAGGGAGCAGGAGGCCACCGAGGCCAAAGACAGGGCTTGTCTTATATTGTGGGTGATTGCGAGAGACGTATTGGCCGACGTGCCCGAATTCGTCCAGGTACGCGACGTAATGCGTCATAGTGACCGGATTCCTTGCCTCAGAAACACGAAAGCCCGCTTGCTTGCGCATCGCGGGCCTCGGAAGGTAGGCACGAAGGTCTAACCCCTCATGCGTTGACATAATTATTATTCGGCTATGACGGCCCCGTCAATCAAATTGACAAGAAAATTGGCAAGAAAATTAACAAGAAGCTGTGAGCGCGGCACCTGAAACCAGGCGCGCGCCTTGAATGCTTAGCCTTCGACCAGGGCAACCATTTTTGCAGTAGTAAGATCAGCCTCGAATTCCTCGCCGCTGATCTCGTTCTTGAACCAGGCCAGGCCGGTTTCAGTTGGGCGCTTGGTCTGGATCAGCCGGCAAAGGTCGCCGTTGATTTCGACCTGGACAATAGCCTTCTTGATCTTGGTAGGGTCTGCTTCTTTCGGCGTCTTCTTCCCGCCATCGCCGGCCCCTTCCTCTCCGCCTTCATCGTCGTCATGCTCGGCGTCCGTCTTGCCGTTGAATGCGTCGATGGTATGAGGGTCGCGCTCGGTCCCCTCATCCAGAAACTCCCGCAACAGCTTGACGGAACCGCGTGTGATTTCCTGGTTCTCGTCTGCCAGCCAATCGGCCACCTCTTGAGGCTTGGCCTTGTGGGCAGTCAACAGCTCGTTGACCAGGGTAATGTCAGCGATACGACCGCTATCGAACGCCTGAGCGATTACAGGAGGCAGATCGAGCAAGGCTGCGTATTGCGTGATGTATGCCGGCGACTTGCCCCAGCGCTTGGCGATTTCGCCTTTCTTCATGCCCGACGCCATGCGCTGGGCAATGAGCTTGGCAATTTCTCGCGCTGTGTGACCCTCGCGCTGGATGTTCGCCACCACCTGGTCATCGGGGACAAAGTCGTTGTCCACGATTGCACGGACGGTCGTCTTATGTGCCCATTTGGAGCCGCGATAACGCCGCGCTCCATCGTTGATGATGTAGTGTCCTGGCTTGTCCGGGTTCTCCCGCACCGAAATTGGTTGCTTCACACCGCGAGCTTTAATGGTTGCACCGATTTCGGCAATCATTTCAGGGCGAAAGCCTGGGTTGTCTTCCAGCCGCGGCTGATGGGGATCTTCGTCAATCAGAGTAAGGTCCAGCTCCTTCAGAGCGCTTTCCTCGGTGGCCGCCTGAGTCTTCAGGAGGCCCGAAAGTTTCATACCACCCAATCCCATTCCGCTTGGCTTCTTCGGCGTCACAGCGGCTTCCTGGGGCTTCTTGTCGGTATTGGCGCTCATTGGATGACCTCCATCTTTTCAAACACGTACTGAGTCATTACACAAATCTCTTTTGTCGCATCACGCGCAGCGGTTTTCTTGATTTCCCACACGGGAATTTGATTACCCAGCGCCTCAGCAATGCTGTCACGTTGGCGGATGTCAAAAGGCATTACCAAGTCGGCATAGGCATCGCGCAAGATCGCCATGTTTTCAACGTGACGCGGAATCTTGACGTTGTAGCGGTTCGGCAGCATTCCAATGAATTGCAGGGTCGGGTTTGCTTCGCGCAGGTTCTGAATGACGGCAACCATTTTTTCCATGCCCTGCAGGCTGTATGGCTCCAGCTCCACCGGAGACATAACAAAATCAGCGCTCAACAGTGCCGATGCCATTACGTTGCTGAGGAATGGCGGCGTGTCGATCAGGCAAACATCGAAATACTGCGAAAGCGCCTCAACATGGGTGCGCAGCAGCGTTGCAGCGTCTTCCAGGTCAAGCTTTTCAATGTTGGCCAAGCGATCATCATTGTGAATCAGGGTGATACCCGAATTATCGCGGTCGGCAAAAAAAGACAGTACAAGGTCTGGCGAATCATCAAACATCTGGCTAGCGAACAGGCCGCACGCATGGGCCTCCAGGGTGTAGCTCGCGTTGCCCTGTGGATCGAGGTCGATCACAACAACGCGCAAGCCACGGCGCGCACCATCGAACGCTAGGTGGCAGGTCGTCATGGTCTTCCCTTGCCCCCCCTTCTGAATCGCATTTGCCAGTGTCTTCATTTTCATTTTCAGGATTCCGTTTTTTTGTGTGTCTGTTCCCACTTCTTCACAATGAATGCCTGGTGCGCTGGCAGAATCGCCGTTACCCGCTCGTAACCTCTCGGGACTGCACTCTGCTCCTGGAACGCTGACCACACTCGCCGTACTGCCTGCGAGATTGCCCCCGCCGTCAACTCCAACTCCTGCGCGTAGTGCGCTTGAGGTTTGCCCAATACCAAAACCCCGTGCGCTATCTCCAGCGTCTGAGGCGATACATTCAGGTCTTTGGTTGTTTCCGCAAACTGGGCCTCGGTCATGGTTTTTTTGGTCATGGATCATACCCATAATTAGCTCCGCACCTGGCAAGTTGATCAAAGCGGTGTCCGCCGCTGCATGCCAAGAAGTTTAGCTAAACTATAGTGTCAGGTCAATGATTTTAGCCGCTAAAATCCATTTATTTAGCTAAACAAAAAGGCCCTGTAGGGCCTTCGTTCACTTCGCGCGGTGATATTGAGTTACTTAACGCCTTTGGGCTTGAACACCGACACAAAGAAGGTGAGTGCCACCAGGGCCGCGAAGTGCAGGGAAAATGTCCATCCTGCGTGGCTACCTGGCGTGTCCCAGTGCCAAACCATCAAAACCCCTTGAAACACTACGTCGAGAGCCAGAAGCCAGCGCAGAACCGGCCAGGCAAGCGCGACAACAAACCACAGAACCTTAACAACCCCCGAAAAAGCCTTTTTAGTCGCACCTGGCCCACTAGGTGCCTTTAGGGGTGCTGACTCAGGAACAGCGTCAAGGGCCTGTTGGGCACCTTCGCTACCTGGAAACTTGTATACGTTGTTAGCCATAACTTGACCCCTCCCATGCGATTGCATGAACATGCTACCTGCAAGCACCTGGCTTGGGCTTGATGTGTCCGCATCGGGTCAAGTGCCCCGGAGCAATCCGGGGCGCTTCAATCACCTTGGCGGATAAGCCAGGTTTTTTGCCTTTTCGACCGCTTCCGCTGAAAACTTCCCTTTGGCGTCACCTTCCAAGCTGCAAGCCGACAGGTTAGCCCGCTCTCTTAGCTGTTCCGCTTGGCGGATCAGCAGTTGAGCCTTGCGCGTTGCTTCTGCCGCCTGGCGAGTCAACTCCTGAATGGTGTCTCGGCGCTGCTGCAGGTCGGTGGTTTCAACCCCTGGCAGTAGATCAATCCAAGGCATAATACGCTGTTGATTCATCGGGTTCCGACTCCGGTCATTGACCTGGGCAAATTGCCTGGCCTTGAATTACATTATAGGGCTTAAAGTCCTATTTTTCCAGATTTATTTAGCTAAAGATCGGATTTTAGCCGCTAAAATTCTTATTTCTGGTGTCCAACCCATATGCGCTCTATGCCCGCCATATCGGCCAAAATAGCCCAAGCGGCATAGGGAATAGGTGCATCGCCTCCTGTCCAGCGGCGGATCTGTCTGCCACCATGAATGCCTAAAAGTTTTGCAGCGTCGGCCCCACTAAGACCTCTTGGTGGATCAATTCGCAAAAGTATTTCCCGAACTTCTTCCGGGGTAGGCTGCTCCCAACCAGCCGCAGGCCGGAAACACTCCGGCCTAATGTCAAACCTGACAGTGTCAGTCATTCGCTGTCTCTCTTTTCTGTTCTGGTGTCCATCCGGGCTTTTGCCCTAGCCTGGTTGAGTCTTGTCTTTGCCGATTCAGCCCATTTCCGAACCTGGAACGCCTGGTGTGCAGGCAACACGGCATCGACCAACACAAAACCTGGGGGAATGCTCTCGTCTAATTTAGACAGTTCCCTATCCAGTATCTCAAGAATGCTTAGGTCATAGGAAATATGAGCCTCATGCAATTCCATCGTGTGCCTACAGGCATTAAGTGGATTGCCGGAATAGCAAACCATCAGGTCATAATACCCCACTTCATCCAGCCCCCGGCGCTTGAGGTCGTCGTGCTTAGCGATGGATCGAGCAAGCGTTGCGCGGTATGTCTGTACTCGTGTTTCTAACTTCAACTTTCGCTTAATTGGCTCGCTCGTCAGACTGTCTAAATCAGCGCTAGTGTCGGGCACTGTACCCGCTGGTCGCGGCCCTACATCCTTTCCCCACGGGTACTGCGCCAGTAACTGAGCTATCGCCTCCTTGTCGGCTTCGTCCCGTACCTGGCTGGCCTTTTCGTTGAATGTCATTGGTCTGTCCCAGTAGAAAAAGCCCGGTGGTTAACCGGGCCTTTTGATCAGTCAATGGTGGTCAAAATGGCCTGCGCTTCCGCGTGCTCCAGCGCGAATTCTCGCAACTTGTGGTAAAGGTCGATGAACCGATCTGACTCGTTTTCAGGGATGCGTGCCGCCAAAAGACGGCCCAATACGAAAAGCATCAGCGTGACCCCAGCAGCCTCTGCACTCATGCGCTCGGAGCAATAATTATCTGCGACCACCACATGCTGCTCTTTGTCAGTGTCCAACGCTGCAAAAAAGCCGCCGTTACTGAAGGTGTAAAAATTCCAGTACCCGCCCTGGTAGTCCTGCACCAAACGATCGGCATGGACGTACAGCAGGTTTTCACCGGCCATGAAGTATTTGCCGAAGTAGGTAGGAAAGAAGTCGAGGCGGTCAGCATCTGCAACGATGGTGGCGGTAACGGGGGGGCTTTCTTGATCTTGAATAGTCATCGGATTATTCCGGTATTGACCTGGGCTACATGCCCGGCCTTCAGAAACAAGTATAGGGCTTAAAGCCCTATACCGTCAAACAGTATTAGTGGATTCTGTCGTTCCGCGAGTAATTTTCGCAGGGACTTACCACCCTCAAAATGGGCCGCTGCGAAGGCTTGGCATCCTTCGCCTGGAGCTGCGCCAGACGCTCTACAGACGCCGCCAGACGATCTTTAAGGGCCTGGACTGCGCTAGTCCACTGATCCAAATCGAAAGCGGTGGCACGTTTGCAGGAGAGCAGAGCACTCTCGTCCAACACGCGATTGGCGACTTCTTGCCAGCCCTGAACCTCACGCACTCCAACGCAAGCAAGGTAGTGACTGTTTGCCAGGCGGAAAAGGCGATCAGTTTCAGTGCGCAGAACAGCAACTTTGACAGTATTCATCGGATGAATTCCGGTAAATGACCTGGGCAAACTGCCCGGCCTCTGCATATCATTGTAGGGCTTTAAGCCCTGTATTGCAAACAATTTTCGTGACTGGTTACTGACACTTGGGGGGCTTTCTGGCAATTCCCTTTGGTGTTCAACCTGCCTTGCACTCTCGAATTAGAACGAAAATACTGTCCATTTTTTGAATGGCTAAGGGTCATATGGCTGTCGATTGGAAGAACATAGGCTTACCGAGATGGTATGACTGCAAGCTGGGACGCTTGAAAGACCAGGCCCTGGCACGGCTTGTTGGAACAACGAAAGGCCGAATCCGCGCCCGACGCCTGGCGTTAGGAATTGCGGCATGTTCGGTCAATCAAGTAATTGAGCCTTTCCGTCACTTGCTAGGGGTCGAATCAGATCGCGTTATTGCCGCTCGATGCGGCGCGTCCATTTCCAGCGTGACAACCTATCGCGAATCTCTAGGCATCCCGCCGAAGCCTCGGCCAGTCCCACTTACAAGAAAGCAACGCATCCCCTTAGATCACCCTGTGAGGCCTTACAAGGCGCTTCTCGGCCTTGTCAGTGACCAGGACATTGCGAATCTTGCAGGCGTGTCTCTCGCCACAGCCAAGGCATTACGGGAGACATTCGACTTCAAGCCTGCAGCGCCATTGCCAGAAACGCCGGAACGGGTCTCGATACCGAATTATCAAGGCCCGTGGCTTGGGTACGAGTCGTTGTTTGGAAGCATGTCTGCGGCAAAAATCAGTAGGGCAGTGGGGGTGCCTTTCTCAGTCGTTGAACAGCGACAGGCGTTCTTCGGTGTCACGCCATATCAGCGCGTATCGCGCGTAGATCGCTACGAGCATCTAGTAGGTGTCGTTCCTAACAATGTGCTGGCAAAGCTTGCAGGCGTCTCACCAGCTCGCATTGCGGACATTCGCAAACGCAAAGATTCAAAACGCGAACCGTCTTAACACTTGAGGGGCCAATTCACCTGGCCAGCCCATCTAATTACGCTGCCGGTGCCGGTGCCGCTTTTTGACCCGTGAAAAGCTCTCGGTACCCGCGCATGAAATACTTGTTCGGCTCCTTTTTCTTGACGTCTTCTGAATGTTCACGCGACAGGTTCGCGAGCAGCCCGCAGTTGATCAAAAATGCGTTTGCCCTGGGAATCCGCTTCTCAGCCACTCCGGTCTTTTCGCTGATGGTTTCGAACGATGCCATTGTGAACATCGTCTTGTTGTCTCGTGCAAAAGCAAAGTAGAGAAATAGCTTAAGCGCATCGAGCTCGCAGACGGACCGTTTCTGGAACATCTGAAAAGGCTCGATATGAGTGCTCTGCAAGACGTTATAAAGCGGCCTTGCCGGCAACTTGCACCAGTTGCCACTGAAGTCGTAACCCGCAAACACGTACCTGCATTTGCGACCTTCCTTTTCGCTTTTGATCCTGCCTGCAACAACCAGTCCTTCCAAGCCGGCAGCGACGAGCTGCCGGCTCAACCCTGTAATTCCCATCAGACGGGTGTAAGTCATCTCGGCTATCAGCTTGCAGCCGTCATCCCTCCATTTTTCTTCGGCCTGGGTCAGGAGAGCGATGTACAGCTGCAATGCCGCAATCGCGGTCGATCGAGAAACCTTGACTTGGTTTGACCAGCCAAAATCTCGCAGCCCTCCCTCCTTGATCCATATCGCTGGCATTCGCACCCAAGGCAGCAATCTCATTTCCCAGCTCCTTGCATTCCGATTACGACGATAGCAGCGAACACTGCTAGTGAAAGAACCAACGGTACTAAGCGATCTGCGTTAGTAGCGAGGCGTTCCAATGCTTCTACTACTTTGCGAAAACTGTTCATTAGCCAGATCTCAAATGACTTGTGATGCGGCCTTTGTAACGATCTGGCGAACCTCTCTCTAGAATAAGGTGATCGAAATTTAAAAAAAATATATTTAAAAACCTATATAAAACAGTTAGTTATTAGCTTTTTTAAAAGTCTTTAATATTCACTTATTGGTTCACGAACGGTAGATTTTCGACTGAAATCCTGAAAAGTCCAACTAACCGTGCGTCAGACGGGCAGCTCGCACCGCGTCAGAATAGGATTGCCTTCTGCTTTTTCTGGCGCTCCCGCGTCAACCTGGGTTTAGTTTCATTGCTCCAAAAACCCAAAGTCTGAATCGCCCCGGGTTTTCTAGACACTCTCAAGGCTCGCTGCGTAACGCTTTTCAAACTCTACCGGTGACAGCTGATTGTTGAAACTGTGGCGTCGTTTTGGGTTGTAAAACATCTCGATGTAATCGAACACATCATCTCGAGCATCCTGGCGTGTAGTGTAGATTTTACGCTTGATCCGTTCCCGCTTCAGCAACTGGAAAAAGCTCTCCGCCACAGCGTTGTCGTGGCAATTACCTCGACGACTCATGCTGGCTACCAGGTTGTTAGCTTTCAAGAAGCTTCGCCAGTCTGAGCTGCTGTACTGACTGCCTTGATCCGAGTGGATCATCACCTCTTGCTTCGGCTTACGTCTCCAAACCGCCATCAGCAGTGCATCAATGGCTACGTCGCTGGTCATCTGCGACTTCATTGACCAACCAATGATCTGGCGTGAAAACAGATCGAGCACCACGGCCAAATACAGCCAGCCTTCATATGTTCGGATGTAGGTAATGTCTGTGACCCAAACTTTGTTGGGTTCTCTGACATCGAATTGGCGCTTCAGTAAGTTCGGTGAGGCAACGGCTGGCTTACCACCGTATTTTCCAGGCCTCCGTCGATACCCAGTCTGAGAACGTAAACCTTCAAGGCGCATCAACCTAGCCACCCGGTGACGGCCACAGCTCTCACCAACCTCTCGCAGGTCATCATGGATCTTTCGATAGCCATAAACGCCACCGCTTTCCAGCCAGGAGTGTTTGATCAATCCAAGCAGTCGCTGATCGTCCTTGGCTCGCGCAGATTTTGGTTCTGACAGCCACGCGTAGTAGCCGCTGGGATGAACCTTGAGCGTCAGGCAAAGCCGTCGAATCGCGTAATGACCCGCTTGCTGCTTAATAAAGGCGTACTTCAGCCGCACTCCTTGGCAAAGTACGCGGCGGCCTTTTTTAAGATGTCTCGCTCCTCCGTCACCCGTTTCAGCTCGGCACGTAGACGACGAACCTCAGCGCTCTGATCATCCTCCTCAACGCGCTGTTCCTGGGGCTTGGTGTAGCGCTTAACCCAGGCATAGAGGCTGTGCACAGACACACCCAATCGTGCAGCCACCTCCGAGACAGGAAGCTGCTTTTCGGTCACTTGCTTGACCGCCTGGATTTTGAATTCTTCGGGATAACGCTGGTTGCTCATGGCACCTCCTAATGGGCCTCATTTTAAGGCTTGGAGGTGTCTACGAAACTAGGGGCGATTCACGACTCAAAGCGCTGCTTGCTGAGATGGATGCCAAAAAGCAGCCATCAACGCCCATCCCAACTGATGATTTGAAAATCAAAATCCAGACCGTACGGAGCGTAATCTGTGTCCCCACAGTTATGGGTGGATACACCTACCAATACCGCGAGGAGCTACGTGTGCGAAAGGACGAGTGATAGCCGACATCAGAGCCTTGGCTAAGCCAGCGTCTTGATATCGTTGCAGGTCGAGGATTGGGGGATTCTTCGAAAAGGGGAATCCCCTTTCAGGGGGCTGAGCGAGGGTTTGCCGGCAGGCACTGGGCTTAAGTGCACTTTCTGTTCCATTGCTCCCCAAACCCCAACATCTACGGCCTCAACCTGACAGGCCACGGTCTTAACGTACGATTTTTTCCGAATTCTGTAGGCTCCCCATCAATAACAGCCTGACACTTGGGGGGCCGATTTGATCTGCTCTGTCAGGACCAGGCAAACAACACAGACCAGTTCTGCACGGATCTGCATTGAGCCCTACTGACACTTGGGGGGCTTTTTTGTTTTGGACTCACACGCGGCCAGCACCAGGTCAACACGAATAAGCCAAGGCTAGCAGGATCTGCATCAACAATTACATAACAGTTGGGGGGCTTTTTGACCTGGACGCACACGCGGCCAGCACCAGGTCAACACCAACAAGCCCCGGCTGGAAGGATCTGCATGGGGTTCGGGGAGCAATGGAACAGTAAACGCACTTAAGCCCAGTACCTGCCCGCAAACCAGCGCTCTGTCTGGGGAGTACGATAAAACCACCGTTTTATGAAACCGCTTTAACGAACATCAGGAAGGACCGTAAACATCCGAAAAGCGGTTCGATAAACTCGTTTCGACAATCAGAGTTCTCCAATCAACAGTCACATACGAGTAAAGCGAACTCTAATTCGTGCTTACGTTGGTTTTCGGTTCCATTGCTCCCCAAACCCCTGCATCAACACTCGCATAACACTTGGGGGGCTTTTTGACCTGGGCACACGCACGGCCAGCACCAGGTCAACACCAACAAGCCCCGGCCGGTAGGATCTGCATTGATATTCTGCCAACACTTGAGGGGCTTTTTATTGTAATGGGCAGCGCGATGCACGATCCGACCACAGACCGAGAACCCACCTCCCTTCTGGGGTACCCATCATGGGTCTTTAACGCGCAGGAAGCCTTCTAGTCTTGCGGTTCCTTAGAAGCGGCGATGCAAAGGGGGTTTTTTCCCTTTGCGTAGCGAAGCGATCAAGGCGGAGCGTAGCGACGTTGACTGCCTCCTGGGTGAAGGACGCTTGCGGCCGAGGGGCGCAGCCCCTGGGGGGATGGGAGAGCCGCTTGCGGCTCGGGAGGGATCGAGAAGGGGGGTCTCCCCCCTTCGGCGCGGTTGGTTAAAACAGGGGTTATATAAGAGGGTTTAAAGAAAGGGTTAGGCATACCGCGAAAAGCCTCGCAAACCGTTGATTTTAAAGGGTTAACTACCAGAATGGCAGCCCCTCAAGTGTCGGTAGCCTGGCCCCTCAAGTGTCGGTACTTCTGCCCCTGATGTGTTAGGTCGGTCGCCCCTGATGTGTTAGTAGGCAGCCCCTCAAGTGTTAGTACAAAATGACGGTTATCCACGCGGTTATCCACAGAAACGGTGGATAACGCCCTGCTGGGCGCCGCGATTTCGCTCATAAAGGCTTGACCTGATGCCCAGCTCACGGTTTTAGCGATTCTGAGGCCGAAAAAAGGGGGGCTTAGCCCCCCAAGTGTTAAGTTCTGCCTTTCACTGGCCCCTCAAGTGTTAGGAGTTGCCCGAATTGTCCCGCATTTGTCCCCTCCACTAGCGAACGCAGTGGATGAAATCCTTCTCAACCCATGTTTTCTCAACCAGACCGATTTCCTCCAGCTCTTTGCATGCCTCCCTCGACTGCTCGGCCCATTTCTTCTTGCGGGTAGACTCTGATCCGCAGATGAGGCGGAACGTCTCCAGCTTGAGTGGGTAGGGGGTTGCGTGCGTCACGAAATAATCGAACATCCGGCGAGCGGTAGGGGAAAGGGTTCGGTATTTCGACCACATAACTTTCGAGTAATGATCATTGGCAAACAACACGACCAGATACGGGTCAAGCTGGGCCTTGCACACAGCTCTCTTTTGACCGTTTTTCTCTATGTCAAAGTCGCCTAGCAGTGAAAGGTTTTTAAGGGTGCTATGCCGTGGGGATTTGATCGAAAAGCACGTCGCTTTGAGCCGCTTTAGGCAACTTAGCGCACGGTTGTAATAGAACTTGTTAATGTGCCAACCAAGATCGATGCAGAGCTGATAAAGCGTGAATTCCACATCCCGGCCCAGCGGCGAATGCTTCGCGTACTCTAGGATCTGCTGCCAAACCAATTCATCATCGTCTGCGCGCAGCTCAATCCCTGTGTACGTGATTTCAATCTCTTGGTTGTAGTGGTAAATCAACTTGTCTTCGCATGCTGATCTCTTTTGCCCCTTGTTCCTGGTAGTGAAGACAGCCGATCGGCCCCAGTCATTCGGGATAGCGCGTAGGTCGTCGTCCCACGGGGCTACTTGAAATAGCGACATTTCCATTTGTTGCATTTCAGTGATGGCCGCTACCATCTTTTCGTTGTTCTTCCGCTCTTGTACTGCATCCGCAATATCGTCAATCGGCGTCCGGGGTGATTTCTTGGATGTGCCTTTTGTGGGAATGCCGGCAAGCTCTGGTTGCTTGCGTGTACTAAGGGCGGCGTCCAGGTGGTCGGCTACGGTGCGTTTCTTGGGGCGAGCGACTACCGCGGCCGGCGCATCGCTTGCGCCTGGCGACGGTGTAGGGGCATCGAAATCAATCATGCTGGACTCAGCTACTGCTGTAGCTATAGCAGGAACCGATTGGACTCCAGGCAGGGAAGTCGCTGCAACATAAACAGATTTTGCAGCCTGCAACGCTGCATCTTCGGGCGACAGCCCGGTTTTCACCAGCTCCGCAATGTGCTTTCGAGCGGCGTTTGTTAGGTCGGCCATTGTCACTCCTTTACATATAAACAGCCGGCTAAATCCGGCCATGTCCACCCCGTGCCGTGCAAATCTTACTCGCCTGTGCCTGCAGGATCACGCGCAATAGAAAAATAGCGTTTACCGAAACTACGCACAAAATGTAAGATGGCCGTTATACGGGAAGACGATTTGCTAACCAATGGATACTTTAGCTAAAGAATCTTCGGCGGTCAAGAATTTTAGCGGCTAAAATTAGCCCTGCATCGAGGCATCGACTGACTGTGCATAATGCAATTTTTTTTACTAACGTCCTGCGATTGCTGGGCGAGCGAGGCATGACCAAGCATGAGCTTGCCAAGCTCACAGGTGTCTCTATTTCTGTTCTATCTGAGATTACAAACGGGAAGGGCAACCCCACCCTAAAAACCTTGTCGGCCATTGCCGACGCCCTGCAAACGCCCTTGCCCATGCTTCTAGAGTCCACCGACTTAGATAGCAAGGTTCTGGACGATGCCGCAGGAACTCATATGCCATCAAGCCTGCCGCCCGGCTACTGTCGTTATTGCGCGACACTGACCAATCACCAGGCGTTCCAGGTGCGTAAGTGGCACGAGTACAATCTTGCAAAGATCCGGGATAAGTCGTAACGCGCCATAACAGCAAAATTTTAGCGGCTAAAACCAAGGCTCCTAGCAAGGGGTCTTTTTTTTCAGCCTGAAATTGGTGTTTGCCACAACCGGTCGCCTGCTTGGTGCAAGCGGTCGGTGTTTCATGAGCAGCGCGGGATGCGCAGCGATAAAGTCACGGAAGGCAAAGTGAAGTTTTGTATCATTGATAAAAACGATGCTGAGTTATTGCCCTTAACTAAGTTTCGGTATATCGTTTGCCACATTCGCACCTTTGACGAATTTGGAGCAAACGATGAGTGAACATAACGGCGACTTGGAAACGATCAAAAAGCGCGTTACTGAGCGCCTACGCCGCGACTTGGGGCCTTTGGTTGAGGGCGCGCTTAACGACCCAAAAACTACCGACATCCTGCTGAATGCAGATGGGCAGCTCTGGCTGAAACGCTTGGGTGAGCCAAGTCGTGTTATTGGGGAGTTGGAGGCATGGCGCGCAACTTCTGCTATGAAAACGCTCGCCGGTTTGCTCGGTAAAACCATCGGGGCAAAAGAGCCAATCCTTGACGGCGAATTGCCTTTCGGCAACGAGCGTTTTGCCGGCCAGCTTCCGCCAGTAGTTTCGTCTCCGTGCTTTGCGATCCGTAAACCCGCCATCAAGGTCTTTCCGCTCGACAGCTATGTCGAACAGGAAATCATGACCCAAGCGCAATGCGACGCCATCAAGAAGGCTGTACGCGAACACAAGAACATTCTTGTGATCGGCGGAACCGGCTCGGGCAAGACAACGCTCATCAACGCCGTCATTCAAGAAATGGTCGATAACGATCCGAATGAACGTGTGTTCATCATTGAAGACACGGGCGAAATCCAGTGTTCCGCCGTCAACTGTGTTCAGTACCACACCACGCTTGAAGTCAGCATGACTGACTTGCTCAAAACGACCCTTCGGATGCTGCCTGACCGAATCATCGTCGGTGAAGTCCGTGGTGCAGAGGCGCTCGACCTCTTGGACTCCTGGAACACCGGCCATGACGGCGGCGCGGGCACGCTCCACGCAAACACTGCCGAATCTGCCTTGCAACGCCTCAAGTCCCTTATCACCCGTAACAAGCTCGCTCCAACAGATATTGAACCGCTGATTGCTGAGGCGGTTCACGTAATCGTGCAAATCAACCGGAAATCAGAAGTCCGCCGAGTAGAAGCGATTCTCGAAATCGTCGGATATGAAAACGGCAACTACATCACCAACACCCTCTAGGAGTAACACCCATGCAAAACAACACTTCCCGCGTTAACAGCAAGGCACTTTTCGCCGCAGGTGCAGCGCTGATGATGCTTCTTAGCGCTCATCCCGCATTCGCGTCCAGCACCGCTGGGGGCGGCCTTCCTTTCGATGACTGGTTTACAACCATCCGCTCGTCCATCACTGGACCATTCGCCTTTACCGCGTCGATTGTCGGCTTGGTTGGTGCCGGTGCCACGCTGATTTTCGGCGGCGATATGAACGGCTTCCTGCGCACCTTGATTTTCATCGTCCTGGTCTTGTGCTTCATCGTCGCGGCACAAAACACCTTGTCGGCCATCACCGGCCAAGGCGCTGAAATCACCGCTGCGCAGGATGTGGCCGCGAAGTCTGCCGACTGGATCACCAGCAAGGTCGAGGCCATTCGCTCGGCTACTGCTCGCTTGGTAGTGGGAGCGTAATTCCTATGGCACTACGCAAGATCCCTATTCGTCGGGCCGGCAATCGCCATAACCTTTTCATGGGTGGGGATCGTGAAATGGTTATGTTCAGCGGTCTGCTCGCCGCCATCCTTATCTTTGCTGCGCAAGATTGGTTGGCCTTCCTCCTGGGCGTGGGCATGTGGTTCGCCTCGCTCTGGATGCTGCGCAAGATGGGCAAATCTGACCCTCTTATGCGCTTTGTCTATCTGCGCAACCGCCGATACAAACCCTTTTACCCGCCGCGTGCCACTCCCTTCCGCGAAAACGGCACCTCTCAAGGGAAGCAATACAAATGATTGAATCACTGCTCATCGCAATTGCGGTCGTGGGCGTCCTGTTGGTGCTGTTTTTGCTCTCGCAGGTACGTAAGGTCAATGAAGACCTTCGACTTAAAAAACATCAATCCACCGAAGCCGGCCTTGCCGATCTTCTCAATTACGCGGCTGTCGTCGATGACGGCGTGATTGTTGGCAAGAACGGCTCTTTCATGGCGGCGTGGCTGTACAAAGGATCTGACAACGCCAGTGCAACCGATGTAGAGCGGGAAATGAACTCGTTCCGCATCAACCAGGCGCTGGCCAACATGGGCAGCGGCTGGATGGTTCACGTCGATGCAGTCCGTAGGCCGGCTCCGAACTACAGTCACCCCAGCCAATCGAATTTCCCTGATCCGGTATCGGCAGCAATTGACGAAGAACGTCGCCGTACCTTTGAGGGGCTGGGCAATCTGTACGAAGGCTTCTTTATCATCACGGTAACGTGGTTCCCGCCAATGCTTGCAGAGCGCAAGTTTGTCGAGCTGATGTTCCATGACGATTCAGACAAGCCAAACAAAAAAGCACGCACGCATCACTTGATCGACTTCTTCAAAAAAGAGGTCAAAAACATCGAATCTCGCATGTCCTCCGCTGTATCCATGGAGCGCCTGCGCGGTCAAAAAATCATGAATGAGGACGGGTCAACCGTAACTCATGATGAGTTCCTGCAATGGCTCCAGTTCTGCGTTACGGGTATCAATCATGCCGTGATGCTGCCGACCAATCCGATCTACATCGACAACCTGATTGGGGGCAAGGAGCTGTATACCGGCGTAACGCCAAAGTTAGGCCGCAAGTTCATCCAGGTAGTCGCCATTGAGGGTTTCCCTCTGGAGTCCTCGCCTGGAATCCTGACGCGCCTTGCTGAGCTGCCTGTTGAATACCGCTGGTCAAACCGTTTCATCTTCATGGATCACCATGAGGCAGTTTCGCACCTGGAGAAGTTTCGCAAGAAATGGAAGCAGAAGATCCGGGGCTTCTTTGACCAGGTATTCAACACCAACGGCGGCACCGTCGATGAGGATGCCGTTTCTATGGTGGCCGATGCTGCATCGGCTATTGCTGAAACCAATAGCGGCATGGTTGCGCAAGGCTTCTATACCAGTGTCGTAGTGCTGATGGACGAAAGTCGGTCAGTGGTGGAAACGGCAGCGCTCCAGCTTGAAAAAGCTATCAACGGGATGGCGTTCACCGCTCGCGTCGAAACCATCAACACCATGGATGCCTTCATGGGTTCACTGCCAGGTCACGGCGTAGAGAACGTGCGCCGGCCTCTCATCAATACGATGAACCTGGCCGACTTGATCCCGACAAGCACCATCTGGACTGGCGAGAACTTCGCACCTAATCCACTGATGCCGCCTAACTCGCCGCCGCTGATGCACGGGCTTACAAGTGGTAACTCGCCTTTCCGAGTCAACATCGATGTGCGCGACTTGGGTCACGCCATCATGTTTGGCCCGACTCGGGCAGGTAAGTCTACGCACCTGGCAATTCTCGCCATGCAATGGCGCCGTTACTCCAACGCCAGGCTATTTACCTTCGACAAGGGTATGTCGATGTATCCGAGCTGCAAGGCAGCCGGGGGTTCTCACTACGTTGTGGCAGGTGCTGGCGAAAAGCTCGCTTTCGCTCCCTTGTCCAACCTGGTGACTCGCTCGCGCCGTGCCTGGGCAATGGGCTGGGTTGACGACCTGCTGGCATTGAACGACATCAAAACCACGCCAGAACAGCGCAACAAAATCGCCGAAACCATTCTTGAAATGGGCAAGGTCGAGGAAGAAACAGGGCGTCCGGGAACGCTGTCTGAATTCACCGCAATGGTTCAGGACAATGACATTCGGGCGGCACTCAAGGACTACACCGTTGATGGTCTGATGGGTCACTTGCTCGACGCAGAAGTGGATCAACTCTCTATTTCCGACTTCATCACTTTTGAAATTGAACACCTGATGGACTTGGGGGATCGCTATGCGCTGCCTGTCTTGCTTTACCTGTTTATGCGAATTCAAGAAGCGCTGGATGGCCGGCCAACCCTGATTATTCTCGATGAGGCTTGGCTAATGCTGGGTCACGATGTGTTCCGCGAGAAAATCCGCGAGTGGCTTAAAACCCTGGCAAAGAAAAACTGCCGCGTACTGATGGCAACTCAGAACCTTTCTGACGCCTCTCAATCAGGGATTCTGGACGTCATTGTTGAGTCCACTGCCACCAAAATCTACCTGCCGAATATGTATGCGCGTGATGAAGCAGCGACCGCGCTTTACCTCCGCATGGGCCTCAACTTGCGCCAGATTGAAATCATCGCTACTGCGCAGCAAAAGCGCGATTACTACCTGGTATCTGAGAAAGGCCGCCGCCTATACAGCCTTGCACTAGGCCCGCTGGCTCTCTCCTTCGTCGGTGCGACCGGCCCAGACGACATAGCAATCATCAAGAAGTTAGAGGAACAGCACGGCGATGCGTGGGTGCATGTGTGGCTCCGCGACCGTGGCTTGAGCCTTGATAACTACAGGAGTGCAGCATGAGCATTTTCAATCGCCGCAAAGACGCGGAAACAGAAGTAGCCGGCGCAACTTTAGCCGCTAAAGAGAAAGTCAATAATCCGTATCTCAATGCTCGCCGTTCGTGGAATGGTCATGTGATGGGAGTTATGTCTTCTCTCCAGGTATGGCAGACCGTGGGGATCGTTTCCTTGCTAATTGTCATGGGGGCAGTAGGCGGCATTGCTCACATTGGCGCGCAATCAAAGATCATTCCTATGGTGTTCCAACAAGATGCCTCGGCCAACACGGTTTCCGTGACTTTGCTGGATCGGGTGCCTGATGCAGTTCTGACCGACTATCAAGCAGCGGTGACAAACTTCATCAGCAACACACGGTTGGTAACTCCAGATGTAAGCCTCCAGCGAAAAGCCGTGCTGGCCTCTTATGCGTACCTTGCCCCGCAAGATCCGGCAACGATGAAGGCCAATGAATTCCTCAATGGCTCCCCTGAGCGGAACCCGTTCAAGCGCGCGGAAAACGAAACCGTGTCGGTTGAGATTCGATCTGCTCTGCCACAAACCAAAGACACCTGGCAGGTGGATTGGACTGAGACAGTTCGCAGCCGTGACGGCTCGCTCAAAGGCAAGCCGTACAACATGCGAGCGCTCATCAACGTCTATCAAAACAAAGATTTGTCAGTAGACAAAAACACTTTTGTGAACGGGCACTTCATCTTCATTCGCGACTTTAACTGGTCGAAACAACTTTAATCCTGGGGCGGACACTCCATATGAAAAAGACACTGATTTCCTCGTTAATTGCCGGCGTTCTTTTGCCAGGTTTTGTACAAGCCGCCGACAGCCAAGCGGATATGGCAAACAAGTATTTTGCCCCGGACACTGTGAAGCTGACCCCGCAGGAGCAAAAAGCTATCGGGATCGGCAAAAAATGGCAGACCGGCCAAGCGACTAGCAACGCGACACCAGGCGGCGACGGCGCCATTACCTTCCTATATGGCAGTGGGCAAACCCAAGTGGTCTGCGCTGTCCTCCAGGTCTGCGATATCTCCTTGCAGCCTGGTGAGCAGTTCAACACGCTGAACGGTGGCGATCCTCGTTTCACCGTTGAGCCTGGCATCAGCGGCTCCGGTGCAGACCAAACCGTTCACTTGATTTTGAAGCCGCTCGACGTGGGCCTGGATACCGCGCTGGTCGTGATGACCGACCGCCGTACTTACCACTTCCGTCTGCGTTCAACTCGCAATGAAAGCATGCCTTACGCGCGCTTCATGTATCCCGAAGATGCTGCTGCCAAGTGGGCATCGATTCGGAATGCCGAGGCTAAAGACCGTCACGACAACACTATTCCTCAAACCCGGGAATACCTGGGCAACTTGGACTTTAACTACTCCATCGACGGCAAGGCGCGCTGGAAGCCGGTGCGTGTCTACAACGACGGCACGAAAACCATCATTGAAATGCCCGATGGCATGCGTCAAAGCGAGTCTCCAACCCTGCTGGTAGTACGTCGCGACGGCGGCATCTTCCGAGATGCTGAAACGCAAATGGTCAACTACCGCGTCCAGGGCAATCGCTATGTGGTGGACACGATTTTCGACAAGGCAATTCTCGTTGCCGGCGTCGGGTCGAGCCAGGACAAAATCACCATTGAGCGGGAGGCCAAGTGATGCGCAAAGTTCTCCTAATCACGGCACTGATCGCCGGCTTGAGTGGGTGCGCAACAAATTCCCCATACGGGAATTATTCGGCAGCCCCGGCCGCGCATGACAAAACCATGGCGAACGACACCGTTGCGCACCTGGTCACGATGTATCCGCCTGCGCGGACTCGTTTGAACATCATGCAGCCCACCGAAGATGCCTACGGAACGGCCTTGATAGCGCTTCTGCGCGCCTGCGGCTACTCCGTGAACGAGTACGCGCCGGAGGCAGCCAAGAAGGCGCAGCCGGCCACTCAGGCGGCATTCGCTCCCGGCGTAGACCTGCGCTATGTCGTTGACTCGCTCGCACCTGCCGCAGACCTGTACCGGGTCACGGTGGTGGTGGGTAGTCAACCGATCAGCCGAGCCTACATTCCACAAAAAAACGGGACTGTCGCAGCGGCGGGTTCCTGGGCGCGTAAGGAGTAATTGCCATGGCTGACACCGACCAAATGTCGCCGGATTCGTCGCCAGGCGCTTCCAGCAAAAAAACCGGCGTGCGCCGGGTGAACAATGTGCCTTTGATGATTGGCATTGCGGTTCTCGCGCTCTTTATGGGCCTTATCGCAATGGTGGCCGTCAAGCGTTCCAATCAAGCCAACGTGGAACATGCAGCGACCACGCAAGGGAAGGGCGGGGATAGCTCTCTGATGGCTGCCGATATCGTCGGAGGTCGCGCAGACGGCTTGATCGCAGAAGCCAAGACTGAGCCGCCGCTTTTGCCTCCGGCCGATCCGCAAGCGCCTACTGCGCCTAATGGGGTGTCTGTAGCTCGCGTAGATAATCCGAACGCGCCACCGCAACCACCACGCGGTAACGGCGGTCAACGCTCGCCGGAAGATCAAGAAGACGAACAACTGCGTCAACGGAAAATGCAGCTTTTCCAAACCGCAGTGGGAGCCAAAACGGCAATCACACTGCCGGATATGAGCCGTGTCGGCACCGGCACGACTGCTGATGCTCCGCAAACCCCGGATGAAATGGTTGATCGCATTGCGCAGGTCCGTCGGCAAATCGACCAGCAGCGCGCGACCGATCCAAATGCGGCCTATCAGGCCCAGCTTCGCCAGGTACAAGGGAACATCGGCAGCGGGGGTAGTGGTGGCGGTATGGGTGGCGGCCGTTCGGGCGGATCGTCGGGCATGATGCTCGCATCGTCGTCCAGCGACACCGGCAAGGACTACAGCACTTTTGACGGCAAAGGCAAAAAAGATCGTTGGGCGTTGGACTCCAAAATGGAAGCCCCGACTACACCGTTCGAGATTCGGGCCGGTGCTGTCATTCCTGGAATCATGCTGAGTGGCATCAACTCTGATCTGCCAGGCCAAATCATGGCGCAGGTATCGCAGGACGTGTACGACACGGCCACCGGCAAATACCTGCTTATTCCTCAAGGGACGCGCATGGTCGGCACCTACTCCAGCGATGTTGCCTTTGGACAAGAAGGCGTACTGATTGCCTGGCAGCGTCTGGTATTTCCTGATGGCAAAGCTTTGGACATTGGAGCTATGCCAGGCGCAGATATGGCCGGCTACTCCGGCTTCCGAGATAAGGTGAATCATCACCTGTGGCGGGTCTACGGATCGGCTCTGTTCATGGCCGGCATCACCGCAGGCGCTTCCATGGCAACTGACCAAGGCAACAGCAACTCTTTTGGCGACCAGCAACCTTCGGTTAGCAGCGAATTGAGTTCAGCCCTTGGGCAGCAACTGGGCCAAGTGTCTGCGCAAATTATCTCTAAAAACCTGAACATAGCCCCGACAATCGAAATTCGTCCTGGCTATCGCTTTAACATTGTCGCTGTAAAAGACGTGACATTCACCAAGGCTTATCAGTCGTTTGACTACTAACCGCAAGGAGCAAGTTATGTTTTCTAAGAATTCAATTTTAGCGGCTAAAGTTTTCGCACTTTCCACGACAGTTGCTTTTTTGGTTTGCCAACCAACTTCGGCAGATATTCCAGTAGCTGACGGCTTGAACCTGAGCCAAACAACTGTCACAGCAGTGAACCAGGTTGCGCAAGTGACAAAGCAGATTGAGCAATACAAAACCCAATTGCAGCAGTACGAAAACATGCTACAGAACACCGTCGCACCGGGTGCTTACATCTGGAGCGAAGTTAATAGCGTAATTAACAAGGTTGTGTCTGCCCAACAAACCCTTGATTATTACAAAAACCAATCGGGGTCGATTGACCGGTACTTGTCACAATATGAAAACGTCAATTATTACCGGAATTCGCCATGTTTCCAGATTGGCGGATGCTCTGATAGCGAGCGGGAAGCTCTGGAGACACGCCGCGAAAATAGCTCCGATGCGGTGAAACGGGCAAACGCGGACGTAATCAAAAGTGTCGATCAGCAACAACAGACGCTGAACACTGATGCCCAAAAGCTGCAACAGCTCCAATCTCAAGCCACGACCGCAACAGGCCAGATGCAGGCACTTCAAGCTGCTAACCAGTTAGCCGCAGCGCAGGGCAATCAGCTTCTGCAAATCCGTGGAATGTTGCTGGCACAGAATCAGGCCGCAGCAACCTTGGCGCAACAACAAGCCGACCGCCAGGCTCAAGAAGACGCCTCGTCTACGAAGCTTCGCGAAAAATCCAATATCACCAGGACTGAGCCGTCTACCTGGTCGTTTAAGTAACTAAGGGGTATTTATGCAAATCAAACGCCTTGTAACTGCGTCCCTATTAGTTCTCCTTGCAGCCGTTAGCGGCTGCAAGGAGGAAAAGGACGAAGTAGCCAGTCCAAATTGCTCCAATCCCGCAATTGCCAGTGATGCGTCCAAGTGCCCACGCCAGGACGGCAATATTACTCGCAGCCAGCCGAAAACCTGGTCCATGGATAGCGAGAAAAAATGATGAAAATGACCAAGCCAGGAAAAGCCACTTGTGCGGCGGCACTAGCCGTACTTGGCTTGTTTCTCATCCCCGAAGTAGCGCTTGCGGCTGCTGACACCGGAATCATGGATTCGGTGATGGGCAAATATCAACAAGCTGCAAGCGCCTGGGGTGCCAGGATGGTGTCCTATGGCTCCTGGATTTTTTGGGGGCTAGCTCTAATAAGCATGGTTTGGACTTACGGCATGATGATCTTGCGTAAAGCGGACATTGGTGAGTTCTTTGCTGAAACCATTCGTTTCTTTGGAACACTGGGCTTCTTCTACTGGATTCTATTGAATGGCCCTGCAATATCTGACGCCGTTATCAAGAGCATGTGGATGATGGGTTCAGCCGCAGTAGGGGGAGCGTCGAGCTTCACGCCCTCTGGAATCACCGATATTGGCTTTGACATCTTTTTCAAAGCTCTTGATGAATCATCGTCGTTCTCTCCGGTAGACAGCGCCGCTGCAATTATAATAGCGGGCTGTGTCCTGGTCGTGCTGGCACTTGTGGCCGTAAACATGCTTTTGCTGTTTGTTTCAGCGTGGATTCTTATGTACGGCGGAGTTGTTTTTCTTGGCTTCGGCGGCTCCCGCTGGACTTCCGATATAGCTATCACCTATTACAAAACAGTCCTGGGGATTGGTGCTCAGCTCATGGGGATGGTGCTTCTTGTTGGTATCGGTAAGACCTTTATTGACCAGGCATACGCCGGGATGAGCGAAGGCATCAACCTAAAAGAGCTGGGCGTGCTGGGTATCACCGCAGTGGTACTGCTGTATCTAACTAACAAAATCCCCCCAATGCTGGCCGGGATCGTTGGTGGTGCGTCTACTGGTGGGGTCGGTGGCTTTGGTGCCGGTGCAGCCATGGGCGCCGCCGTCGCCGCCGCTGGTATCGCTGCAGGTGTTGCCAGTGCAGGTGCGTCTATGGCCTTGGGCGGCGCCGCTAACCTCGCAGGCGCAGGATCTGCACTCAAGGCCGCTTTCCAATCCGCCCAAGAGAACATGGGCGGTGGCGGTGGTGGCAGCGGCGAAGGTGGCGGCGCTGGTGACACTGGCAACATCGGCGGATCTGAGGGCGGCGGTGGCGGCAGCGGTGGTGGTGGCGGCTCTAGCTTTGGTCAGGCTATGGGCACAGCTGGACGCTTCGCGGCCGATATGGCTGGCAGCTTGGCAAGTGGCGCGAAAGAGGGTCTATCTGCAAAAGCATCCTCGATGGCAGCAGCAGCTAATGAGCGAGTCAGCAACACCGTGGGCGGAAAGCTCGCATCTGAAATCAATGGTACTGCCGGCCAGGCTCGCGCAGACCAACAAACCATGGCGCAGGCTGCCGCGATCAATCAGCAACAAGCTCTCCAGGAAGCCCGTGACGTGGTTGCTCAACACTCCAGTCCAGCGGCGGACGTAGCCCCTCAATTCGACGGCGACAGCGTGGGTAGTGGCAGCAACAACAATGATGAAATTAACGCATTCGTTAACGGAAAAGCATAAGGACATAAACATGAAAAAAGTTATTAGTGCCACGTTAATTACTATCGCTTTAGCAGCCCAAGCCGCACCGGCTTTCGCTAAAGACCCATGCGAAACCGTTCTTTGTATGGCCGGAATGCTGCAAGGGCAGGGCACCGTTGACGGCTGCGACGGCCCGGTTAAGGACTTCTTCAGCATTGTCAAAAAGAAGCATGGCAAGTTCAAACCTGATGCAACTCAGGATGCCCGTAGGGAGTTTGTCAACCAGTGCGAAAGTGACAATGGCTGGGGTGACAAGATTGCCGATAAATACGGCAAAGTTCGGATGTGAGGTAAGACATATGCCATTTCTTGATCTGCCACCACAAATGCAAGAGCGCGTCGTTTGCTCCGTTACGGCCGCCATCAAGTACGAGGTTCCCGCGAACCTGGTTCTCGCCGTGGCAGAAAAAGAAGGCGGCAAACCAGGCCAGCGGGTGAGAAATTCCAACGGCACTGATGACGTAGGAGCTATGCAGTTCAATACCGCCTACCTGCGCGATCTAGAGCGTCAATACGGCATTACGGCTGATGACGTTGCGCAGGCGGGTTGCTACTCCTATGACCTGGCCGCGTGGCGGTTGCGTGGTCATATCCGCAATGACTCCGGCGATTTGTGGACACGCGCAGCTAACTACCATTCACGCACGCCCCAATACAATGCGCCGTATCGGGCCGATCTGATGAAAAGGGCTGAAAAGTGGGGAACCTGGTTGTCTGAACGCTTCGTTACCTACGATCCGAATGCAGCCGGCGCACCGGCCATCGTCGCCGGCACGGCACCGGTCGAGGGGACGCCAAAGGAAAAGGCTGTAACCATTACTCAAGCCGCGATCACGGCAATGGCTGAACCTGTCCAGGCGACACCGAAAAAAGTCACTGTGACTCACCATCGTGTCTACAACCAGGCAGCCGAACGCGCATTGGCAGATATGTACGCACCTGGAATGGTGAAATAGGGTAGGGGCCATGAATCAGATAGCAGCTCGCATCGCTTCCTGGCCTCGGCCGGAAATTGCCAATGGCACCATCGAGGCGCTGAAATGGCTCGCCCTGGTGCTGATGATTGGCGATCACATCAATAAATACCTCTTGAACGACACCGTAGCCTGGCTGTACGACGCTGGCCGCCTGACAATGCCGTTGTTCGTGTTTGTTCTGGCGTACAACCTGGCTCGTCCTGGAGCACTTGAGAGCGGCGCCTATCGTCGCACTATGATTCGGCTGGCTGTTTTCGGCGCCTTGGCTTCACCGGCATTCCTGGCACTCGGGGGCCTGGTCAACGGTTGGTGGCCGCTGAACATCCTCTTTACCCTGTTCGTCCTGACCGCCACGCTTCGCCTGCTCGAAATGGGCCGTCCTCAAGGCTACCTGGCTGCTGGGTTGGCCTTTGCTCTGGGCGGTAGCCTGGTTGAATTTTGGTGGCCAGCTCTGGCCTTTGGCGTAGCGATCTGGATCTACACAAAACAGCCATCAGTGCCGGCACTGATTCTGGCATTTGTGTCTTGCGCTGCACTTGGATACATCAACGGCAACCAATGGGCGCTGGCCTCGATCTTGATCCTGTTGGTTGCGCCATTCGTGGCCCTGCCGTGCCCTCGGCTACGTTGGTTCTTCTACGCTTTTTATCCCGCTCACTTGACCCTGATCTGGCTAGCAAGAATTCCATTGCGACAAGCTGGGTATTTATTCTTTACATGATTTTTAGTCGCTAAAGGAAACACCAACAATGGCACTATCAGACGCAGAAATCGGCATGTTCTCCATAAATCTGAGAAAGACCATCACGGGTTTTTTCTTAGAAAAGAATCAGGCCGGCGAGCCTGGTTATATCCTCGAAATGAACGACTCAACACTTGCAACCATGTTGCTTACATCGCATCCAGAATCGTTGGATGACAAAAGCCCGGACGGCTATGCAGCGTTGCCCGTTGAGGACAAGCACAGCGTTATCGAACGCGCTTTGCAAGCCCTGACGCCTGGTACCGGGCTGACGTTCGACCAGCCTGAAAACGGCCTGTGGGTTCGCGTGTCGCTGGCACATGAGGGCCGGACACCTCTAAGCCAGGTCGAGGACTACCGCTGGATTAGGCTTACCTCGATTGACCAGGTGATTCCAAAGGTCGCATTAGGGTCGGGGCAGGATAGTCGCGGGTGGGGATGGAACCTGATGGTGAAGACAAACGGCGGGGATACCTACTACGCAAGCGATAGGACGTACCGGGGGGAACTGATCCAGTACCCACAAAACGTACTGATTTCAGCGATCAACTCTGCGGTAAAGGCTGAGATTCAGTCCGATGCGCTGCCCAAACTCGTTTAACCTGCGCCTCGCTGCAACCGGCCAGCCTTGCTGTTTCTGCAATGGTTTTGCCGGCTTTTCTCAAGGCCACAATACGGCCGTGTAGCGACTTGTTAACGCGGCGCCCTTTGTACTTCCCCTCTTGCTGCGCCAGGCGAATACCCTGCCGCTGCCGCTCCCTTCGATTCTCCCAGTCGTCACGCGCGAGCTGTAGCGTGACTTTCAATAGCAGCTCCTGCATCTGCTCCAGAATGACTTGGGCAACGCCTGTGGTGCTATCGCTCAGGTCGCTAAGATCGACCACACCAGGCACCGCAAAGCGTGCGCCCTTGCTGCGGATTGTTGAAAAAGACGACCCAGCCTGGCGCCCCATGCATTGAGTGGTGAAAACGTCGTTTTGGCATGCAGCTACGTCAAATCTGAGCCGAACGTACTACGCAGCTCGCAGATTTCAAACTCAAGCGAGTATTTTTTTGACGTGGAATCCGAAGCCGACTTTTTCAACACAATCGGCCAAAAGCGGCCTCCTATAGCCAAGGGTTACACTCCCTGAATTCAACACATAAGTGCAACGCTCACCCCTGTATGCACTTCGTACGGCGTCTTCCAGCCCAAGCGCTTGCGCGGGCGTAGATTGATCCTCGCTACTGTCCGATTGACGGCTTCGACGGTCAGCTTGCTGAAGTCGCTGCCCTTGGGGAAATACTGGCGGAGCAGACCGTTGGTGTTTTCATTGGTGCCACGTTGCCAGGATGAATAGGGGTCTGCAAAAAAGACCTGGCACTGGCTCCGTAGCGCGATGCGTTCATGCCCGGCAAACTCCCTTCCGTTATCCAGCGTCAGCGTGTGAGCGGCATGGCCCTGAAGCATCAGATTGATCGCCCGCGTTACCTGCCGGCGCGTTCTGCGCTTGACCGGATAGGCGCTCAGATAGCCGCTTTTGCGATCAACCAGGGTCACCAGGTTACCGCCCAGTCCATGTACCGTATCGCCCTCCCAGTCCCCCAGGCGCTCGCGGCTTTCGACCTCGGCTGGGCGTTCACTGATTGACACGCGATTACGCAGCTGCCCGCGCCGATCGTGGCTTCCATAGCGTTTCCGGTAGCGCTTTCGGCGATGTCGCAGATAGGTATAAAGCTCACCACCGGCGCGCTGTTCGGCGGCAATGAACCGATAAATCCACTCATGGCTGACCGCCCGGCTTGGCTGCTCCTGCTTCAACCGCTGGGCGATCTGCTCCGGACTCATGCCATGCTTGAGCCACACCGGGAGATGATGGCTGAGCCATGTCGCCGGCTTGCAAAACTTGCGCGCACCCGCTCGACGAGCATCACTTTCATGGGCCGCAGAAACAGCCTTGTAGATATTCTGGGTGCTGTTGCGGCGAACCTCGCGACTGATCGTCGAGGGATGCACGCCGACCCGCTTTGCAATGCTCGCCTGGCTCTCTGCGGCGCTCAAGCCAGCCTCAATCTGGTAACGTTGTCCCTGAGTCAGCTGCCGGTAATGCGTAGTCATCTGCGCTTGAATCCTTCGGTGTGAGAGCCTGGATTCTACCGGTGGCTGGCTCTCTGCCTCTCGTTTCAAGCGTTGCGCTTATTCTATGAATTCAGGCTCAGTTTTATCGACCACCTGTTGATCGTGGTCTGTCTTCGCTAGTGGTGTTGGCGGCAAAAAGCAGAAGTCGTGTGATTACAGCTGAGGGGTTGGGCGCGAAATGTAGGCCTATGATTTTTATGTATTTTTAAAAAGCTCGTAATTGGTAGCGCGGAGCCATCTAGAATTCTATACTATTTATTTATCGCCGAAATCAGACTAATAACTATTACGAAAAACCCGTTGAATGATGCCTCGTCTTGATTTTTGAACATTCAACGCACTAACTAAAATAGAGCTTTATGGGGTTGTAAGCCGGAAACCCAGAAATTTCCGTCAGCCGATCAACATGGCTTGTCTCGCGCTTGGTCGATGAGTTCCTGCATCGCCCGCATGACTTCTTCGTGGGTGTACGACTTGGCGTTGGGGTCGTCGGCCTCTCGGAGAGCTTCCTCGACCTCGCGGGTCATCCGCGCATATTCTTCCGGCCACAGCGCTTGCTCCATGCGCAGCGACGCCTGCCCAAGCAGGTGCAGCAGGCCGAACAGCCGCATGTCATTGGTGGCGACGACGTGCTCTCGAATCCGCTCCTGGATCACCTCGCAGGCCCGATGCGCCTCTGGCGTCGCCGTGCCCTCGTAGCCGGCTGGGAGTTCTGCTTCTTCAGCGATTCGCGCCCAAGCGATAGCCAGCGCCTCGATGGTGGACAGGTTCATTTGCTCATCCACTTGCGCAGCAGACGCTTTTTCAGGGAGGCGCGCTCTTGCGGATTGCGTCCCTTGTGGTTGGCAATGCGATCCGCCGTGGCGGCCTGGCGCTTGATGGGCCAGTAGGAGCGGCCATCCTTACCCATCGACCAGACGTTGCTGACCTGGTTTTCCAGTAGAGGCAGATGGGCGCATAGAGCTTCCGGCGACGCGCTGGCCAGCGCGGTGCGCTCGTGAGTTCGCCAGCGCTGATGCCAGAGTTTCTTGTCCTCGCGCTCGCTACGGCAGGTCGTGTGCCCAACGATGGGCGTTTTGCGGCGGCTGCGGCTCATGATGTGGTTGTCTCCAAGAACATTCAGGACAGGCTTTCTGGGTAGAGCGCCGTCAACCGGGACAGGGTTTCTTGCACTTGTTCCAGCGAGGTCATCAGATGATCAACCTGATCCTGAAGATCCACGGCGAGATCAAATAGCTCAGCCACTCGGCTGCGTGATCCCTCGTTGAACGCGGCCATTGCCAGTTGATGCAGCTTCAACAGGTCGGTGCGCAGTTGCGGAGGTGCGCCGTCTGCGCTGTCATTCAAATCGCCGCGCAGCACGTCCACGGCATCGACTGCACGCAGCAGTGCCGTGGTATCGAAATTCTCGGGAGTCAGTTCGTCCCATTCGTCGTCGGTGATGCGGGCTGCCATCAGGAGGGCTCCGATTAAGCGGTTGCGAGCGTTAGATGCCCGATCGGCTCGGCTGCTGGCCGTACCTTGATTTCGATGTCGTAGCCGAGGCGATTCAGACAATCCATCAGCTTGCGTTCGGATAGATTGGTGAAGTCGCCGCGCATCATGCCCGACACCTTCGGTTGCGGGATGCCCATGCGTTTGGCCGCCGCTTGTTGAGTCAGCCCAAGGGCGCGCATGGCCCTCCTGATCTCGACCACCAGGCCGGTCTTGATCTTGAGCTTTTCAGCGTCAGGCAGTCCAAGGTCGGCAAAGACGTTGCCCGAGCTGCGCTGAACCTCGACGCCTTCAATGATTCGTTTTTGCATTTCGTAGCTCCTGTGCCAATACCTCGGCCACCTTCAGCCGAGCGCGGATGATGTCCATGTCGGCCTTTGGCGTGGCGATTCCGCTCTTGCTCTTCTTCTGGAAGCAGTGCAGGACGAACACCGCTTCCGCAAACTTGACCGTGTATACCGCTCGATAGGTGCCGCCGGCATCGTCTTCGACGACCTCCAGCACGCCGGCACCACCGAACCCCTTGAGCACCTTTGCTGCGTCATCCTGATCGCCTATCTGCGCCAACGAGAGCGCGTAACCGAAACGGCGACGCACGTCGGACGGCAACGCCATCAAATCCTTGTGGCTGCTCGCGATCCATTCGAGCGGTTTTTCTTTGTTTGTCATGACGGAATTTTATACCTGTTCAGGTAATGATGTAAACGCGGCAACCTCAAGGAGGTGTCGTAAAACATTTGTTTTGCGACAGGCTGTCAGCCGCCGCTGTGCTACTGTCATTTTCAGAAGACGACTGCACCAATTGACGGGGCGTAACGCCAGGTGTGCAGTCGGCTCCTGACCACGCAATATCAGAAGTCATCTGCACCAATCTCGACTATGCTCAATACTCGTGTGCACCAAAGCGAGGTGTGAGCATGGCGTCAGACACATTACCAATTGCCGAGCAGGGCGTGGCCACCCTGCCCGATGCGGCATGGGCACAGGCCCGGCACCGGACCGAAATCATCGGGCCGCTGGCAGCGCTTGAAGTGGTTGGGCATGAAGCCGCCGATGCCGCTGCTCAAGCGCTGGGCCTATCCAGGCGGCAGGTGTATGTCCTGATCCGGCGTGCCCGGCAAGGTGCTGGGTTTGTGACGGACCTGGTTCCCGGCCAGTCCGGCGGCGGAAAAGGCAAGGGACGCTTGCCGGAATCAGTTGAGCGCATCATCCGCGAGTTGCTGCAAAAGCGCTTCCTGACCAAGCAGAAGCGTAGCCTGGCGGCGTTCCACCGCGAGGTCGCGCAGGCTTGCAAAGCGCAAAAGCTACGGGTGCCGGCGCGCAACACTTTGGCCCTGCGGATCGCCGGCCTCGACCCGCTCAAGGCCACTCGCCGCCGGGAAGGTCAGGATGCGTCCCGCAGCCTGCAAGGTGTCGGTGGTGAGCCTCCCGCCGTGACCGCGCCACTGGAACAAGTGCAGATTGATCACACGGTCATCGACCTGATCGTGGTGGACGAGCGCGACCGGCAACCGATTGGCCGTCCGTATCTGACCATCGCCATCGACGTGTTTACCCGCTGCGTGCTCGGCATGGTCGTCACGCTGGAAGCGCCGTCATCTGTTTCGGTCGGCCTGTGCCTTGTGCATGTCGCCTGCGACAAGCGTCCCTGGCTGGAGGGTCTGAATATAGAAATGGATTGGCCGATGAGCGGCAAGCCCAGGCTGCTCTACTTGGACAACGCGGCCGAGTTCAAGAGCGAGGCGCTGCGCCGTGGCTGCGAGCAGCACGGCATCCGGTTGGACTATCGTCCGCCAGGGCAGCCGCACTACGGCGGCATCGTGGAACGGATCATCGGTACGGCGATGCAGATGATCCACGATGAATTGCCAGGGACGACCTTCTCCAACCCTGACCAGCGCGGGGACTACGATTCCGAAAACAAGGCCGCCCTGACATTGCGTGAGCTGGAGCGCTGGCTCACGTTGGCGGTGGGCACCTATCACGGCTCTGTGCACAACGGCCTGCTTCAGCCGCCGGCGGCGCGCTGGTCAGAAGCCGTGGCGCGTGTCGGTGTACCGGCTGTCGTCACCCGCGCCTTGGCTTTTTTGGTCGATTTCCTGCCCATCATTCGCCGTACTCTGACTCGCACCGGCTTTGTCATCGACCACATTCACTACTACGCCGATGCGCTCAAACCGTGGATCGCACGACGCGACCGCTTGCCCGCTTTCCTGATCCGGCGCGACCCGCGTGACATCAGCCGTATCTGGGTGCTGGAACCGGAGGGGCAGCATTACCTGGAAATCCCCTACCGTACCTTGTCGCACCCGGCTGTCACCCTCTGGGAACAACGGCAGGCGCTGACGAAATTGCGGCAGCAGGGACGCGAACAGGTGGATGAGTCGGCGCTGTTCCGCATGATCGGGCAGATGCGCGAGATCGTGACCACCGCACAGAAGGCCACGCGCAAGGCGCGGCGCGACGCGGATCGACGCCAGCACCTCAAGGCATCGCCTCCGCCGTACAAGCCGATTCCGCCGAAAACGGACGTTGCTGATCCGCAGGCAGACAACCTGCCTCCGGCCAAACCGTTCGACCAGATCGAGGAGTGGTAGCCGTGGACGAATATCCCATCATCGACTTGTCACACCTGCTGCCAGCGGCACAGGGGCTGGCTCGGCTGCCGGCGGACGAGCGCATCCAGCGCCTTCGCGCCGACCGCTGGATCGGCTACCCGCGCGCGGTCGAGGCGCTGAACCGGCTGGAAACCCTGTATGCGTGGCCAAACAAGCAACGCATGCCCAACCTGCTGCTGGTTGGCCCGACCAACAACGGCAAGTCGATGATCATCGAGAAATTCCGGCGCACGCATCCGGCCAGCTCCGACGCGGACCAGGAACACATGCCGGTGCTGGTCGTGCAGATGCCGTCCGAACCGTCGGTGATCCGCTTCTACGTCGCGCTACTTGCCGCGATGGGGGCACCATTGCGCCCGCGCCCACGGCTGCCGGAAATGGAGCAACTGGCGCTGGCACTGCTGCGCAAGGTCGGCGTGCGCATGCTGGTGATCGACGAGCTGCACAACGTCTTGGCCGGCAACAGCGTCAACCGGCGGGAATTTCTCAACCTGCTGCGCTTCCTCGGCAATGAGCTGCGCATCCCATTGGTCGGGGTCGGCACGCGCGACGCCTACCTGGCCATCCGCTCGGATGACCAATTGGAAAACCGCTTCGAGCCCATGATGCTGCCGGTGTGGGAGGCCAACGACGATTGCTGCTCACTGCTGGCCAGCTTCGCCGCTTCGCTTCCATTGCGGCGACCCTCGTCGATTGCCACGCTGGACATGGCCCGCTACCTGCTCACACGCAGCGAGGGCACCATCGGCGAACTGGCGCACTTGCTGATGGCGGCGGCCCTCGTCGCCGTGGAGAGCGGCGAGGAAGCGATCAACCACCGCACGCTCAGCATGGCCGATTACACCGGCCCAAGCGAGCGGCGTCGGCAATTCGAGCGGGAACTGATGTGAAGCCAGCGCCACGCTGGCCACTGCATCCGGCACCCAGGGAAGCCGAAGCCCTGTCTTCGTGGCTCAACCGCGTGGCCCTTTGCTATCACATGGAAGTGTCCGAGCTGCTGGAGCACGATCTTGGTCACGGCCAGGTTGATGACCTGGACACCGCGCCACCACTGGCGCTGCTGGCGATGCTCTCCCAGCGGAGCGGTATCGAGCTGGATCGGCTGCGCTGCATGAGTTTCGCCGGCTGGGTGCCTTGGCTACTGGACAGCCTTGATGATCAGATTCCAGCCGCATTGGAAACCTATGCGTTCCAGCTCTCGGTACTGCTGCCGAGACTCCGCCGTAAGACGCGATCCATCACGAGCTGGCGTGCCTGGCTGCCCACCCAACCGATACACCGCGCCTGTCCGCTCTGCCTGAACGATCCGGAGAACCAAGCCGTACTGCTCGCGTGGAAGCTGCCCCTGATGCTGAGCTGCCCACTGCATGGCTGCTGGCTGGAATCCTATTGGGGCGTGCCAGGGCGGTTTCTCGGCTGGGAGAACGCCGACGCCGAACCGCGCACTGCCAGCGACGCGATTGCGGCGATGGACCAGCGTACCTGGCAGGCACTGACGACCGGCCACGTGGAGTTGCCGCGCCGACGCATCCACGCCGGATTGTGGTTTAGGCTGCTACGCACGCTGCTCGATGAGCTGAACACCCCGCTTTCGACGTGCGGCACCTACGCGGGGTATCTCCGCCAAATCTGGGAATGCTGCGGGCATCCGCTGCGTGCTGGGCAAAGTCTGTGGCGACCGTATGAAACCCTGAACCCGGCAGTACGGTTGCAGATGCTGGAGGCGGCGGCAACGGCAATCAGCTTGATTGAGGTGAGGGATATAAGCCCGCCAGGCGAGCACGCAAAGCTATTCTGGTCCGAGCCCCAAACCGGGTTCACCAGTGGCCTGCCGGCGAAAGCGCCGAAGCCCGAACCCGTCGATCACTGGCAGCGTGCAATCCAGGCCATTGATGAGGCCATCATTGAAGCACGACACAACCCCGAGACGGCACGCTCGCTGTTCGCGTTGGCTTCCTATGGTCGGCGCGACCCCGCTTCCTTGGAACAGTTGCGCGCCACCTTCGCGAAGGAAGGCATCCCCCCGGAATTTCTGTCACATTATGAGCCTAGCCTACCCTTTGCATGCCTTAGACAGAATGACGGGTTAAGTGACAAATTTTGACGTGCAGAGCTTCCCGATGCAAACTGTCACATAATCGAACGTATATGTGACAGGACAAAATATGCAAATTGGCTACATGCGGGTATCCAAGGCTGACGGCACCCAGGGGACGGACTTGCAGCGCGATGCGCTGGTTGCTGCCGGCGTCGATCCGGCCCACCTCTATGATGATCAGGTGTCCGGCAAGCGCGAGGACCGCCCCGGTCTGGTCGCATGCCTCAAAGCGCTACGGCCAGGTGACACGCTGGTGGTCTGGAAGCTCGACCGGCTGGGTCGGGACCTGCGTCACCTCATCAACACCGTGCACGATATGACCGGGCGCGGTGTCGGGCTAAAAGTGCTGACCGGACATGGCGCTGCCATCGACACCACGACGGCAGCTGGCAAGCTGGTCTTTGGCATCTTTGCGGCACTAGCCGAGTTCGAGCGCGAACTGATTGCCGAGCGCACCATTGCCGGCCTGGCGTCGGCGCGGGCGCGCGGTCGAAAGGGCGGGCGTCCGTTCAAGATGACCGCAGCCAAGCTGCGGCTGGCCATGGCCGCGATGGGCCAGCCAGAAACCAAGGTGGGTGACCTGTGTCTGGAGCTTGGAATCACACGGCAGACCCTGTACCGGCACATTTCGCCCAAGGGCGAGTTGCGCCCCGATGGCGAGAAGCTGCTTGCCCGCACGTGACACGATGAGTGCCACCTACGCCATCGGCTTAGAGCCGCTAACACCACCTATCCACGAAGCGTGCGCAGATGATCGCGGCTGCCAACTTCAAAAGCGCTTCGTGGATGTCAAGGCGCCTTTCAAAGCGGATTCGCAGTTTGCCAAAGCCAGCAAACCATCCGTGCATCCTCTCCACTACCCAGCGATGTTTGCCCAGCCTTTCGCTGCTTTCAATGCCGCGCCTGGCAATGCGGCTGGATATGCCTCGCTGCCTCAGATGGGCACGGCAGCGTTTGTAGTCATAGCCTTTGTCAGCATGCAGCTTCGCTGGTCGCTTGCGAGGTCGACCCTGCAGGCCTGCAACGCCAGGGATCGCATCCAAGCACCGCTCGAACATCATGGAGTCATGTCTGTTCGCCCCGCTGACAAGAACCACCAGCGGGATGCCTCTGGCGTCTACGACGATGTGCCGCTTGGAGCCGAGTTTTCCTCTGTCGGTGGGGTTCGGGCCTGTTTCCTGGCCCCCCGGGGGCTTGGTACCGAAGAGCCATCAATACTGGCCCGGCTCCAATCGATCTGGTCGTGTTCACGCAAACGCATCAGCATGGCCTGGTGCAACCTCTGCCAAACCCCTGCTGCGCTCCAATTCCGAAGTCGCCGCCAGCAAGTCATGCCGCTGCCATAGCCAAGGGATTGTGGGAGGTCTTCCCATGGAATGCCGGTATGCAACACGAACAAGATGCCGTTGAGGGCGGCCTCATCGCTCACTGCGAGCTTGCGTGCGCCACCTTTGGCGGAGGGAGTGAAGGTGGGGATCAGGGGCTGCAACTGCAGCCACAGTTCTTTGCTAACGGGTTGTCTTGCCATGAGGGCATGAAGCATAACTGCTTCATGCGGGTCTCTTGGGCAGTGGTGTTAGCGACTCTTAGAGTGCTTTATTTTCCGTTTTCTGAGACGACCCCACATAGGGCGAAAAGTCGCCGGCCGTGACGGCCAGTGGCAGGACGAGGGCGCTGGCGAGCAGAGCGCCGGTGAGTGCGATTTTCATCGTGTTCTCCTTATATGCCTATGGAGATCAGACGGCGACCACGGGGAAATCCACCGTGGTGTCGGCGATGTGGTTGGTGTAGTTGGTGAGCGTGTTCAGCGCGACGTTGGCGATCACTTCCAGTATCAGGCCGTCGTCGAGCCCCGCGCGGCGGTAGTTGGCCATGGCGTCGGCCGACACCACGCCGCGTTGCTCGACCAGCGCGCGGGCAAAGCCGGCGATTGCATCGTCAAGTGCGTTGGCCGCCTGGCCGGTGCGGGCCGCGGCGATGGCCTCTGCCGACAGTCCGGCACCTTTGCCGATCAGGGTGTGTGCGCTCAGGCAATACTGGCAGCGATTGGCTTGACCGGCAGCGAGCGCAACGATCTCGCGCTGGGAGGCATTCAGGCGGCCGGTGCCCAGCGTTTCGGACAAGCCGAGGTAGCCATTGAGCGCCGCCGGCGCGTGGGCCAGCGTGGCGAACAGGTTCGGCACCATGCCAAGCTTGGCTTTGACGGCCTTGAGTGTGGCAGCGGTAGCGGCGTCAGCGGTGTCGATGGTCAGGGGGGCGATTTGGGTCATGTCTATCTCCGTAGTGGGTGAGGTGCAAGAGCACGTGGGCATGATCGCCCTTTGTTTGGTACGATATGGCACGTAAAGTATCAAATACGTAACCTATCGTCTTATATGGAGAGTGGAATGGCGGATCGACTGGCCGGCTTGCTCCGGCACTACTCGCTTTCGGCGCGCGTTTTTCACAGCGGCGCCTTCTGTGGGCAGCATCATTACGCGGCGCCGCATGGCTATATCCATCTGGTGCGGCGCGGCCCGATTACGGCGCGTTCGCCCGTGCATGAAGATCTGCTGGTTACCGAGCCGAGCCTGCTGTTTTATCCGCGCGTGGCGTCGCATCGTTTTGTCGCCGCCCCCGGCGATACCGCTGAGCTGTTGTGTGCGGAGGTCGACCTGGGCGCTTCGACGGGCAATCCGTTGGCCATGGCCTTGCCGTCGATGCTGCTGATTCCGTTGGCGGACTTGCCCGGCCTCGGGCCGACGCTAGAGTTGCTGTTTGCCGAAGCCGAGCGCGACCAGTGCGGTCGGCAGGCCGCCATCGACCGCTTGTACGAGTTGCTACTGATCCAGTTGCTGCGTTATCTGATGGATGGGCGGCTTGGCGCCACCGGACTGCTGGCGGGCCTGGCCGACCCGAAACTCGCGCGCGCCATAACCGCCATGCACGATGCGCCGCAGACCGCGTGGTCGCTCGAGGCGCTGGCGGCGAAGGCGGGCATGTCACGCGCGCGCTTCGCCGCCGCGTTCAAGGACGCGGTGGGCGTCACGCCGGGCGACTATCTGGCCGACTGGCGGATGAACGTCAGTTGCACCCTGCTCAAGCAGGGGCGGCCGGTGGCGGTGGTGGCCGACCGCGTCGGCTACGGCAGCCCGAACGCTCTGGCGCGCGCCTTCCGCGTGCGCATGGGCTGCGCCCCGCGCGACTGGCTGGCGCAGCAGCGCGGTGACGCGGCGCTCAGCGGTTCGTGAGTTTGAGTTCGATTCGCCGGTTCTTGGCGTAGGCGGCGCCGGTGTTGCGCTCGTCGAGCGGGTGAAATTCGCATCACGCCGGAACAACTGGCGGAACTCCAGGTGGCGATCCGTCAACGGCTGGTCAGTCTGTTCGTGCGGCGCGGCCGGCTGGACAAGGCTGAGTCAGTGGCGCAGGTAGCTGGATGACGCTGTCCCGCCCTGAGCCGACGCTCACAGGCGGGGATTTCCAGTGTCGTCATTGTCGGCTATTGGCCGGCAGCAGCCCGTCGTTGCCTGATGGATCCAACCCCTCCGCTGCTATAGTGCAGTCGGCTTCTGACGTTCAGTGCAGCCGTCTTCTGAAAACGACAGGCGCGCTCCTGGACGTGATGAACAACTCCCACGGATCAGGTGATGCGCCCCTGAAACCGCGTGTGTAGAGGGGTTGTTGCCGCTGACCGAAAACTGACCCAGTAGAGGCTGTTCTGCCGACTGAAAACTGACCCAGGTGTTCAACTGCTTCTGCTCAATTTTTGAGCAGGAGAACACAGGGTGATCAGTATGGAAATGATGGGCAAAATTCGCCGGATGTATTTCCGCGACAAGCTGTCGCTGCATGAGATAGCCAAGCGCACCGGGTTGGCGCGCAACACGATTCGCAAGTGGGTCAGAGCACCTGAGGCCAAGCCGCCGGTCTACCAACGCCGCGCGATCTTCAACAAACTCAGCCCTTTTCACGCCACGCTGGAGCAGGCGCTAAAAGCCGATTCGCTGCGGCCCAAGCAACAGCGGCGCAGTGCCAAGGCGCTGTTGGCGCAAATCAAAGCCGAAGGTTATGACGGTGGCTACAGCCAGCTCACCGCGTTTATCCGTGCCTGGCGAGGGGGACAGGGCAAGGCGTCGCAGGCCTTTGTGCCGCTGACCTTTGCTCTTGGCGAGGCGTTTCAGTTTGACTGGAGCGAGGAAGGCTTGCTGGTCGGCGGCATTTACCGGCGTATGCAGGTGGCACATCTGAAGCTGTGTGCCAGCCGTGCGTTCTGGCTTGTGGCGTATCCGAGCCAGGGCCATGAGATGTTATTGGGGAGCCCGCAGAATTCGGAAAAAATCGTACGCTAAGGTTTTCCGGGCAATCGTAGCGGCCTGAACTTCCCGATCTCCAGCCTGCGGCTCTGCCGCCAGACGTAATCGCCAGTCAGGTTGATGTGCTCCCAGCCCAGCGGCAATAGGTATTGCAGCAGCTCGCCGCCCACCGACTTGCCAGCCTCGACCAGCCCCAAGTGATGCACTCCAGATACATCGTGTTCCATAGCGCGATGGCCGTCACCAAGTTTGGGCTTCTGGCTCTGTAGCGCTGCGGCTCGAAGTTCCGATCCTGATTTTGCCTAAAACTGGACACTAGCTATTGTCTTTGAACAACGTCGATACGGTACGGGCAACATGGTCTGCACCGTCACTGATTTCACGCATAATAGTTGTTACAGTTGCGATCTGATCGTTGTTTTCTTCGGCGCTTCTAGCGATGCTGTTCATATCTATATTCAGTTGCTGAGTAAGCTTTCCGTTAGCAGTTACCACATTCTGGATTTCCACGGTGGCACTGCTAGTTCGAGCTGCCAACTGACGAACCTCGTCGGCTACTACAGCAAAGCCTCGGCCCATTTCACCCGCTCGGGCAGCTTCAATTGCGGCGTTAAGTGCTAGTAAGTTAGTTTGTTCTGCCACGCCTTGGATGATGGTAACAATTTTCTCGATATCTTTAGCCTGAGCATTTAGCTGTGTAATCGAAATAACCGCACCGTTTATTAAATTAAATGTACCCTGAGATAGTTCAATTGAACTAGCAAGGGACTCCATGCCCCGCACGGAAATTTGAGATGTCTCCTCGGCGGTGGTGAAGGAAAGCTCTGCGGCCTGGCGGATTTCATCAGCCTTATGCTTCTGCGAGCTGACGTCGGTGGCAAATTTTAACACTTTCACAACCTGGCCGGCTTCATCAATGACGGGGTTGTAGGTGGCCTCAAGATAGGTGGTCTCTCCCGATGCGGTCTTGCGCTCAAATTGCCCGCTGAAAAAAGTTCCTCCCTTTAAACTCTGCCAAAAATTTGGATTTTCTTGATAAAAATTATCGAAACAGAACATTCGGTGGTGTCGACCCTTGATATCGCTGAGGCGATAACCCATAGCACGGAGGAAATTCTCATTTGCATGCAGGATGTCACCGTTAGGTGTGAACTCGATCTCCGCCATCGAGCGGGAGATGGCTGCATGGACGGCTCTTAGTGAGAGTAACTCGTTTTCTCTCTGAGTGACATCTGAGCCAATCTTAATGATTTCAATAACTTTTCCATCTTGATTTTGAACTGGAATATAAGTAGCCTCAATCAATACTAAGTTACCGTCTTTGCGCAGCCGCCTAAATAAACCTGATTGAAGATGGCCGTCAGCCAATTTCTGCCAGAAGCGCGAATAATCAGCTGTGTTAGCATAATTCTTTTCGCAGAAAATTCTGTGGTGCTGCCCTGCTATTTCTTCGAGTTTGTAACCAAGCATCTCTAGAAAGATATTGCTCGCATAGATTACGCTCCCGTCTGGCCTGAATCTGATTTCCGCGACATTTCGACTTATTGAATCAAGCTGCCGCTGTAGTTCTGAGAGCTTATTTTCTGTGTCCAGCAGTTGTTTGTTTTTATTGAAAAACATAATCATTACCTTTGTGCAAATAAAATAATACTTGGGGCCCAATTTATACTGGTCTTAGTCTGCGAATCTTCATGGGAGACGGGACTAATCAGAGCCCTCGCTCTTGGATAACATTAGACGCTCGCGCGCAAAATTCCACCCATTCCGATAAGGCGGCGTATAGAGCCTTAGCGGCATCTGAGGTTGGCGCGTACTTATCTCTGTCGCAAGCCCATCTGGTGAACCGCTTCAGGGTATGCAGGCATCGTAGTCAGTGTCTGAGGGTCGGTTGAGGTCAATTTTGACTTCAAGAATCTAGACGTGGAGGGGAGGCCTCATGCCCGGCAAGACTTTAATTTCCATTGGCATGAGGCGCATGTTATTCGTGAACAGGCAAGATCCAAGTTTAAGCTTGTTTACTGATATTTTGCGGAGCCGATGAACTTAGAGAAATGCTCGCACCATATTTGGACCGTTGTAAACTCGTTGACGTTGACGCTTGCAGGAATGGTTTTCTTGAAATTCCCGAAGTTTTTCAATTCGCCAATCAGAATTGCTTCTTTCTTTATGTCCAAAAACGATTCTTTGTCGGTGGCTTGTTTCTTTGTCAGGTAAATTTTGTAGTCTGGACCAGGTGCTACATCACCTTTAAATACAATTTCGTTATCCGTAACAAAAAGTTGTCCATTCGCCCAGTGAAGGGCGTCGCTGCCTTTCTGATCTTTCTTGAACTCTCCGCTATACTTTGCCACCTTTTGCACTTCTTCAATTTCGGCGATGGTGGCGTTTTCTTGTGCTGTCAAAATCGGAAGTATATAGATCCCTAGCCCAACTCCCGCGCCAAACAGAGCCAGGTGGGACGCGAGCAGAATTATTTTTAATTGCTTTTTCATGGGTTGCCTCATGCAGTGAGTTATTTGGTGTGTCCATCACAATAGGTTAGCGCAACCGCTTCTTGAGAGCATAGCTCTTTATAGTTGGAAAATTAGCGATTTGCAGCCATGTGTCATATTGAGCTATACCCTAACCGGACGTCAGGCAAGGCCGCTCCGAGTCGTCAGAATAGAGTGGTCTTTCGCATTCGTTGACACATGCCCGCGAAGGTCATAGATTTCAGCCTGACAGAAATGGGCTTTGAGGCACAACGGAACAGAAAGTGCACTTAAGCCGCCTTCAACCAAGGAGACATCGTGCAGGGGCACCGCATCGGCTACGTCCGGGTCAGCAGCTTTGACCAGAACCCGGAACGCCAGCTGGAACAAACCCAGGTGAGCAAGGTGTTCACCGACAAGGCATCGGGCAAGGACACCCAGCGCCCCCAGCTCGAAGCGCTGCTGAGCTTCGTCCGCGAAGGCGATACAGTGGTGGTGCACAGCATGGATCGGCTGGCCCGCAACCTCGATGACCTGCGTCGCTTGGTACAGAAGCTGACTCAGCGCGGCGTGCGCATCGAGTTCCTGAAGGAGGGCCTGGTGTTCACTGGCGAGGACTCGCCGATGGCCAACCTGATGCTGTCGGTGATGGGGGCCTTCGCTGAGTTCGAGCGCGCCCTGATCCGCGAGCGGCAGCGTGAGGGCATCGCCTTGGCCAAGCAGCGTGGCGCGTACCGGGGCCGCAAGAAAGCCCTGTCCGATGAGCAGGCTGCTACCCTGCGGCAGCGAGCGACGGCCGGCGAGCCCAAGGCGCAGCTTGCCCGCGAGTTCAACATCAGCCGGGAAACCCTCTACCAGTACCTCCGCACGGACGACTGACACATGCCGCGTCGCTTGATCCTCTCGGCCACGGAGCGGGACACCCTGCTTGCGCTGCCGGAAAGCCAGGATGACCTGATCCGCTACTACACCTTCAACGACTCCGACCTGTCGCTGATCCGCCAGCGACGCGGCGACGCCAACCGCCTCGGCTTCGCCGTGCAGCTCTGCCTGCTGTGCTACCCCGGTTACGCGCTGGGAACCGACAGCGAGCTGCCCGAGCCGGTCATCCTGTGGGTGGCGAAGCAAGTCCAGGCCGAGCCGGCGAGCTGGGCAAAGTACGGCGAGCGCGACGTGACCCGTCGCGAGCATGCCCAGGAACTGCGCACCTACCTGCAACTGGCCCCGTTCGGCCTGTCCGACTTCCGCGCCCTGGTGCGCGAGCTAACCGAGCTGGCCCAGCAGACCGACAAAGGCTTGCTGCTGGCCGGTCAGGCCCTGGAGAGCCTACGGCAGAAACGACGCATCCTGCCGGCGCTGAGCGTGATTGACCGGGCCTGCTCGGAAGCCATTGCGCGAGCCAATCGGCGGGTCTACCGCGCCCTGGTCGAACCTCTCACCGACTCGCATCGGGCCAAGCTGGACGAGTTGCTTAAGCTCAAGGCCGGCAGCAGCATCACCTGGTTGACCTGGCTGCGGCAGGCACCGCTGAAACCCAACTCCCGCCACATGCTTGAGCACATCGAACGGCTGAAGACATTTCAGCTGGTGGACTTGCCCGAAGGCCTTGGCCGGCACATCCACCAGAACCGCCTGCTCAAGCTGGCCCGCGAGGGTGGGCAGATGACGCCCAAAGACCTTGGCAAGTTCGAGCCGCAGCGACGTTATGCGACCCTGGCCGCCGTGGTACTGGAGAGCACTGCAACCGTGATTGATGAGCTGGTGGATCTGCACGACCGCATCCTGGTCAAGCTGTTCAGCGGCGCGAAACACAAGCAT